>CADCWE010000225.1 GCA_902806325.1 uncultured Thermomicrobiales bacterium | reverse complement strand
CAGCGGTGGCGTTCGGCGTAGCGGGTGTACATCCGGAACAGATCGGACGCGAACAAGGCCGCCTCGTCGCCGCCGGTGCCGGCCCGGATCTCGACGATCACGTTCTTGTCGTCGTTCGGGTCCTTGGGCACCAGCAGGACCTTGATCCGGTCCAGGAGATCGTCGTGCTTGGCACGCAAGGATGTCAGCTCGTCGACGGCGAGTTCGCCCAACTCGGGATCGGAGGCCATCGCCTCGGTCTCGGCGATTGCCGCCTCGGTCGCGCGCAGTTCGCGGTAGACGCCGACGACCTCCTCGATCTCGGCCCGCTCGCGCCCGAGTTCGACCGAGCGCACCCGGTCGGTCGCGATCTCGGGGTCGGCCATCAGGTGGTCGAGTTCGGCGTAGCGGCGCTCCAACCCGGCGAGGGTGGCGAACAAACCGGGGGCGGCGGCGGTGGTGACCATGGCGGAAGCCTCTCGGGTGGGGACTCGGGATGGATCGCCCCCGGCGCGAATCGGCGGCGGCTATCGGCGGGAGTGGGAGCATTCGGACAAACGCCGCGATCAATGATACCAGGCGGGGAAATCTTGCCGCCCCGAACCGGCGAATCGGGCGAACGGCGGCACGATCCCTGCACAACCGGGGCATGGGAGCGGCATCGTTCCCGATTCGGTGGACGATCAGCACCGCGCAGCACGGAGGGTTTACCATTGGCTAAGGTCGAAAAGGATATCCACGTCAACGTCCCGATTTCGCGGGCCTACGAGATCTGGACCAACTTCGAGGCGTTTCCGAACTTCATGCGGAACGTGACCGCGATCGATTAGGACGGGAACAAACTGCACTGGATCGCCAACGTACGCGGCAAGCGCGAGGAGTGGGACGCCGAGATCACGGAGCAGACCCCGAATCAACTGGTGGCCTGGAAGTCGACCTCCGGCGTCGAGAACAGCGGCTCGGTGACGTTCCGGCCGCACGAGAACGGCACGCACGTCTACGTCACCATCGAGTACCACCGCAACCCGCTGAAAGCGGTCGGCGACACCCTGACCCAGGCCGTTGCCGGCGAGGTCGAAGAAGACCTGAAGAACTTCAAGACGTTCGCCGAACTCGGCGAGCCGGTGATCGGCCGGCGCAAAGAAAACCTGGCGGCGCAGACCGGGCCATAAGCTCCGTCAACGAGACGCGCGAAGCGGGGGGCGCCGGATGGCGCCCCCCGCTTCGCGCGTCGGGCAAAACGATCATCGCCGAGTCTGGGGAAACGGTGACGGTGGGGATCGCGAGCCGTTCCAGAGCGAGGGCGGTTCCGATCGCGATCGGTTAAGCGAGGCCACCCGCGTCCCCGACCGCCAGATTGGGATCGTCGCCCCCCGTTGACGACGCCTTCGGCGCTGCCCACGTACTCGGTGGTCCCTCCCCGTCGAGGCGAGACGGATGAGGGCGTTACTCGCCGAGCGAAAACCGCCCGATCGTCTCGTGCCGCGCCCCGTCTTTGCCCAAGAACGACCGCACCAGGTGGACCTCCCCCACCGGCACCGGGCGCGGCGCCTTTGCCGATGCCAAGCCGGTTTCGGCTTCCGCGTCCAGCCGGTTGGCGATCTTGGCCGGCAGGTCGCGGACGGGTTGGTTCTGGACATCGCGCAGGCGTCCGAGGGTGATGTGGGGGTGAAACTCCCGGTCGTCGTGGGGAAGCTCCAGCTCGACCAGCAGCCGGGTCACGTCCTCGTAGAGCGCTTGCAACCGGTGGGTCGGGCCGTGGAGACCGAGCCAGACGATCCGCGGTTGGCGCCGGTTCGGGAAAACGCCGAGGTCGGCGGTGCGGAGGTCGAAGGCGGCATGGCCGGCGATCACGCGCGGCAAGGCCATCCGGAGCAGTTCCCCCCGCGCCGGCTCGACCTCGCCGATAAACTGGAGGGTGATGTGGGCGGTGTTGGGGTCGACCCAGCGTACCGGCCAACCTTCGTTGCCCAGGCTGCGAACCAGCGCGCCGACCAGTTCCGTGGCCGGCGGCGGCAGCGGCAGGGCGACGAAGAGGCGCCACGGCGCTTCGGCGTCGCGCGGGTCTAGCGGGCGTTCCTTGGCGAAGCGTTCCTTGCGTTTCGGCATCCGACCAGTATACGGGGATGGACGCGGGGGGGCCGGTGGCCTAGCATCCCGGTGGGAGGGATCGGGCGCGATGACGACGGCGTATCTGGGACCACCGGGCACCTTTAGCGAGGAAGCGGCGCTGCTGTACGCGGGGCCGGCCGCCGCGTTGGTGCCGGTGGCGAGTTTTCCGGCGGTGGTGGCGGCCGTCGAGGGGGGCGAGGTGGCGGACGGCGTGCTGCCGATCGAGAACTCGCTCGAAGGGCAGGTCACCCCGGTCCTCGACCTGCTGATCCACCAAACCAAACTCAAGATCAAGGCCGAGGTCGTGGTCCCGGTTCGCCACGTCCTGGCGGGGGCGCCGGGCGCCACCCTGGAAGCAATCACCCTGGTGACGTCCCATCCCCAGGGTCTCGGTCAGTGCCGGCGCTTCCTCGATCGGTGGCTGCCGCACGTGGAGCGGGAAGCGGCGCTGAGCACGGCCGGTGCGGTCGAAGCGGTTGCCACCGGCGGCGACCCGACCCGCGCCGCGATCGGTCCGGCGCGGGCGGCCGAACGCTATGGGGCGACGATCCTGGCCGAAGACATCCAGGACGCCGACGGCAACGAGACCCGGTTCGTCGTTCTGGGACCGGAGGACGCGCCGCCGAGCGGGTCCGACAAGACCTCGCTCGGCTTCACCGTCAAGGCAAACGTGCCCGGTGCCCTGCTGGAGATCCTGGTCGTCTTCGCCGATCAGGGGTTGCAGATGACCAAGGTCGAGAGCCGCCCGACAAAGGGCGGCCTCGGCAAGTACGTCTTTCTGGTCGATCTGGAAGGACACCGCGGCGACCCGGCCGTGGCCGACGCGCTGACCCGGGTCGAGGAACGCTGCGCCACGCTCTGGATTTTCGGGTCCTATCCGCGCTTTTCGCCCGGGTGACCCCATCCCCGGCGAGCCCGGAGGAAGGGAAGCGATCGTGCGCCTGCTGCTCCACGACACCCTGGCCACCGCGCCGTTCGTGATCCCGCTGACGGAGTCGTGGGTGCCCTCCGGGGTTCCGTTCGAGGTTTCGCCGGCGTTGGCGGCGGCGGCGGTCGAACCGGACGCCGCCGCGCTGCTTCCGGCGGCGGAGATCGCCCACCTACGGCAGACCCACCGCATCGTGCCGGACATCGCGGTGGTGGCCGGGAACGCGGGCACGGTGGCGATGCGGGCGCCGGTCCGGCCGGACGGCGTCGACCGGACGCCGGTGCGCCTCTACGAGTGCAGCGGCACGGCCGAACTGTTGGCCCGCGCCACCCTCGGTCCGTTCTACGGGATCGAGGCGGCGACCTTCGTCCGCGGCGACGAGAGCGACGCGGCGACCGCCCAGGTCGTGATCGTCGAAGGCGCCGCCGCGCTCCAACCGCCGGAAGCCGGATTTGCCGAAGACCTATGCCGCGCCTGGTTCATCCTGACCGGCGAACCGGCGGTGACCCACCTGTTGGTGGTGCCGACCGCGACCGACCGGGAGTCCGTGAAACCGCTGCTTGGAACCCTAGGGGCGGCGCGCGACGTGGCCCACGAGCGGCGGACGGAACTGCGCCGCCTGCTCGCCGAGCGCCACGGCTTGGATCGCGACCGCCTGGCGGCGCTGCACGCCGCGCAGCGCCTGGCACTGGATCCGGAGGACCGGCTCGCGCTGGTGCGGCTGTTGCAACGGGGCAACCGGGGATCGGCGTATCCGTATGTTTGGGACGTAGATTACCTGGAACCGGATGGCGAATAGGAGCGGCGATGCCACCGGCCGGATCGCGTCGTTGGGCGGTGGGATGCGCGGCGGCGCGCCCCGCCCTCGCCGCGCCACCTACGCCGCACCCGCCGTCTCGTTCCCGATCCCCAATCCGCCGTCGGCCGAGCCCGTCCCCTCCGCGATCGGCAACCGGATCGTGAACACGGTGCCTTCGCCGACCTCGCTCTCGACGGCGATGGTGCCGCCCATGCCGACGACCAGTTGACGGGCGATCGCCAGGCCGAGACCGGCGCCGCCGGAGCCCCGGTTGCGCGATTGGTCGCCCCGGTAGAAGCGGTCGAAGACGTGGGGCAGGTCCTCCGGCGCGATACCGACGCCGGTGTCGCGGACGGTGACGACGACGCGCGTGGCCTCGAGTTGGGTGCCGAGGAGGATAATCCCGCCTTCGGCGGTGTAGCGGATGGCGTTGCGGATCAGGTTTTGGAGGACCTGGACAAGCCGGGCGCGGTCACCGACGGCGCGCAGGTCACCGCCGCCGATCTCGGTCATGAGCGTGATTCCGGCTTCGCGGCGGGCGGGTTCGACCAACGATTCGGCCGCTTCGCGCACCGCCGATCCGGCGTCGAACGCGACGCGTTCCGGTTTGGTCTCCTGAACCTCGAGGCGGGTCAGTTGGAACAGGTCGTTGACCAACCGCTCCAGGCGATCCGTCTCGCGCAGCGCGATCCTGGTGTATTCGTGCTGGCGTTCCGGTTCGGTGGCCAGGGCTTCGAGGTGGCCGCGAACCAACGCCACCGGCGTCCGCAGCTCGTGCGAGACGTTGGCGACCAGGGCGCGGTTCGCGGCCAGCAATTGTTCGGCCTTGCGCCGCTGGGCGGCCTCCTCGGCCATCGAGATCTGGAGCCGGTCGGCCATCGCGTTGAAGCGGACCCCGAGTTCGGCGATCTCGTCTTCGCCCAGGTTCTCGACCCGGGTGCTGAGGTCGCCTTCGGCGAAGGTCCGGGCGCAGTCGGCCAGTTCGCTGATCGGCCGCGCGATCGCGCGGGCGCGGCGCATGCCGACGATGGCGGCGACCGGGATCGCCGGGATCCCGATTAGGGCGGCGATGGTCAACCCCATCTGGCCGACGTAGGTCAGGGCGAGCAACGCCAGGCCGCCGCCGGTCGGCAGCGACCGCTTGCGCTTGTCGACGACGACGGCGGCGATCACCGCGTCGTCCGCCTCGCCGGGACCGGCGCGGTCCCAGACCGGATAGGCGCCGGTGACCAGGGCGTCGTCGTTGCGCCGCATCACGCTGTTGTTGGCGGTGCTGGTGTCGCCGTCGAGGGCGCTCTGGGCGACGCCCAGGGCGGCGGCGCCGATCAGGATCGCGTTGTTGCCGACCAAGGTCGGGTCGCTGGACGCGACCACTTCGATCCGGGGCACGCCCTCGGGCGCCCCCGGCTCCCGCCGGACCACCGAGATCGAGGCGATGTTGGCGAACCGGCGGCCGATGTCGGCGGTGAAGTTGATGTCCTGATCGAACCAGTTGGGGCCGACCTCGCCCGTGGTGATGGCGTTCAACAGAACCGAAACCCGCTCGGCACCCGCGGGGTCGGCGGTGATCCCGGCCGTCCAGCCGAGGCGGTCGAGCAGATCGGCGACGTCTTTGGCCTCCGAGGCCGGTTCCTTCAGCACCGGGTCCTCGGTTAGGGCGCTGATGACGACGACGGCGGCGCCGATCCCCGAGATCGCGATCACGCTCAGGAAGACCGTACCGAGGTGGGATTCGGCGAGCCGCCAGCGCAGGCTTCGTCGCGCCCGGCGCTCGGAAAGCTCGAACAACGGCCACAGGGTCAGATAGCGCAGCACCCGCAACCGGCGGAGGGTGGAGCGGACGCCGCCCCAGGCCGAACCGTCGCCCGCCGCGCGACCAGCGATGGCGGGTGCCCCGGCGACCGCCGGGGCTCCGGTTCGTCCGCCGGTCGGCAGCGCGCCGTTGGCCTTGCGACCGTTCACCGCGTCCTCCCCCGTGTCGCCCGATGCCCCATCCCGCGTACTTACGGGGTCGCGTTGACCGGAGGTTGGGTCGCGCCGGGTTGGGCTTGGAGCTGAAATTTGTAGCCGATCCCCCAGACAGTGCGGATCGACTCCGCCTCGTCGCCCATCTTTTTGCGCAGTCGCTGGACGTGGGTGTCGACCGTGCGGTCGGTCACGTAGTAGTCGTCGCCCCAGACCCGCTCCAGCAGGTAGTCGCGGCTGAAGGCGCGCCCGGGGTTGCGGAGGAAGAGCGCCAGCAGGTCGAACTCCTTCGGGGTCAGATCCAGCTCCTCGTCGCCAATGGTCGCGGTTCGCATCTCGATGCTGACGGCGATCGAACCGACACGCACCGTATCGGAGGCCGCGGCGTCGGCGTCGGCGCCCTTTTCTTGCTCGGCTTCGATGAGGGCGTTGCGGCGCAGGATCGCGCGGACGCGGGCCAGCAGCTCGCGCATCCGGAACGGCTTGGTGAGGTAGTCGTCGGCGCCGACCTCGAGCCCGAGCACGATGTCGGCTTCCTCGCCCCGCGCGGTCAGCATTAGGATCGGGGTCACCGAGCGCTCGCGCAGCTTGCGGCAGACCGCCGGGCCGTCGAGCTTGGGCAGCATCCAGTCCAGCACCACCAGATCCGGCGCCACCGACCCGGCGACGTTGACCCCCGCCTCGCCGTCGAACGCCTGGTAGACCTCGTGGCCCTCCTGGCGCAGTTGGCGGGTGATCAGGTCGTTGAGGTCGGTCTCGTCTTCGACGACCAGGATGCGTCCCATCGGCCCCGTACCCCAACCGCCGCCGGAGCGGCGCGTTGCGCCCAGGAACTGGGCACGTCGGAATCACCCTCGACCCGCGCCGAGTGCTTCGCGGTACGGTACCACGCGGATGTCACCGGGGATTCGCGGCTTTGTCACGAAAACATGACGACGACCGGGCGCCGGTAGCGCCGCCCGGACTCGCGGCCGGCGGGCCATGACTTATGGGGGGACGGGCAACGCGTCGTCGCGGTGGTAGGATAGACGACATTCCTGGTGCTTGATGTCGTGCCGTCGAACGCCGCTGGCCGCGGCCGCTGCTCCCCGCATCGGGCGCCGCCCGCCATTCCCGCGCGGAGGGTTGAGATGGACTGCGCGATCCGTTACCGCCT
This sequence comes from uncultured Thermomicrobiales bacterium, assembly GCA_902806325.1. Lineage (GTDB taxonomy): Bacteria > Chloroflexota > Chloroflexia > Thermomicrobiales > UBA6265 > CADCWE01. The sequence goes on along the minus strand of CADCWE010000225.1, from coordinate 52,247 downwards.
CGATGCCGGCGGCCCCGGCGTCTATCTGGTCGAGTGCGAAGGCCGCGTCCACGTCTACAGCCGGGGCGAACTCGGCCTCCCGTTGCCGCCCCGGGCCGTCGACGCGCTCCTTGCCGGCCGCGGCGGTCGGTGGGTTCCTGCGGTCGGCGACGTGCCCGCGCCAGGTGAGTTGGTGCCCGACGGCGCGGCGTTGCGCATCCCCTACGCCGAAGACGCGCTCGCGGAGGGTTAGGCGACAGCGCGGGGCGGGGCGGGGCGGGGCACGATCGCCCCGCCCCGCCCCGCGTTAACCCGTATTCACCCAGATCCTACTCCGTCGCCGCGGTCATCGCCGATGCTTGCTCGCGCAGATCGGCGAAGGCGACCGTGCTCAGGTAGCGCTCGCCGGTGTCTGGCAGGACGACGACGATCAGCTTGCCCCGGTTCTCTTCTCGCTGGGAGACCTGTCGCGCGGCGGCGGCGGCGGCGCCGCAGGAAATGCCCTTCAGGATGCCCTCGGTCCGCATCAACTCGCGCTGGGCGTCGATCGCGGTTTGGCTGTCGATGTGGATGATCTCGTCGTAGATGTCGCGGTCCAGCACCTCCGGCACGAAATTGGCGCCGATGCCCTGGATCTTGTGCGATGCGGGCGGTCCGCCGGCCAGGATCGGCGACTCCGCCGGCTCGACGGCGACGACCTGGAGACCCGGCTTCAACGCCTTCAGCACCTGCCCGGCGCCGGTGATCGTGCCGCCGGTGCCGACGCCGCCGACCAGGATGTCAATGGCGCCGTCGGTGTCCTGCCAGATCTCGACCGCGGTGGTACGGCGGTGGATTTCGGGGTTGGCCGGGTTGTTGAACTGCTGCGGCATCCAGGCGTTCGGGGTTGAGGCGACCAGCGTCTCGGCGCGCCGGACGGCGCCGGCCATCCCTTCGGCGGCCGGGGTCAGCACCAGTTCGGCGCCGTAGCCGAGCAGCAGCATCCGCCGCTCCAGGCTCATGCTCTCCGGCATCGTCAAGATCAGGCGGTAGCCGCGGGCGGCGGCGACCCAGGCCAGGGCGATCCCGGTGTTGCCGGAGGTCGGCTCGACGATGGTCGTCACGCCGGGGGTGATCGTGCCGTCGCGCTCCGCGGCGTCGATCATCGCGACGCCGATCCGGTCCTTGACCGAATAGCCGGGGTTGTAGCTTTCGAGCTTGCCGACCAGGTCGGCCGGGGTGTTCGAGGCGAAGCGGGCCAGGCGCACCAGCGGCGTGTTGCCGACCAATTGGGTCGCGTCGTGGGCGATGCTCGGCCGCGCGATCCGAACCAGGTCGGCCGGGGAGGCGGGCAGCGTCGGTCGGTCGAGGGTGGTTACCATGGAAGGCCCTTTCGGAGGATCGGGAGCGACGGCGTAGCCGGTTGTCGACGTTATTCTAGAGTTTCGGATCAATAATCGCAAGTGCAGGGCGGCGGCGGTTGTTGGCGATGGCAAGGGATGCGATCCTGACACGGTCGCGAACCACGTTCTCGGCCGGGGCTTGCCCTTGGCCTGGCGTCGCGGGGGGAACGGGCGACGATGAAGGATCGCTCCGCCCGATCTGGGCGGTGCAGCTCGACACCCCAGGGGGGTCGATCGCCGTCATCCCGTTCGTCGCGGCGATCCTTCGCGGTCGCCCGTGTCGCAGACCGGCCCAATTCCGGATACGGGCCAATCTTGTGGTGGCCGGGGTGCTCCTGTGCGCAAGAGCGCGCCAACCGATCCGGAATCCGGTGTCGCCCAAGAGCGGGCAGTCCTCGGAGGCAACGACCCGGATGTCACGCCCACGGCGCCTCTACTTCGGCTGGGTCCAGGTCGTGGCCGTTTCCGTCACGGAAACAATCTCCTGGGGCGTGCTCTACTACGCGTTCGCCGTCTTCTTGACCCCAATGCGAGACGAACTCGGCTGGTCTCGGACGGCGATGACCGGGGCGTTTTCGCTGGCCCTGCTCGTTTCCGGGATCGCGGCGGTGCCGCTCGGCCGGTGGTTAGACCGGCACGGGCCGCGCCTGGCGATGGCCCTCGGCTCCGTGCTCGGAACCGCCTCCGTGCTGCTCTGGGCGGTGGCGGACACGCTGCCGGTGTTCTACGCCGCCTGGATCGGGATCGGCCTCGCGATGGCGGCGACCTTCTACGAACCGGCGTTCGTCCTGATCGCCAACTGGTTCGTGCGCCACCGATCGCGGGCGCTCACGGCGCTGACTTTCGGCGGCGGGTTCGCGAGCGTGATCTTTGTCCCGCTCGCCGACCGCTTGAACCGGGAGCTCGGTTGGCGCGGCGCGCTGGTGGTCCTGGCCGTCGTCCTCGGGGTGGGCACCATCCCGGCCCACGCCCTCCTGTTACGGCGTCGACCGGCCGACCTCGGTCTGGCGCCGGACGGCGACGACCCGGGCGACGCCGCGATGCCCGGGGCACTCCGATCCGTCCCGCGGAGCGTCGCCGCGACGGTGGCCCTGCGCGCCCCGTCGTTCCGTTGGCTGGCGGGCGCCTATGTCTTGGCGATGCTGGGGTACGTCTCCGTCACGGTCCATCTTGTCCCGTTCTTGATCGAGCGGGGGTTCGGCGCCCCGTTCGCCGCCGCCGCCGCCGGCCTGGTCGGCCTCCTGGCGCTGCCGGGACGGTTGCTATTCACGCCGTTGGGCTCGGTGGTGTCCCGCCGGGCGGTGGTCGGGTTGCTGTTCGGGATGCTGGCGGTCTCGTTGGTCGTCCTGTTGCGGGCGGAATCGCGCGTCGAGATCTGGATCTTCGTCGCCCTCTACGGCTGCGGGGTCGGCGCCGTGACGCCGGCCCGCGCCGCCCTGGTGGCCGATCTGTACGGCCCCGACGCCTACGGCAGCATCAGCGGCGTGCTGGCCTTGGCGATCACCGTCGCCCGCGCGGCGGCCCCCCTTGGCTCCAGCGTCCTGCGCGACTGGTGGGGCCGCTACGAACCGGTCCTTGCCTCGCTCGCGGTCCTGGCCGCCCTCGCCGCGCTGGCCGTCCTCCGCGCCACCGACCGCTCGGCCCCGACCACCCAGGAGGGCCGGGAGGAACTCGCCCTCCGCTAACCCCCCTCAGCCCCCGACTGGTATAGTGAACCGCCTACCGCCTACCGCCTACCGCACAGGGTCCCCGCCCCCATGTTCGACTATCACGTCCACAGCGAGTTCTCTGTCGATTGCCGGGTGCCGATGATCGAGTCGTGCCGGGCCGCGATCGCCAGCGGCGTGACCGAGATCGCGTTCACCGATCACCTGGACCACGAACCGGCCGACCCCGGCTTCGGCTACTACCGGCCGGACGCCTACTTCGAGGCGATCGCCCGGGTCCGCGACGAGGCCGGCGACCGGTTGACGGTGCTGGCCGGGGTGGAGATGGACTTCAACCGCAAGATCGCGCCCGAGGTCGAGGCGTTCCTCGGCCGACACGGCCACCGCTATGACCTAGTGATTGGGTCGTGCCACTACCAGGCCGACGGCAGCCTGATCTTTCCCGAAGCGTTCGACGGGAAGTCCGCCGACGACATCTTCTTGCCCTATTTCGACCAGGTGCAGGCGGCGGTCGAGACCGGCTGGTTCGACACCATCGGTCACCTCGATCTGCCGAAGCGGTACGCCCCCGCCAGCCATCGCGACTACGACCCCGCCCGCTACCGGGACCGCCTGCGCCCGATCTTCGCGGCGATGATCGCGCGCGGCGTCGCGTTCGAGATCAACACCTCTGGCCTGCGCCAAACCCCAAAGACCAGCATGCCGGGGCCGGCGGTGGTGCGCTGGTACGCCGATGCCGGTGGTCGCCTGATCACCATCGGCACCGATTCCCACGCCGCCCAAACCGTCGGTGCCGGCATCGCCAAGACGTTGGACATGCTCGAACTGTGCGGCATCGACACGGTCGCCGCGTTCACGGCCAGGCGCCGCCGCCAGGTGCCGATCGAGCGCCTGCGCCGCGTCGCGGTGCGGATCTAAGCCATGCCCGGAGCCGCGATGGAAACGCCCGATTCCCAGCCGCCGTTGCTCGATGCGCCCCCTCCGCGCCTGCCCGACTTCCCGTTCCCGGACTCCTCGGACGACCTGCCGGACGCGATTCCGACCGCGCCGCGCCGCGTCGTTCCCCGGGAGCGGGCGCGGCGGCCTCCCGTGGAGGAGCGGCGCGCCCGGCGGTCCGCGCCGACGGCCCTCTTGGTGGCGCTGCCGCACGCGGCGACGGCGCTGCTGGCGGTCGCGGCGCTGGTCGTTGGGGCGGGGTTTGGCTTGCCAACCCCGGCCGGGGCGGCGTTGGTGGTGGCGGTGGGGCAGTCCGTCGGGCTGGCGTTGGCGCGGCTGGCGGGGCAGGATCTGGTCGCTCGGGTGTGGACGGTGGACCTGCTCGTTACCCTGGCGCTGGTGCCGCTGGCCTCGTTGCAAGTCTACCTGACCCAGGAGCCGTACCTGGATTTCGGGCAAGATCCGAGCGTCCGGACGCCGTTGCTGGCCGCGACCGGCGCCACCGTTGCCGTCCTGCTCGTCATCGCCGGATGGAGCGCATTCGTTTCCCGCGCCGATCCGGAACACGCCTCGCTGCTGTTCTTGCCGGCCGCGCTGGCGGCGACCGCCGTCCTCGGCACGCGCGTGGTCGAGGGCCAGGACGACGCGCTGCGGGCGCTGATCGAGGCGATGGCGCTGGCCGCGATGGTGACGACCGTCGCCTGGATCCTGCCCCAAGGATTGCGCCCGATCGCCGGTCCAGCGGGCGTCGGCGTCCAGTTGGTGGCGCTCTGGCTGTTTGGCCGTGGTCCGACCTTCGCCGCCACCAGCGACGATGCGGTCCGCCGCTACGGGGCGGTGATCGTCGTCGCCGTCGTCGTGCTGGTTGTCACCGCGCCGCTCCTGGCGCTGTGGGCGCGGCGGGTTGGACTGGTCATGGCCACCAACGCCAACGGGCGGCGAATCTGAGTTCGGCGACCAGGATCGTGGCGATCTGACAACGGGCACCCGCGAGGAGGATGCCCGTTGCCCAGCCCAGAGCGGCGGCCGACTACGCGCTGGTCGCGCCGTTGGTACCCTTGGTTGCGGTGGCGGTCAACGCGTGGCCATTGGAGTCGGCGACCACCTCAAGGACTCCCATCCCGTCGTAGTCGCTCTTCGGGCCGACGATCGTCATCGTCGCCACCTGCTCCCGCTCGCCCAGCCGCATCAGGGTCACGCCCTGGGTGGCGCGGCCGATGCGCGAGATCTGGGACGCCGGGATCCGGATCACGATCCCACCGGTGCTCATCATCATCACCGTGTCGCCGGGGTCGACCATCCCGGCGGCGACGATCGGTCCGGTGCGCAGGGTCAGTTTCATCGCCGTGACGCCCTTGCCCCCGCGGCCCTGGACCGGGTACTGGGCGACCGGGGTCCGCTTGCCGAGGCCCTTGGCCGCGACCAGGAACACGTCGCGCTCCGGGTCGACGACGTCGAAGGCGATGATCCGATCCGACGGATCGAGCCGGATCCCGATCACCCCGGCGGCGGGGCGACCCATCGCCCGGGCGTCGGTTTCCGAGAACCGGATCGCCTGGCCCTGCTCGGTGATCAACATCACGTCCTCCGTGCCGGAGGTCATCCGAACCCAGGCCAACTCGTCTCCCTCTTCCAAGCCGATGGCGATCAGCCCGGAGGAGCGGACGCTCTGGAACTGCTCCAGGTTGACCCGCTTCACCCGGCCCAACCGGGTGACGAAGAAGAGGTGCTTGGCCGACGAGAAGTCCTTGATCCGCATCAGGGTGGTCACGGTCTCGTTCGGTTCGATGTTGATCAGGTTGACGATCGGCACGCCCTTGGCGGTCCGCCCGGCGTCCGGCAATTCGTGGACCTTGAGGTGGTAGACCTTGCCCCGGTTGGTGAAGACCAGCAAGGAGTCCATCGTGTTGGCGGAGAGGATGTGCTGGACCGCGTCCTCGTCTCGCATCGTGACGCCGGTGATGCCCCGCCCACCGCGGTGCTGGGTCTTGTAGACGTCGTCGGCGATCCGCTTCACGTAGCCGCGGGTGGTGACGGTGACCAGGACGTCCACCTCCGGGATCAGGTCTTCCTCGCTGAGGAGACCGGAGATGTCCTGGATTCGGGTCCGCCGTTCGTCGCCGTACTTTTCCTTCAGGTCGGCCATGTCCTGGCGGATGATGGCCAGGATCTCCTTCGGATCGCCCAGGATCGCTTCCAAGCGGCCGATCTCGCGCAGCACCTCTTTGTGCTCGTCGTCGATCTTTTTGCGCTCCAGGGCCGCCAGGCGGGCGAGGCGGAGGTCGAGGATCGCGTTGGCCTGGACCTCGGACAGCTTGAAGCCGGACATCAGGTTCTTGCGCGCCGTGTCGGTGGTCTGCGAGCGGCGAATCGTCGCAATGACCGCGTCGATTTGGTCGAGCGCGATCTTGAGCCCTTCGAGGACGTGGGCGCGGCGGCGGGCGCGCTCCAGCTCGAACTGGGTGCGGCGGGTGATCACGTCTTGGCGGTGGCCGACGTACTCCTGCAGCACGCGGCGCAGCGTGAGGACGCGGGGCTGGCTGCCGTTCTCGACCAGGGCGACCATGTTGACGCCGAAGGTCTGCTGCAGCGCGGTGTGCTTGAACAGGTTGTTGAGGACCTTCATCGGCTGGGCGTCGCGCTTCAGCTCGATGATCGCCCGCATCCCGGAGCGGTCGGACTCGTCGCGCAGGTCGCTGATGCCGTCGAGTTTGTCGTCCTTGACCAGCTCGGCGATCCGCTCCAGCAGCGCCGCCTTGTTGACCTGGTAGGGCAGCTCGGTGACCACGATTTGGTAGCGGTTGCCCCGCGCCGCTTCCTCGACGAACGCCTTGGCCCGGATCACGACCCGGCCTCGCCCGGTGGCGTAGGCGGCTTTAATCCCCTCGGTGCCGAGGATGGTGCCGCCGGTCGGGAAGTCCGGACCCTTGACGATCGCCATCAGGTCTTCGACCGTCGCCTCGGGGTGGTCGACCAAATGGATCACGGCGTCGCAGATCTCGTTCAGGTTGTGGGGCGGGATGTTGGTCGCCATCCCGACCGCGATCCCGGAGCTGCCGTTGATCAGCAGATTGGGCAAACGGGCCGGAAACACGATCGGCTCTTGGAGGGAGGCGTCGTAGTTGGGCTTGTAGTCGACGGTCTTCTTCTCGATGTCGGCCAGCAGTTCGTCGGCGATCGCGGTCAGGCGCGCCTCGGTGTAGCGCATCGCCGCGGCGCCGTCGCCGTCGACCGAGCCAAAGTTGCCCTGGCCGTCGACCAACGGGTAACGGAGATTGAACCCCTGCGCCATCCGGACCAACGTGTCGTAGGCGGCGGTATCGGAGTGGGGGTGGTAGTTCTTGAGCACCTCGCCGACGATACCAGCGCTCTTGCGGTAGCGGGTGTTGGCGCGCAGGCCCATCTCGTGCATCGCGTAAAGGACGCGCCGGTGGACGGGTTTCAGGCCGTCGCGCGCGTCGGGCAGGGCGCGCTGGACGATCACGCTGACCGCGTAGTCGAGGAACGACTGCCGCATCTCGGTATCGATGCTGGCCAGTCGGACGTTTCCGATCTCCACGCCGATCAACCCCCTAGCGTCCGTGGCGGGCGCGATGCTGTGTCGCTAATCGGACATAAGTATACCAGCGCGGGGCCGATCCGGCCACGATTGAGGGCGTACGGACGCACCATTTGCGCCGTGTGGGGCGGCGTGGTAGCCGAGCAAATCGTCGGTCGACATCGACCGCTATGCCGGGCAGCGCCACCGGCCGGGCGGCGCCTTCTCGGCCCGCCAAGTCGGTTGGCGTTCCAGATTGGCGACGGGGTCGGGGGTCGGGACGAGCGACTATTGGGCCAACGCCGTCCCGCAATTGGTGCAGAACTTCGCCCCGACCGGGTTCTCGGTCGCGCACTTGGGGCAAACCGCGGTCGAGGCGCGCGCTTGGCCGCAGTTGGGGCAGAACTTGGCGTTGGCGGGGATGATGGCCTGGCAGTTGGGGCAGGCCACCGTCGCCGTGGCGGTGGACGCCACCGGGGCACCAGCCGGGGCGGACTCCGGGGTGGCGAAGGCGTCGCGGACGGCGCCGGCCATCGCCTGGCCCATGCCGAGGCCGGCGCCGAACCCGACCCCGGTCGCGGCCACATCACCGGCGGCGCCGGGGTTGTTGGCGGCGTCGCCGATCGCCTGCGCGGTGCGGTATTGGGTGTAAGCTCGCATGTCGCCGAGCGCGCCCATGCCGGAGCGCTCGTCGATCCGCTTTTGGACCTCCTCCGGCGGGGTGACGGCGGAGATCTGGAGCGTGGTCAGCGCCAAACCGAGGCGCTCGAAGTCGTCGGAGAGGGCATTGCGGAGGGCGGTCGCCATCTCGTTGGAGAGCGCGGGCAGATCGAGGATGGTGGTTTGGACGCCGCCGAGGATGTCGTTGAACTCGGCGATCACCACGCTCTTCAGGAAGTCATCGATCGCGCCGGTGGTGTAGTTGCCGCGGTTACCGACCACCTGATTGACGAACAGTTGCGGCTCGGCCACCCGCATCGAGTAGGTACCGAAGGCGCGCAGGCGGACCATCCCCAGTTCGCTGTCCCGGAAGGCGAGCGGTTGCGGGGTGCCCCATTTCATGTCGGTGAACTCGCGCAGCGAGACGAAGAAGACCTCGGCCGTGAACGGCGACTTGCCGCCGAAGGGGGCGCCGATCAGGGCCCCGAGGAGCGGGATGTTGTTGGTCGACAGGGTGTGCCGGCCGGGGCCAAAGACGTCGAGCGCCTTGCCGTCGCGGACGAAGACGGCGCGCTGCGATTCCCGCACCACGAGCTGGGACCCGAGGCGGAACTCGCCGGACCCCGATTCCGGTTCGCGGTGGACGATCTCGTTCGCCGACTCGTCGGGATGCTCGATCAGGTCGAGGACGGCCATGGTGGCGCTCCTTGGTCGCGAAGCGGATCGGCCCTCGCCCGCGCCGGATCGGCGGCGACGAACGAGGGCCGCGACGATCGGGGCGGGGGGGTGGCGGGCGGTCGCTAACGGACCGCGCCGGGCGTGTCCGCGCTCGATCCCGTGGTCGCGCCGGCGGCCAACGGGTCGTCGGCGGCATCCGTCGTCGCGCCGGGGGCGTCTCCGCCGCTGCCGAGCGCCAGTCCGGCCGATCCGCCGCCCTTGAGGGCCTCCAGCTCGGCCTCGATGTCGTGGTCGACGTCGAGTTCGCGGAACTGGGCGTCGAAGGACTCGTCGCCCATCTCCAGCATCGCCGCCGCCTGCGATTCGCCGCTGCGGATCTTGCGCTCCATCCGATCCAGTTCGCCGGACGGGTCCATCGGCGAGAAGGTGGACAGCGTTTGGGCGACCTGGACCTGGGCCTTGGCACGCCGTTGGCGGGCGATCAGGGCGTCCTTTTGGCTCAGCGTCGTCTGGTACTTGGCTTCGAGCTGCCGGAGTTGGGTCTTTAGCTTGTCGACGGCCTGCAACTGGACCCGGTACTGTTGCTCGTAGACCTTGGCGTTCTCCTCGTTGTCGCGCTTGCGCCGTAGCGCCTCGCGCGCGAGGTCGTCCTTGCCGGCGGCCACGGCCCGCTGGGCCTTTTGACCCCACTCGGCGCCGAGTTCGCGCGTCTCGTTGAGATCCGCCTCGAGTTCCTTTTCCTGGGCGATCATCGCCGCCACCTGGGCGCGGGCGGTGGTGATGTTGGACTGCATGTCCCGCAGGATCTGGTCGAGCATCTTCTCCGGGTCTTCGGCCTTGTCGATCATCTCGTTGACGTTGGCGCGGATCAGGCGCGATAGCCGGTCCATGATGCCCATCGGACGTTTCTCCCTTGCTGCGTGACCGTGGCCGGGTCGCCCGTGCGCGATCCGGTGGAAAGCCTAATTCAACGCGTCCGCCGGCGCCGAGGCGAACACCTCGACGTCGTTCGGATGGACCGAGGTTCCGACGAAGAGTTGGCGCTCGGTTCCCCAGTCGATCGCCACCGCGCGGGCGGCGGCGTCGGTCTCGCCCCGCAGGAGACGGTACCGCACCGGGCGCCGCCCGGAGGAGCCGCCGGCCCCGTCGAGGACGCCCTCGCCGGAGCCGGCGGCAACCACGGCGTAGGTCGCTCCGCCGATGGTCGGCCCCCCGCCGTTGGCGCCCTCGGCGACCGCGTCGGTGGACGGGGCGACCGACGCCAACCCGTCCTCGGCGCGCTTTGCCACGGCCAACCATCGCTCGGCGTTCCCCCCCCGCAGCCGGAACAAGCGCAGCCCGTGTTCGTCGGCGTCGAGGTCGAGCCGGGCGTCGACGACGAAGTTGTCCCCCAGGATGGAGAGGGCGTCGTCGATCGCCAGGTTGTAGGCGGCGTGCGGCGCCGCGCCGCCGGCCTCGAGCGCGGCCAGGACGCTCTCCTCCGGCGCCGGTTCCGCGGTCTCGACCACCTGCTGGCGAAGGCTGAGCCGGGTCAGGATGGCGCGCGTCGCGGTCGATCCCGCGCGTGCCGGGGTGGCCAGGTTCTCGCCGGACGCGAACGCGCTTTCCAGTTGCCCGATCGGAATCTTCAGCTCGGCGACGCCGGCCATCAATCCTTCGTCGAACAAGCGGATCTGGTCCAAGGCGCGCTCGTCGACGTCCCGATCGGAGAAGAGCCCGCCGTAGCCGAACGGCAAGGCGCCGATGCGGTCGATCAGGTGGCGGACCGCGCGGGCGAACTCGTCGACCGGTGCGATGTCGGCCAGTCGCCGTTGGTCCGCCAGTTCCCGCGCCACCCGCTCGACCCGTTCGGCCTGACCGGCGAAGGCGGTCGCGAGGTGTTCGCGCACCCGCCGGTCGGCGTCGCGGCGGTCTTCCTTCGCCCGGTATCCCCGGTAGCCGGGGATGCGGTCGAGGACCGTATCCAGCCGGCGTTCGATGTCTCGGCCGAAGCCCATCGCGCCTCTCCTTGTTCCCGCGCGGCCCCGTCCGCCCGCCGCGGAATTAGCGGGCGAGAAAGATCTCCGCGCCGCAATACGGACACTCGATCAGGCCCTTGCCAGCGAGTTCCAGTTGGCCGCCGCAGTTCGGGCAATGCCCCTGCCCTTGCAGCTTCGACGCCTCGACGGAATAGAGGACGCCTTCCTTCCAATCCACGTAGCCGCTGAACAACCCGCGGCCGACGAGTTCGTGCAGATCATCCTGAACCTCTTGGCGGGTCGACTTCAACTCCAGCACCAGATCGGCGATGCTGACCTTGCCCCGGGTGGAAACGATATCGAGCAATTTGCGCTGCCCCGCGACGTCGGCCAGTTCGGCCGTCTCGGCCCGACCCCGCAGCAAGAAGTAGACTCCGCCGCCGATCAGCGGCAGAACGACCACGGAGTAGCAGCCGACCAAACCGAGTACCAGCCCGGACCCTTCGAGCGTGCCTTCCGCGCGCCCGCTCCACAGCCAGGCGGGGACGCCGACGGCGAGTACCAGTCCGATTGCCACCAGGATGAGGCCGGTGACCCGCGCCGAGCTTGCCATCCGCCGCTACCTCCCGGGGGCCACGGGGATGCACGGGACGTGCCAACCGCGACGGCGCGGGATCGGCCGGGAAGCGCCCGTCACAAGCCCTCCGGCGCCGGGGCGATGGCGAACATAAAGTCGCCCCGGCACGCGATCTCGCCGTCGACCGAGGCGGTACCGGAGCCGGTGCCGACGTTGCGCCGGACCTGGCCGAGTTCGACCGCCAATCGGAGGGTGTCTCCGGGTCTCACCTGGCGCTTGAAGCGCACGTTGTCGATCCCGGCAAAGAAGGCGAGTTTGCCCCGGAACTCGTCAATGGAAAGCAAAGCGATCGCGCCGACCTGGGCGATCGCCTCGACGATCAAGACGCCGGGCATCACCGGATACGCCGGAAAATGGCCCTGGAAAAAGCCGTCGCCCATCGTCACGTTCTTGATCCCGACCGCGCGTTTGCCCGGGTTCAGGTCCACGATCCGGTCAACGAGCAAGAACGGGTGGCGATGGGGGATGATGCGCTGGATCGCCACGGCGTCGAGGACGGTGGGCGGTTCGGGGGCGTCGGGTTCGATCGTCGGCTTGGTCGAGTCGGCCACGTTCGCCTCGTTTCCGGCCGGCTCGGAGTCGGCCGCCCGACCCCTCGCCCCGGCCGCGGATGCGCCGGGAGTCTAGGGGGCGACCCAAACGGTGTCAACGGCCCGATCTGCCCGCCGGACGCGGCGGAACCCCGGGGGTGGAGATGGCGGGAACGACGGCGACCATCGCGGTGATCGGCTCCGGCGCCTGGGGTACCACCTTGGCCCTGGTCGCGACCCGAGCCGGGCACACGGCACGGCTGTACGTCCGCGACCCAGCCGAGGCGGAGGCGATCCGCGCCGCCCGCGTCAACGAGCGCTTCCTGCCCGGCATCGCCCTGCCCGACGACGTCGCCGTGACCTCCGATCTGACCGTCGCCTGCGACGGCGTGACGTTGATCCTGCTCGTCGTCCCCAGCCAGACCATGCGCGAAAACGCCCGCGCCATCGCGCCGTTGGTCGGCGAGGCGCTGGTCGTCAGCGCCGCCAAGGGGTTGGAACGGGGAACGCTAAAGCGGATGACCGAGGTGGTGGGGGACGAGCTTCCCCCGGCGGCGGCGGGCACCGTCTGCGCGCTCTCCGGGCCGAACCTGGCGAAGGAGATCGCCGAGGGGAAACCGGCCACCTCCGTGGTTGCCGGGCACGATCCGGGCGCCGCCGCGCGGGCGCGCGACCTGCTGATCGGGCCGTTCTTCCGCTGCTACACCAACCGCGACGTGGTCGGCGTGGAGATGGGCGGGGCGCTGAAGAACGTGATCGCGATCGGCGCCGGGATGGCCGACGGCTTGGACGCCGGCGACAACGCCAAGGCCGCGTTCCTGACCCGCGGCATCGCCGAGATCGCCCGCCTGGGGGTCGCGGTCGGCGCCGACCCGCTCACCTTCGCCGGCTTGGCCGGTCTCGGCGACCTCGTCGCCACCTGCGCCAGCCGGCTCAGTCGCAACCACCGGGTCGGCCAAGAACTGGCGATGGGCCGCACCCTGGCCGAGATCCAAGCCGGGATGACCCAGGTTGCCGAAGGGGTGGCGACCACCGCAGCGGCGTTGGCGCTGGGCCGACGCCACGGCGTCGAGCTGCCGATCACCGACCAACTGCACGCCGTGCTGTTCGAGGGACGGTCGGCCGGGGAAGCGATCGCCAACCTAATGCGGCGGGACGCGACGGACGAGTTGGCAGGGTTGCGCGGTGTGCCGGAACGGCGGTAGGGCCACGGCCCGCCGTCGCCGTACGCCTCTCGCGGCATGGCGTGGCCCTACCGCGCCGGCACCAACGGCCGCGACCCGGTCGGCACCAGTTGGTCGCGAGCAGGTCCGACGCCAATCATGGTGATCGGCGCCCCGATCGCGTCGGAGAGGAACGAGACGTAGGCGTGGGCGCCGTCCGGCAGGTCTTCGGCGTGGCGGGCCCGGGTCGTCTCGCGCAACCAGCCGGGGCAGGTGGTGTAGCACGGGACGACCTGGGCCAACAGGTCGTCGCGCGCCGGCAGGTGATCGAGGGTGATGTCGTTCAGGGCGTAGCCGGTGCAGACCTTGATCTCCTCAAAGGCGTCGAGCACGTCGAGCAGCGTCAGCGCGACCTCGGTCACGCCGTTGAGGCGGGTGACGTAGCGGGCGGCGACCGCGTCGAACCAGCCGGTCCGGCGGGGACGACCGGTGGTGGTGCCGTACTCCCGGCCGCGTTCGCGGATCGTGTCGCCGGTGGCGTCCAGGAGTTCCGTGGGCAGCGGTCCGCCACCGACGCGGGTGGAGTAGGCCTTGAAGACCGCGACCACTCGCCGGACCTGCGTCGGCGCCACGCCCGCGCCCTGGCAGGCCCCGGCCGCGGTCGGGGACGACGACGTAACGAACGGATAGGTCCCGTAGTCGACGTCCAGCATCGCCCCCTGGGCACACTCGATCACGACCTCTTTCTCGGCCGCCAGGGCGTCCTGGACCAGGATCTCGGACGGGACGACGTGCGGGCGGAGGCGGCCGCCCAGCCCGATCAACTCGTGGTAGAGCGGCGTCAGCTCGACCGGCGCTCGTCCGTAGACGCGGGTCAGGATTTGGTTCTTCTGCTCGATTTGGCGACTCAGCTTGCGGAGCAGGGCGGCCTCGTCCATCAGGTCGGCAATCCGGATCCCGACCCGCGAGACCTTGTCGGCGTAGGCCGGGCCGTTGCCGCGCAGGGTGGTGCCGATCTCGTCGTCGGCGCGCTGCGCTTCGGCCACCTGGTCGAGGATCGGGTGGTACGGCAACACGACGTGGGCCCGGTCCGAGACCCGCAGCTTGTCGAGCCCGACGCCGCGGGTTTGCAGCTCGTCCATCTCCCGCACCAGCGCCGCCGGGTCGATCACCACCCCGGCGCCGACCACGCAGAGGCAGTCCGGGTTGAGGATCCCGGACGGGACGAGGTGCAGTTTAAAGACCCCGGCCGGGGTCTGGATGGTGTGGCCGGCGTTGCTGCCGCCGTTGGCGCGGACGACGACGGCCGCCTCGGCGGCCAGGGCATCGGTCAGCTTGCCTTTGCCCTCGTCGCCCCATTGGCCGCCCATGATGATCGTGGCGGGCATCGCGATGGTCCCCCAGGGTCGTTCGCGTGGGTCGTGCGGCCGCGGTCACACCGGCCACGCCGATGCCGTCGGACTATACCCGAGGCGCGACCGGGGGGGCGTCCGGGCGGGGGAGAAGGGGGTCCCGATCGGCGGTCGCCTGCTCGGCCTATTGGTTCCCGGACGGCCCGGATTCGGCGCCGGATCGGAGGGCGCGCAATTCCTCGACCAGCGCCCGCTCCCGCGCGGAAAGTTCGACCGGCAGCGCGACCCGGACCCGCACCAGCAGGTCGCCTCGTTCCCCTTGAGGGCCCTTGAGCTTCGGCATCCCCAGCTTGCGGAGCCGGAACACGCGCCCCGGCTGGGTGCCCGGCGGGATGGTCAGGGCGACCCGCCCGGTCGGCGTGGGGACCACGGTCTCGCCGCCGAGCAGGGCGTCGAAGAGGGAAACCTCGACCTCGGTCCGGAGGTCGTCGCCCTCGCGCTCGAACCGCCGGTCCGGCCTGACCGTGACCCGCAGGTAGACATCGCCGTTGGCGCCGCCCTGGTCTCCGGCCGCGCCCTGCCCGGCGACGCGGATCCGAGAGCCGGTGGCGACCCCGGCCGGGATCCGGACCTCGATCGCCTTGGTCTTCGGTGCCTGGCCGGTGCCGTCGCAGGTCGGGCACACCGCTTCCCGTGCTAACCCGGTGCCGTGGCATCGGGGGCACGTTTCCAGGCTCTGGACCTCGAAGGTCCGGGTGGCGCCGTGAAACGCCTCGGCGAAGTCGATCTCGATTCCGACCTCGCTGTCCTCGCCCCGGCGCCGCCGTGGCGCCGTTGCGGTGCTGGATCGCCCGCCGCGCGCGTTGCCGAAGATGGTCTGGAAGAAATCCGAAAAACCGGGACCGTCGCCGCCCTGACCACCGAGGTCGACCCGGAAGGAGCCGCCCTCGCGGGAACCGCTGGACCGGCCGGTCGAGGCGGTCCGCTCGCCGGAGAACCAGGCCCCGAAATCGTTGGGGTCGAAGGTGGTCCGACCACCGGCCGGTTCGTTGCCGGTGAACCCGGCGTCCCGGTAGCGTTGCCACTCTTCGCCGTAGCGGTCGTACATCTTGCGCTTGGCCGGGTCGGAGAGGACCTCGTGGGCTTCGTTGACGTCCTTGAAGCGCTCCTCGGCGACCTTGTCGCCCGGGTGGAGGTCCGGGTGGTTGGCGCGGGCGTGCTTGCGGTAGGCGGCGCGAATCGCCTTCTCGTCGGCGTCGCGGCCCAACCCCAGGGTTTGGTAGTAATCCTTGAAGCGGACGGGCGGCATCGCGTCCTCGCTCGGGTGATCGGATCTCGAACTTCTTCGGTTCTTATTATAAAGGTTGAGTCTAGGAGTGCAACCCTGGACCGGCTCGCCCCGGCGCCGGGGGCAGGGCCGAGCCGAACCGTCGACGCACCCGGCGGGTGGACCAAACCAGGAACCCGGCGAAGACGAGCAGCAGGACCAGCACCCCGAGCGGCAGCACGAGCGCGACGACGGCGGTGACCCCGGCGATGCCGTCCTCGACCAGGCTGACCAGCGGATTGCCCATCCCGCCCGTGCCGACGGTGATCAGCGGCCGGGTGGTGGCCTTGGCGGTATGAACGACCCCGGCGGCGACGAGGCCGATCAGCAACGCCAGGACCGGGTTGAGGGCCGGCCAGTCGCTGGTCGCGGCCATCATCAGCCCGGCGCCGGCGGCGGGGCGGATCGCCGATTGGATCAGGTCGTTGGCGTGGTCGAGACCCGGGATCTTGTCGACCACCAACTCCACCGTCAGCAGCAGGATCAAGATTCCGATGCCGGCCAGGGAAGACAAGAAGTGGTACGGCCGGTCGAGCTCGATCAGCCCGGTAAACCGGTCGGCGAGGGCGACGATCAGCAGCGGCAAGTACGCATTGAGACCGGCCGGCGCGGCCAGGCCGAGACCGGTCAGGAACGCGGTGTCCACGGGGGGCGCCCTCCGTTGCCCGGCCAGGATGCCGGATTGGCCTGGGAGCGAGGCGAGTATAGCACCCGGTTAACCGTCTCCCGCCGCGGACTCGTCGTCCGAGGCGCCGTCCACCAGAACCATCGCCACCGCCGGTAGCACCGCCAGCAGGCCGACGAGGACGGCGGAGGCGAAGACCCGCTCGCCGACCGGCGCGGCGCTGTAGAAGACGAACGACGGCACCCATTCCGTCAACGCGAGGCCGGTACGGGCCTGCCACAGTTCGAAGAGGCTGCTCGATCCATCCGGGTGGTTGTACATCCGCTGCGGGTCCGCCACGAACCCCGCCATCACCAGCAGCCCGGGGGCCGCGAACGCGGCCAGTACCGGCCAGGCAACCGCGCGCCGGATCCGCCCCAGCCACCACGCCAACGGCGCCGCCGCCAGCGGCACGACGTCGGTCAGGTACCGCGCCGGCGGGTTCCATTCGCCCCACCAGACCCGGTAGGTGACGACCAGCGCCAGATAGGGCAGCACCACCGCCAGCAAGGTCGCGGCGTCTTTCGGCCGGTGGGCGAGGAACGGGACGAACGCCGCCGCCGCGAGCAGCAGCAGCGGGTTGTGGACGAACGCGCCCCACTGCTGGTCGAGGAACGTGCCGAAGAAGTTGTTGACGCTGTCCGCGGGGCCGGAGAACCCTGCGTGATCGGACGACGGCGGAAGCGGCCCACCGTAGAGGTAGACGTACCAGCCGCCGAGGACGAGGGCGGCCGGGATGGGCAACGCCAAGGCGGCGAGCCCGGACCGGCCGATTAGCGCCCGCCGGTGGCGCCAGACGGCCAGCGCCACCAGGACCACGCTGACCGGCGCCAAGCGGTAGTGCAGCCACGGCAGCGCCGCCGCCGCCGCCCCGATGGCGAACCACTGCCAGACGGAGTTGGCCGGGGCCAGGAGCCGCCGCACGGCGTAGGTCACGCAGAGCGCGGCGCTCATCTCCGGAAAGATCAGGAGCGAGAACGAGGCCATCGGGTTGGTCAGCGCCAGCGCCAACCCGACCGCCGCCGCGATCGGAGCCGCCGCGAAGCGGGCCGCCAACGCGGTCGCGTTCCCGGCCGCCGCGGCGGCGACGCCGGCCAGGACGAGCAGGACCAGCGGCCGACCGCCGGCGGCGAACGGCACCGCCACCAGCAGCGCCATCCCGGGGCCGTGCTTGCTGTAGAGACCGTCCCGATCGGTCTGGGAGGCGTGGGGTGGCAGGGGATCCGGAAAGCCGGGCCAGCCGTCGCGCGCGATGCCTGGGACCGGGTAAAAGCGGTCAAAGTGGCGCGCTTCGTAATTGTTCCGTTCGTCGAGGTCGCCGTCCTCGATCAGGCTGATCCCGGTCATGACGTAGAACGGCTCGTCCCCGGTCAGCGGGTCGAGCCGATCCATCAGCGACGGCATCCAGGCCAGGCAGGCGACGAAGACGGCCAACCCGACCAGGAGGGCCAGCGGCGCCTGCCGCGTCGCCGCCCGCGCCGCGGCGCGCGGCGCCGCGGGTTCGCTGGCGGACGCGGGGCGGACGAGCGACACGGCAACCTCGGTCTGGGCGATGGGTTCGGCGGCGCGACGGTTGGCGGTGATGATGGACGACGCACGGCCGCGCCGCAAGCACGCGCCGAGGCCCCGGTTTGCACCGGGGCCTCGGGCCTCTAAAACTCGGCGGCGATGGGGCCGCTGGTGCGAGCGCGGCTAGGCGAACGCCCGGATCACGGAGACCAGCTTGCCCTGGATCTCGACGTTGTCGGCCGCGGTGTAGATCGGGTCCATCGTCACGTTGGCGGGCTGCAAGCGGACGCGCTCGCCTTCGAGGTAAAACTTCTTGAGGGTGGTTTCCTTCTGCTCGCGCAGCCAGACCGCGACCGTCTCGCCGTTCTCGCAGGTCTGCTGCTGGCGCAGGAGGACGATGTCGCCGTCGTTGATCAGCGCGTCGACCATCGAGTGCCCCTTGACCCGAAGGGCGAACATGCCCCGCCCGCCGTCCGGCGCGAACTCGGTGCCGAGATCAACCGTTTCGGCGGAGTCGCTGCCTTCCAGATCTCCGGGGACCGGGATCGGGAAACCGGCGGCGATTTGGCCGATGACCGGGATCGAGACGATGTTGCGCCGCGACTGGGCGCGGCCGACGACCTCGATCCCGCGCGAGATGTTGCGGTTGCGCCGGATGTAGGCCCGCTCTTCGAGCACCTTGAGGTTGTAGTCGACCACGCTGGTCGAGGAGATGCTCAGCTCGCGCTGGATGTCCCGGATCGTCGGTGGATAGTCGTTCTCGGCCAAAAAGGCCTCGATGAAATCCAGGACGGCGCGTTGGCGGCGAGATAGGTCCTTCATGGCGTCCTCTCGTGCGGCGGTGGGGCGGGGGCGCTGGGAGCGGCGCGCGTTGTCAATAGCGCCAGTATAGGGACGAACGAATGTTCGTGTCAAGATGCGTGGGCCGTGGCGCGGCCTGGAGGATGGAAAGACGGGTCGGGCCGCGGTTGCTTTCCGGGGCTTCCGCCGCGGGCGACGATCGCGGACCATCGGGGGATTTTGGCGGACGGTATGGCGGCGTTAGCGTCGCAACCGCGATGGGCGGCGGGGCGTTCCGGATGGGTGCGCCGGTCGGGGACCGGCCGCGGGAGAAGCGAACGCCATGGTCAACGCGCTCGACATCGGGATCGTGGTCATCTTCATGGCCATCATCGGGGCCGCGTTCTTCGGCGGCGTGACCGGGGTCACCGCCGCGGTGATCGCCATCTATTTCTGGGCGATCGCGGCGGCGACCTTTTACCGCCCGGCGGCCGAGTTCGCCCGCGATCAGCGTGCGCACCTCGTGGCTGATCGTTTTCACCTTGTTGTTCGTCGCCTTCTCGGTGATCTTTACCGTGATCATCTCCCGCTGACTGGGAGACTTGAAACTCCCGCGCCGAATCGCCATCCTTGACAACATCGCCGGCGCGGCCCTCGGCCTCGTGGTCTCGGGTCTCGCGCTGACCGTGGCGGCGCTGGCGCTGCGGGTGATGCCGCGGGCGACGAACCAGGTCGCCTTGGGCAGCACCGACGGACCGGCGCTGGGGATGATCCGGGGCGAGATCGGGAGTTCGACGCCGGTTCCGATCTTTCTCCGCATGGCCCCCTTCTTTACCAGGCTCATGGCGCCGTGGTTCCCCGGCGGCTTGCCGCCCATCCTGAACTCGGTGCCCGAAGGGTAACGACGCCCGCGTGCATGATTCCGTCCTCGCCAAGCTCGAATTTCCCGCCATCCTCGATCGCCTCGCCGCCCGCTGCCGGTTCGGCGTCGCCGCCGAGCGCGCCCGCGAACTCGGCCCCAGCGGCGACCCGGACCAGGTCGCCTACTTGCTCGGCGTCACCGCCGAGGCGGTCGATCTCCTGACGGCGTTCCCCGACGTCTCCATCGGCGGCGCGCGCGACATCCGCGACTTCGTCGCTCGGGCGGCCAAAGGCGGCCGGCTGATGCCGTCCGAATTGCTGCTCGTCCTGGACATGGTCTCGGCCGGACGCAACCTGCGCCGGTCCTTTTTTCGCCTTCCGGATGTCGAGCAGCGCTTCCCGTCGTTGGCGGTGTTCGTCGAGCACGTCGCCGAAGCGCCGGACCTCGAAACCGACATCGGCCGCGCCATCGGCCCCCGCGGCGACGTCCTCGACACCGCCAGCGATGCCCTCGGCCGGATCCGGCGCGACATCCGGATCGCCCACAGCCGCCTGATGGAGCGCCTCAACAACCTCCTCGCCGGCGGGCGCTACGGCGGCGCCATCCAGGACGCGATCGTTACCATGCGCGACGGCCGCTACGTGATCCCGGTCAAGGCCGAGGCCCGCGCCCAGGTGCCCGGCGTGGTCCACGACACGTCGTCCAGCGGCCAAACCCTCTTCGTCGAACCGCTGGACGTCGTCGAACTGAACAACCGCTGGCGCGAGCAGCAGGCGGCCGAGCAGCATGAGATCGACCGGATCCTCGATCTGCTCAGCGAGCGGGTCGGCGCCAAGGCCGACCCGCTCGCCACCTCGGTCGAGGCGGTGGCGGCGGTGGACCTGGCGATGGCCAAGGCGCGGCTGGCCTTCGACATGCGGGCCACCCGGCCGATCCTCTGGCGCGGCGACGCGGACGGGGCGCACGGGCACCTCACCCATCGCGTGGCGTTGGTCCGCGCCCGCCACCCGCTGCTCGATCCGGTGACGACCGTGCCGACCGACATCCACCTCGGCGAGGCGTTTCGGGTCCTGCTGATTACCGGGCCGAACACCGGTGGCAAGACCGTGGCGTTGAAGACGGTTGGCCTGCTGACCCTGATGGCCCAGGCCGGGTTTTTCCTGCCCGCCGACGACACGTCCGTGGTCAGCGTCTTCCCGGCCGTCTTCGCCGACATCGGCGACGAGCAGAGCATCGCCCAGAGCCTGTCCACCTTCTCGTCCCACATGCGAACCGTGATCGCGATGCTGCGCCACGTCACCCCGGACAGCCTGGTCCTGCTCGACGAGTTGGGCGCCGGCACCGACCCCCAGGAAGGGTCGGCCCTCGCCCGCGCCCTGATCTCGGATCTGCTCGCCAAGGGGCCGCTGACCATCGCCACCACCCACTACTCCGAGGTCAAGGCCTACGCCTACGCCACGCCGGGGGTCGAGAACGCCAGCGTCGAGTTCGACGTGAAGACCCTCTCCCCGACCTACCGCTTGATGATCGGCGTCCCCGGCCGGTCCAACGCCCTCGCCATCGCGACCCGGCTCGGGATGCCGCGCGAGATCGTCCAGGCCGCGTCGGCGTACCTGGATCCGAATGAACTGCGCGCCGACGCCCTGCTCCAGGACATCCGCGCCCGCCGCGACGAAGCCGACGCCGCGCTGGCCCGGGCCCGCGAAACGGAGAAGGAAACGCAGCAGGTCCGCCGGATCGCCTCCAAGGAACTGCGCGAGGCCGAAATCGAGCGCCAGGGCGCGCGGGCCGAGGCGCTGGCCCAGGCCGAAGCGGACCTGGCCGCGGTGCGGGAAACCCTGCGCCGCCTCCAGCGCGACCGCGAGGTGGTCGCCGCCACCCGCGAGCACGTCGATCAGCGGCGCCAAGAAGTGGACCAGGCCGCCGACGCGGTGCGCACCTTCCGGAAGGAGCGGATCGCGCGGCCAAAACCGGCCGCCGGTGCCGGGGCGAAACCGATCCGGGTCGGGGACCGCGTGATGGTGGCGTCGTTGGCCTCCGAGGGCGAGGTCGAGGCGGTCGAGGACGGGTTCGCCGACGTCCGCCTGGGCGCCCTCAAACTGCGCCAACCGCTGGACGCGCTGCAGCGGCTCGGGAGGGCCAAGGCGGCCCAGCAGGAGCGGCGCGTCTTCACCCCGCCGCCGGTCGGCTTCGTGCCGATGGAGATCGATCTCCGCGGCAACCGCGCGGCGGACGTCGCCGAGATGCTGGAGAAGTACGTCGAGGACGCCTATCGGTCTGGACTGCCCTTCGTCCGCATCATCCACGGCAAGGGCACCGGCGCCCTGCGCCAGGTCGTCCGCGAGGGGTTGAACGACAACCCCGTCGTCGCCCGCCACGAACTGGCCCCGCCCGAGCAGGGCGGGGACGGGGCGACCCTGGCCTACTTGCGGGAGCAGTAGCGGGGAGCGGTCTGGTCGCCGGATCGTTCTCTCGAGCCTGTTCGGAACGTTTTAGACTTGTGGGATAGAAACCGCGCCCAGCTCCCGCAAGCCGCTCCCGAACGACGCGACCGACGACGAGTGGGCGTTCGCCGCCCCGTACCTGACCTCGATGACGCCGGACGCCCCGCAACGGCCCTACCTGCTGCGCGAGGTCTTCGGCGGCGCCCACTGGATCGTCCACGCCGGGGCGACCTGGCGGATGATGCCCCACGACCTGCCGCCGTGGCGCGTCGTCTACGAGCAGGCGCGGCGCCGGATCGACCGTGGTTGCTTCGCGAGGACGGTGGAGGACCTGCGCGTGGTGCTGCGCTGAGGCGAAGGCCGCGCCGGCGAACCACCGGCGGTGATCCTGGACAGCCGCACCGTCCGAAACCCCCCGGAAAGCGGCGGCCGAGCGGGGTACGACGGGGCCAAGCGCCGGAAGGACAGCGCGGTCTACGCGGCTGTCGACACGCTCGGCAACCTCCTCGCGCTGCGCGTGACGGCGGCGGGCGCCCGAGATCGCGACCGGGTCGCCGCCCTGGCCGAGGCCGTGCAGGAAGCGACCGGGGAGCGCGTCGAGGTCGCCTTTGTCGACGAGGGCTACACCGGCGAGCGGGCGGAAGCCGCCGCCGCCGCGTCCGGCACCGAGTTGGACTTGACCAAGCCGCCGGAGGCCAAGCGCGGCTTCGTCCTGCTGCCCCGGCGGTGGGTCGTGGAGCGCTCGTTCGCCTGGGCGGCCCGCTTCCGGCGGCTGGCGCGCGACTCCGAGCGGTTGCCGGAAACCGTCGCGGGCTTGCAGTTCCTCGCCTTCGCCTGTCTGATGCTGCAACGACTTGTCAACGTCGTCGCCCAAAGTCCCTAACAGGCTCTAGGAAACCCGTGATCCCGTCCGCAGCGCTGCCTTCCCCGGATACACCGCCGCGTCGCCGAGCGCTTCCTCGATCCGCAGCAAGCGATTGTACTTCGCGACCCGGTCCACCCGGGACGGGGCGCCGGTCTTGATCTGCCCGGCGTTCGTCGCCACCGCCAGGTCGGCGATGAAGGCGTCGGCGGTTTCGCCGGAGCGGTGGGAGATGACGGCGGCGAACCCGGCCCGCTGGGCCAGTTCGATCGCCTCCATGGTCTCGGTCAGGGTTCCGATCTGATTCAGTTTGACCAAGATGCCGGTCGCCGATTTGTCTTTGATCCCGCGAGCGAGGCGCTCGGTATTGGTGACGAACAGGTCGTCGCCGACGAGTTGGACCGTGTCGCCGACCTTCGCCGTCAAGGCAGCCCACTGGGTCCAGTCGTCCTCGGCCAGACCGTCCTCGATCGAGACGATCGGATAGCGGGCGCACCAGTCGGCGTAGAAGGCGACCATCTCGGCCCCGGAACGCTCCGTACCCTCGCCCGGCAGCGTGTAGGTCCCGTTGTCGTACAGCTCGGTCGCGGCCGGGTCGAGCGCGATCGCGATCTCGCTCCTGGCCCGGTACCCCGCCTTCTCGATCGCGGCCAGGATGACCTCGATCGCTTCCTGGTTCGAGCCGAGGCTGGGGGCGTAGCCGCCTTCGTCTCCGACGTTGGTGCTCTGTCCGCGGGCGTGCAGGATGCCCTTGAGGGCGTGGAAGATCTCGGTCCCCCAGCGCAGTCCCTCGCGAAACGACGGCGCGCCGACCGGCATCACCATGAACTCTTGCATGTCGACGCTGGACCCGGCGGCGTGCTTGCCGCCGTTGAGGATGTTCATCATCGGCACCGGCAGGGTGCACGCGTTCGGCCCGCCGAGGTAGCGGTACAGCGGCAACCCGACCGCCTCCGCCGCCGCCCGGGCCACCGCCAACGACACGCCGAGGATCGCGTTGGCGCCCAGGCGGCCCTTGTTCGGGGTGCCGTCGACGTCGCGCATCAGGCGGTCGATGCCGACCTGGTCCAGCGCGTCCAACCCGACCACCGTCTCGGCCAGCGTCTCGTTGACGTTGCGGACCGCGTTCTCGACCCCCTTGCCGCCGTAGCGCTTCTTGTCGCCGTCGCGCAGCTCGACCGCCTCGTGGGCACCGGTCGAGGCGCCGGAGGGGACGGCGAACTCGCCGCGGGCGCCGCCGAGCAGCGCGACCTCCACCTCCAGCGTCGGGTTGCCCCGGGAGTCGAGGATCTCCCGCCCGTGGACGGATTCGATGATGGTCTGCACGCGCCACTCCTCACGATTCCGCCAACCACGACGGCTGGCGGCGCTGGTATACTGCGTTCGACAACCGAAGACGGTCAACGGCGACGACGGAGAAGAGTACCCGTTGCCGCGCCGGTCAGAGACGGTGGCCCCGATTGCGGGACTGGAAGCCGCCGCGGTGGCGCGACGGGGAAGTTCGCTCCCGAGCCGGGCGGTGAACGCGCGACCGGCGCGCCACTAGTCGCCCCTGGACGCCCGCCATTATTGGGCAAGGCCGCGGCGGCGTGGGATCACCCCTCGCCGGAGCGGCCGCAAAGCGCGCCGGCGGTTTCTGTCGCGGCGAAGCAGGGTGGTACCGCGTGGCAGCCCCTCGTCCCTGCCGGGGGGCTTTTTGTTGCCCGGAGAAGGGCGCGCCAAGCGAGACGAACCGCGATGACCAACGCCACCACGACGTTCGACACCACGTTGGCCGACCTCCGCGACCGCGCCCTCGCCGCCCTCGCGGTTGCGGACGACCCGGAGGCGATGGCCGCCTGGGAGCGGGCGTATTTGGGCGCCAAGGGGGAACTGACGGGACTGCTGCGGGGGCTTGGCGCGCTCTCCGCCGCCGAGCGACCGGGGGCGGGTCGGGCCGCGAACGCCGTCAAGCAAGAGCTGACCGCCGCCTTCGCCGCCCGCAACGAGGCGGTGGCGTCGGTGTCCCTGGAAGCCCAGTTGGCCGCCGATGCGATCGACGTCACGCTGCCGGGCCGGGCGCCGATCCTCGGCGCGGAACACCCGGTCACCCGGATGGTCGCGGAGCTGGGCGAGATCTTCGCCCTGATGGGGTTCCAAACCGTCTACGGGCCGGAGGTCGAGACCGGCCACTACAACTTCGACCTGTTAAACATCCCGAGCGATCACCCGGCGCGCGATGTCTGGGACACGATGATCGTCCAATCCGAGCGCGAGGAGATCGTGCTCCGGACCCACACCTCGCCGATGCAGGCGCGAACGATGGAGCAGACCGAGCCGCCGGTGCGGGTCATCGTCCCCGGCCGGGCGTACCGGTACGAGGCCCAGGACGCCTCCCACGAGTGGATGTTCCACCAACTCGAAGGCTTGGCGGTCGACGAGCGGATCACCCTCGCCGACCTCAAGGGGGTGCTGACCGAACTGGCGCGCCAGCTCTTCGGGCCGC
Organism: uncultured Thermomicrobiales bacterium; assembly: GCA_902806325.1. Lineage (GTDB taxonomy): Bacteria > Chloroflexota > Chloroflexia > Thermomicrobiales > UBA6265 > CADCWE01. Next base: position 26,834 of record CADCWE010000225.1, on the reverse strand, counting down.
AACGAAAAGTCCGCTTCCGCTGCGACTTCTTCCCCTTCGTCGAGCCGGGCGTGGATTTCGCGGTCGACTGCGCGATCTGCGGCGGCGGGGGCTGCCGGGTCTGCAAGCAGACCGGGTGGCTGGAGATGGGCGGCGCCGGGATGGTCCACCCCCGCGTGCTGCGCGGCGTCGGCTACGACCCCGACCGCTACACCGGGTTCGCCTTCGGCCTCGGGATCGAGCGGATGATCATGATGAAGTACGGGGTCGACGACGTGCGCGCCTTCGCCGGCAACGACCTCCGGTTCCTCCGCCGGATGGCCCGTCTCGCTGCCTGACCGTCATTGCCGCACTCGCGAGGGACCGAACGACCATGCGCGTACCGATCAAGTGGCTCCGAGATTACGTCGATCCGCGTCTGGCGCCGGAGGAACTTGCGCACCGCCTAACGATGGCCGGACTGGAAGCCGAGAAGACCGAGCGCACCGGCGCCGGCTGGGACCACGTCTACGTCGGCTTCGTCCACGATGTCCGACCGCACCCGAACGCCGACCGGTTGGTGCTGGCCGACGTCTCGGCCGGGGAACACCGCCTAACGGTCGTCACCGGGGCGCCCAACGTCGCCGCCGGGCAAAAGGTGGCGATCGCCTTGGCCGGCGCCCGGCTCTGGGACACCCACTCCGAGACGCCGCAACTCAAGACGCTCAAACCGGGGATGCTGCGCGGCGTCAAGTCCGAGGGAATGGTCTGCTCCGAGAAGGAGTTGGGCCTCTCCGACGAGCACGAAGGCATCCTCGTCCTCGACCCGGGGGCGCCGGAAGGGGTGCCACTGGCGGACTGGCTCGGCGACACCGTGGTCGAGTTCGAGATCACCCCGAACCTGGTCCACGCCTTCTCGGTCCGCGGCATCGCCCGTGAGGCGGCGGCGGTGACCGGCCAACCCCTCGACGAACCGCCCCGGTTCGACCTGGACGCCGCGCCGCCCGGTGCCGGCGACCTGGTCCGGATCGACGCGCCGGACCTCTGCCCACGCTACGCGGCCGTGGTGATCGAAGGGATCACCGTCGCGCCGTCGCCGGACTGGCTGGCGCGGCGGTTGACCGCGGCCGGATTGCGGCCGATCAACAACGTCGTCGACGTCACCAACTACGTGATGCTCGAACTCGGCCAGCCCCTGCACGCCTTCGACCGGGCGAATCTGCGCGGCGGCCGGATCGTGGTCCGGCGCGCCGGAAACGACGAACCCATCGAAACGCTCGACCACCAGCAGCGGCGCCTGGACGGCGAGATGCTGGTCATCGCCGACGCGGAGCGGGCGGTCGCGGTCGCCGGCGTGATGGGCGGCGTCGACAGCGAGGTGTCCGCGGCGACGACGACGGTCCTGCTGGAATCGGCGAACTTCGGCATGGCGTCGGTGCGGCGGACGGCGCGCCTGCTGAAGCTCCGCACCGACGCCTCGGCCCGGTTCGAGCGGGGCCTTGACCCCAATTTGGCGTCGGACGCCGCCGCTCGGGCGACCCACCTGCTGCTCGATCTCTGCCCCGGTAGCCGGGTCACGGCCGCGCGGGACGTCTACCCGTCGCCGGTCGTGCCGTGGGCGGTTCGGTTCCCGTTCTCCCGCTTCGAGCGGGTCGTCGGGATCGCCTACCCTCCGGAGCAGGTGGTTTCGGTCTTGGAACGACTCGGCTTTGGCGTCGCGTTGCCCGGCGGCGCGGGCGGCGACGTGATCGTCACGGTGCCGACCCACCGCACCGACGTCACCATCGCCGAGGACGTGATCGAGGAAGTGGCCCGGATCGTCGGCTACGAGGGGTTGCCGGACACCTTGCCGGCGGGGCGGACGCCGCCGGTGTTTCGGGATCCGATCGCCCTCCTCCAGCGCCGGGTCCGCGCGGCCCTGGTCGGCGCGGGCTGCTACGAGGCGATCACCTACGTCTCGGTCTCCGAGTCGATGCTGGCCCCGTTCGACTCCATCGGGGACCGGCGCGGGTTGGTTCTGGATGCCCCGGCGGCGGATCTGCTCCGTCTCGTCAACCCGATGCCGGGCGACCGGCCGATCCTCCGCCCGACCCTGATCCCTTCGCTGCTGGAACGGGTGGCCGAAAACCTGAAGCACGCGCCGAGTGTTCGCCTCTGCGAGTTGGCGCGGGTTTACCTTCCGACCGAACCCGACGCATTGCCACGCGAGGCGAACGTCGCCGCCATCACGCTGTCCGGGCGTCGCGAACCGCTGAGTCGCTTCGCCGCGGACCCGCTCCCGCTCGACTTCTTCGACGTCAAAGGAGTGGTGGACGCGGCGTTGGCGGCGGCGGGTGCTCCGGAGGTGGAATACCGGCCGTTCACGCACGGGGCGCTGCACCCCGGCCGCGCCGCCGAAGCTTGCGTTGGCCAGACTCGAGTCGGTGTCCTCGGCGAACTGCACCCGCGCGTGGCGGCCGGTTTCGGCATCGAGAACGGCCGAGTCGCCGTCGCCGAGTTGGACCTCGACGCGCTGCTGGCCCTGGGCGGCGATCGGTCCCCGGTCGAAGTCCGGGTGCCGAAGTTCCTCCCGGTCAGCCAGGACTTCGCCGTCGTCGTCGCCAAGCAGACGCCGGCCGCGGAGGTGGAACGGGCGCTGCGGCAGGCGGCCGGTCCGTTGCTGACCGACCTCGCCCTGTTCGACGTCTTCGCCGGCGAGCAAATCGGTGACGACAAGAAAAGCCTGACCTTCCGGCTGACCTTCGCCTCCCCCGACCGCGCGCTGACCGACGCCGAGCTGACCAAAACCCGTGGCAAGATCGAGAAGACGCTGGCCCAGCGGGTCGGCGGGTCGTTACGCGGGTAGGCGGCGACAACGGCGGCGCGCCGCAGCGGCCAACCACCCGATCGGTCCCACCGCCTCGTCATGCCGAGCGCGGCGAAGCATCTCCTGCCGCGGCAGCGTCCTCATCGGCAACGTCGCGGGTGGGTGAGCGATGCTTCGCTTCGGTTGGCATGACGGGAATCGTTTAGGGGGAACTCCCGTCCATGCCCAACGTCCTGAGCGTTATCACCGACCTCGCCGAGGCGAGCGCGGCGCTCACCCGCCGCCGCGGCTTCGCCGAAACGCAACTCTCGACGCCGATGCGGGAAGGCGTCCGGCGCGTCTTCGGCGCCGATCTTTCGGCCGAGGCGGTGGTGGATCGCATCCTCACCGATGTCCGCGCGGACGGCGACGCCGCCGTCCTGCGCTACACCGAGGCCTTCGACGGCGCCCGTCCCGACCCGATCGAGGTCCCGCGGGCGGCCTGGGACGCGGCGCTGGCGGGGCTCGACCCGCCGCTCCGGGACGCGATGGAGCTTGCCGCCGACCAGATCGCGGCGTTCCACCGCAAGCAACTTCGGACGTCGTGGATCGACTACTCCGACGAGGGGGCACTCGGCCAGATCGTGCGCCCGTTGGAACGGATCGGGATCTACACGCCGGGGGGCACCGCGGTCTACCCGTCCTCGCTCCTGATGACCGCCGTCCCGGCCAAGGTGGCCGGGGTCGAGGACGTCATCGTCTGCAGCCCGCCGAGCGGCGGCGCGGTCTCGCCGTTGACCCTGGCGGCGGCCAGGATCGCGGGGGTGGACCGGCTGTTCCAGGTCGGCGGCGTGCAGGCCATCGGCGCCCTCGCCTTCGGCACCGAGACGATCCCCCACGTCGACAAGATCCTCGGGCCGGGGAACATCTTCGTCGTCCTGGCGAAGCAGCGGGTCTACGGGGTGGTCGCGATCGATCAGTTGCCGGGGCCGACGGAAACGCTGCTGGTCGCGGATGGATCGGCCGACCCGGCGCTGGTCGCGGCGGACATGCTGGCCCAGGCGGAGCACGACCCGATGGCGAGCGCGGTCCTGGTCACCATTGACGAGGGGCTGGTCGCGCCCATCCTAACGGCGCTCCGGGATCAGCTCGACGCCCTGGACCGGCGCGAAATCGCCGCCCAAGCCCTGGCCGCGAACGGATTGATCGTGGTCGCTCCGGACCTGTCCACGGCGATGGGCCTGGCCAACGCCTACGCCCCGGAGCACCTGTGCCTGCTCCTGCGCGATCCGTGGCGGGCGGTGCCGCTGGTCAAGCACGCGGCCGGCGTCTTCGTCGGCGAGCACAGCCCGGAAGCGCTGGGCGACTACACCGCCGGACCGAGCCACGTCATGCCGACCGGAGGCACGGCCCGCTTCTCATCCCCGATCCACGTCGGCGATTTCACCAAGGTGATCTCCTTGGCGGCGGCGAACGAGGCCGCGCTGCGCCGGCTGGGTCCGGCCACAATCGCCCTGGCGCACGCCGAAGGGCTCGGCGGGCACGCGGCGGCGATCGAGCGGCGGCTGGCGAAGGGCAGACCGGCGACGGGGGAAACGGCGGTGTAGGGGCGGTCGGACGTGCCGACGCCGATTACCCCTCGCTCAACACCCGCAGTGCCGCCAGCACCTTGTTCTCCAGCGTGGCGTCCGCGGCCACCTCCGACCGCATCGCGGCGCCGTGGGCTTCGGCGACGGTGTAGCCGAGGGCGCGCAGGGCGGCGACCACGTCGTTGTCGTCGCGGCTGGCGGGCGTGGCGCCGGGGGCGGTGCGGGGTCCGGTCGGGACCTTCCCGCGCAGCTCCAGGATCAGGCGGGCGGCGGTTTTCTTGCCGACACCGGGCACGGTCGCGAGGAAGTCGATGTTCTCCTGGGCCAGGGCATCGTAGAGCACGTCGGTCGGGAAGTGGGACAGAATCGCGCAGGCCAGGCGCGGACCGACGCCGGTGACGCCGATCAGGATCTCGAACAAGCGCAACTCGTCCGGGTGGGCGAAGCCGTAGAGGGTGAGTTGATCCTCGCGGACGAAGAGGTGGGTCAGAAGGCGGACCGGTTCGCCGGACTCGCCCACTTCGGCCAAGGTCGTCGCGCTGGTGCCGACGCGGTAGACGACACCGGCGACATCGACCAGTAACGCGTCGGCCAGTTTCGCTTCGACCCTGCCCTTGAGTCCGGCGATCACGGCGTTCCTCCTCCGGGTTCGGGCAGGCCGTAAACGCGGCGGGCGTTGGCGCCGAAGACCGCGTCCGTTTCGCCGGCGCGGACGCCGGACGCCAGCGAGCGGCGGAGGAATCGGTCCTGCCGCAGCACCGGAAAGTCGCTCCCGAACAGCACCCGATCGGCGCCGATCACGTCGAGCACGGCGCGGTAGATCGCGAAGCGGTAGAGGTAGGTGGAAGCGGCGGTGTCGTAGACGGTGTTGGCCGCGACGGTCGCCACTTCCGGCATGAGCTCGTAGAACGGGAGCCCGCCGCCCCAGTGGGCGAGCACGACCCGCAACGCCGGGAACGCGGCCAGGAAGCGGAGCAAGCGGTCCGGGGTCGCCGTGCCCTTGCCGGGGTAGGCATGACCGACCGGTTCCGAGGCGTGGAGCAGGAGCGGCCGGTCGACGGCGAGGCAGACCTCCACCACCGGCGCCACGGCCGTCGGGTGGTCGAGGCCGAACACTTGGGCGTCGGCGTTGAGTTCTCCCAACCCGACCGCGCCGAGGCGGAAACAGCGGTCGGCTTCTTGGGCCGCCGCCACACCCGATCCCGGCGGGACGACGCCGAGCCACGACAAGCGGCCACCGCTGCCCCGGACGGCCGCCGCCATCTCGTCGTTGTGGGCGCGGCAAAGACCGAGATCGGCCCATGGAAAGCCGCAGACGACCGCCTGCCCGATCCCGGCCACCGCCATACTCTGGGTGAGTTCGGCGGCGCCGATCAAGGCCGCGACCGGATTGGAGTAGAGCCGCCCGAACCACGCGTCGCGGTCGCAAAACGCGGCCCGGCCGGCAACGACCTCGGCCGGGAAGACGTGGGTGTGGGCGTCCACGACCGCGCGCGGGCGTGGTAACGAGAGCGAGGGCGGGGCAACGGCGGTCATCTCCACCGCCGGCCGCTACAGGGTCGTCAAGGCGAGCAGGACCAAGGCGATGAAGACGATCGCCGCCAGGAGGGCGAGCGCCGGGAACAGGAACGAACCACGCCCGCCCGGCGTCGCGCCGGCACCGACCAGTTCCCGCTCCCGGACCCGGACGGGTTGGACGCTCAACACGACCGCGCTGACGTTGTCGGTGGTGCCGCGCTCGACGGCCATCTCGATCAGGCGACGGGCTGCCGCGTCCGGCTCGTGGTCGAGCAAGACGCCGATCAGGTCGTCGTCCGGGACAACGTCATAGAACCCATCGCTGCAGAGGAGCAACCGGTCCTCGGCGAGCAAGGTGATCTCGAAGATGTCGGGCATCTTCGCGTCGAGGCGCTCCCGGTGACCAAGCGCCTGGGTGATGATGTTGCGATGTGGGCTTTCGCGGGCCTCCGCGGCCGAGAGCGACCCTTGGCTGACCTGCTCGGCGACCAGGGAGTGGTCCCGCGTCACCTGCTGCAGGCGGTTGGCGCGGACCAGGTAGGCGCGACTGTCGCCAATGTTGGCGATGGTCAGGTACTTGCCGCGGGTGGTGGCAACGACGAGCGTGGTGCCCATCATCCCGTCGTTGCCGCCGGATCCCCGCCCGTTCTCGTAGATGGCGCGGTTGGCCTGCCGGTAGGCCTGTTTCAGGAGGGGGGCGTGGTCGGCGCCGGGGTCTTCGGCAAACGTCCGGCGGATCGTTTCGATCGCGATCCGGCTGGCCACCTCGCCGCGCTGATAGCCACCCATGCCGTCGGCGACGGCCAGCAGGTGACCGGATTCCGCGCCGACGAGCGGATCGCCGATCGGGGGCAGCGTCTCGACGAGGACCGCATCCTCGTTCTCGGTGCGCCCGCCGACATCCGTGCCCGCCCCGACCGCGATCCGCAGCTCGTCGCCCGCGATCGCGACCGCCCCCGCGCCCATTCCCCCGCCCGGCTCCTTCACGCTCCGCGCCCCGTTTCGTGCTGTCGTGCCGTCGGCCGCAAAATGACGCGCCGGTTTCCCGACGGGTGATCACGCGTGGTCCGACCGCTCCCGAAGGCGTCCGATCATAGCACGGGATAGGGACGTGGCACAAAAGCCGGTTGGTCCCTGTTCCGTCGCAGTTCGGACACGGCTTCCGGCGATGCTAGACTCCGCTTGCCGGGGCGGCGATCGGACGATGGTGTACGCCCCGGTCGCCCGGTTGGCCGTTCGGAAAGGATCCCCCGATGCGCGCGCTTCCCCGATTGACCGCCGCGCTGCTGGCGGCGCTGCTCATCCCGGTAGGGACGGTTAATGGCCCGTCCGCCCGCGCCGGCGACGAGCCGACGGCGACCGCCATTTTGGCCGAGGCCAGCAAACGCTTGGCGGAGACCAAGAGCGTGCACTTCGATCTGGAGATCGAGGGCGAGACGTTCATTGACGACAACAAGACGATCCAACTGCTGGAGGCCGAGGGCGACCTGCTGCGGCCGGACCGGGTGTCGACCACGTTCAAGGCGAAGCTGCTCGGCACCGCGACCGCGACGATCGAGCTGATCACCATTGGCGAGGAGTCTTGGACCACCAACCTGCTGACCGGCAATTGGGAAGCGGCCCCGGAAGAGTTCGGCTACGACCCCTCGATCCTTTTCGACGGCGAGGAAGGTCTCGGTCCGGTGATGGGCAAGGTGACCGAAGCCAGCCGCGAGGATGACGAGGAGGTCGACGACCGCGATGCCTACCACGTCAAGGCGATCGTCGAGCAATCCATCATCGAGGGATTGACCGCGGGCACGATGAAAGGCTCACCGGTCGCGGTCGAGTTGTGGGTGGACCGAAAGACGAACGACCTGCTGCGGGCCAAACTCGTCGAGCCGGAGTCGGAGGGCGTCGAGAACCCCGCCACCTGGATCTTGACCATCTCTGACCACGACCGAACCGTCAAGATCGAAGCCCCCGAAGAAGGGTAGGCCGCAACCGTGAGCGATCGGCCCGTCGCCGACCGGTCCATTGCCCGGCGTCCGCTGGTGGCGGCGCTGGTCGCGGTCTTCGTCGGCGCCCTTGACCTGACGGTGATCGCGACGATCCTGCCGCGGGTGATCTACGATCTGGAGATCAACACCGCCGACGTCGACCGCTACATCTGGATCGTCAACGGCTACCTGATCGCCTACGTCGTCGCGATTCCAATCGTCGGCCGCGTCTCCGACGTGATCGGGCGGCCGGTCGCGTTCCAGCTCTCGCTGGCGGTGTTTTTGGTCGGATCGGTCTGGTGCGCGCTGGCGGACGGGCTTGTTCCCTTGATCATCGGCCGCGCGATCCAAGGCGCTGGCGGTGGCGCCCTGCTGCCGGTGACAATGGCGTTGGTCGGGGATCTGTTGCCGCCGGGGCGGCGGGTGGCGGCGCTCGGGTTGGTCGGGGCGGTCGACACGCTGGGCTGGGTGCTGGGACCGCTCTGGGGCGCCGCCGTGGTCGGTCTCCTCAGCCGCCTGGACGAACCGTGGCGATGGGTCTTTGCCGTCAACCTGCCGCTCGGCATTGTGGCGTCGGTCGCCATCGCTCGCGCCGCCAAAGTGATGGGCGGGGAGCAGCCGGGCGCGGTCCTCGGGCGCCGCGAAGGGTCCTGGCGCCGTTTGGACCTGCTCGGCACCCTGCTGCTGGCAACGGCGTTGGTGCTGTTAAACCTTGGGCTGGCGTCCGGGGGGGAACTGGGGTCGACCTCCGGCAGCGGGCTGCGGGCCTTGGGCGGCACGGCCAACCCGCTGGCGCCGTACCTGACGCCGCTCTTGATCGGGGCGGCGGTGACGGGAGCGCTGTTCGTCTGGTGGGAAGGGCGGGCGCGGGCGCCAGTTCTGCCGCTCGGTCTGTTCCGGAACCGGCGGTTCTCGGCGGCGGTGGCGGCGAATTTCGTCGTCGGGGCGGCCTTAATCGTGGCGATGGTCGACGTGCCGGTGGCGGTCGCGCTGCTGGTTGCCCAAGATCGGATCAGCACCTCCAGCGCACTCCTCCTGGCGCCGTTCACGCTGCTGATGGCGGCGCTGTCGTTTCTGGGCGGGATGATCGCCGGGCGGCGGGGGGAACGGGCGACGGCGGGGACGGGCCTGCTGCTGGTTTCGCTCGGCTACGTCGCGCTCTGGGTCGGCCTCCGCGGCGAGGAGCTGATCGGTATGGTGCCGGGGTTGGCGATCGCCGGCGCCGGGTTCGGTCTCGTGATCGCGCCGATCGGGGCCAGCGTGATCGACGCCGCGCCGGCGGCGGACCGAGGGATCGCGGCCTCGCTGACGCTGGTCTTTCGCCTGCTGGGGATGACGATCGGGATCTCGGTCCTGACCGCGGTCGGAGTGCGGCGGTTGCAGGTGCTCACCGAGCGGGTCGAGCCCGTGATCCAGCAACCGGGTGAATCGACCGCGCTGTTTCTCGCCCGCCAGGTCGCCTTCATCCAGGAGCGGGCGATCCCGCTCAGCGTCCAGGTGGTGCGGGAAACGTTTCTCCTCGCGGCGGTGCTGGCCCTGCTGGCGATGATCCCGGTCTGGTTACTGCGCGGCCCCGGCGGCGATCAGGCCGAAACGGAGGCGGCGGCCGCGGGGCCGTCAAGCGCGCGGCGGACCTCGGCCACCGCCGCGGCGACGTCGCGGCCCGGGGCGTAGATCGCCGAGCCGACGACGAACGTATCCGCCCCGGCGTCGGCAATGCGACGGATGTTGCCCGGTTTGACGCCGCCGTCGACCTCGATCCGGCAGGTCGGGTTGACCGCGTCCAGCATCGCCCGCAACCGGGCGATCTTCCCGAGCGCGGCGGGGATGAAACTCTGCCCGCCGAACCCCGGGTTGACGCCCATCACCAGGACCTGGCGCACCAGCGGCAGCACCTCCTCGATCGCGCTCAGCGAGGTCGCTGGGTTGAGGGTGACGCTCGGGGCGGCGCCGGCCTCCTCGATCATCCGCAGGGTCCCGTGGAGGTGGGGCGTGGCCTCGACGTGGACGGTGACCAGATCGGCGCCGGCGGCGACGAACCGCTCGACGTAGCGCTCCGGCTCGACGATCATCAGGTGGACGTCGACCGGCAGCCCGGCCGCGGCGCGGACCGCTTCCAGCACCGGCAAGCCGATCGAGATGTTGGGCACGAACCGGCCGTCCATCACGTCGACGTGGACAAAGTCGATCCCGGCCGCTTCGGCGGCGGCGATCTGCTCGCCCAGGCGCAGGAAATCCGCCGTCAGGATGGACGGCCCGATGGTCAGTCGCAGGTGGTCCACGCTCTTGCCCTCGTCGCCCGCCGTTGCCCGCTGGGAACGGATGCTACCAGAGCCGGAGCCGCGGTTTTCGCCGAACGACAAAGATGTGGCAGACTGTGGACCTCGTTGATCGGTCACGCGAGCGGCCATCGCGATCGCCGGCATTCGGCCCCCATCGCCCGCAAAGGACCTCATGCAAGCCCGAAGCCACGCCCGATCCACGCCCCGTTCCGACTCGACCTCCGAGTGGCCCAGCCAACTGCCGATCGGTTTGGTCCTGCTCGCCGTCGCCTGGCCGACCGCTTGGTTCGGACCGGCGCCGTACTCCGAGTACACCTTCTTCCCGCTCTGGCTCGGCTACATCCTGACGGTGGACGGAATCGTCTGGCGGCGAACGCGGACGTCGCTCCTGACCCGGAATCCTGCCCGGTTCGCGCTCCTGTTCGGGTACTCGCTGGCGTTCTGGTGGGCGTTCGAGGGCATCAACAGAGTGGTCGGGAACTGGCGCTACGCGATGGCCAGCGACTACGGCCCGCTGGCCTACGCGGGGTTGGCCTCGCTGGCGTTCTCGACCGTGGTCCCGGCGGTGTTCGAGACGGCGGAGTTCTACCGGTCGCTGCCAATCTTTGCCCGGACGAAGCGCTGGTGGCGGATCGATCCGGGTCGTCGCGGGCTGCTCGCGTTGATGCTGCTCGGCGGGGCGATGGTGGTCCTGACCGTCCTGTTCCCGCGCCAGGCGTTCCCGCTGGTCTGGCTGTCGGTGTTTTTCGTCATCGACCCGTACAACGCCCTGACCGGCGGCGAGAGCATCGCGGCGCGGGTCGCCAAGGGATCGTGGACGACGGTCTGGGTCCTTTTCGCGGCCGGCCTCACCTGCGGCTTCTTCTGGGAGATGTGGAACTACTGGTCGATGCCGAAGTGGCGGTACGAGGTCCCATACGTGGGCTGGTTCCGGGTGTTCGAGATGCCAATCCTCGGCTACGGCGGGTACTTGCCGTTCGCGCTGGAACTCTATGCCGCGACGCGATTGCTGGATCGAATTGTGTCCCGGCAGCGGGACGGTTTTCTCCGCTTCGATCGGGAGGAAGGGGCCGCTTGAGTGCGTTGCCCCCCTTTCGGGCACCCTATAATGGGTCCGCTCGGGCCTTCGGCGCGGCTTGTGGTCGGGGCGAACGGAGCCAGGGGCGGGGTGCGGCGTGGTCAACCTTCTCGACCGGTTCGAGCAGTCGTTCGAGCGCCTAATGGAAGGCTCCATCGGGCGCTTGTTCCGCAGCCCGATCCAGCCCGCCGAGATCGGACGCAAACTCGAGCGGGCGATGGTCTCGAACCAGGTCACCTCCGTCGACGCCACCCTGGTCCCGAACGACTACCGGGTCGCGATGCACCCCCAAGACATGGTGCTGTTCGTCGACTACGTAACCGGTCTCTGCCGTCAGATGGAAGCCTGGCTGACCGAACTGGCGACCGACCGTTCCTTCACCTTGATCGACCGGGTCCGGGTCCAGATTGCCGGCGACGCCGGAGTTCCCCGGCGCGCGATCCAGGTCACGGCGGCGATCGCCGACCGGCCAGAGATGGGCGTCGACCAGCAGGACGCGGTCCAGCGGACCGAGGTCTACCGGGTGATCCGGGAAACGACCGGCATCCCACCGCTACGGATCAAGTTCGTCGACGGACCCCAGCGCGGCGAGGAGATGCTGGTCCGTAAACCGGTGACGACCGTCGGGCGGGCGCTCGACAACGACATCGTGCTCGAATCCGGGGACGTTTCGCGCCACCACGCCCGGATCGAGTTCGCCGACGCCCAGATGCGGGTGGTGGACCTGAACTCGACCAACGGCACCCGGGTCAACGGTCGCTCCGTCCGCGCGCACCCGGTCGCCGCCGGCGACGAGGTGACCTTCGGCACCCTCTCGGTCCAGGTCTTGCCGTTCGATCCCGCCGCCGGTTGACACCGGGTCCGGGTTCACGATCGCGACCACCGCGGGAGCCGCCGGGCGCGCGGCGGGAAAGGTCCGGCGTTTCGCCATGATCGACAGCCTGTCGTTCGATTGGTTCATCCTGCTCTTGCGGGTCCTGTTCGTGTTCCTGCTCTACTTCTTCCTCTACCAGGTGGTCAGGGTGACCACCCGGGAGCTGACGGCCCTCGCGGCCAGCGCCGCCCCGCCGGCGCCCGCACCGACCGGTCACCCGTCCGGGCGGTTGGTCATCGTCGACGGGGGCGAGTCGGCGCTCGGGCCGGGGACCACGTTTCTGCTCCGACCGATCTCGTTGGTCGGGCGGCACCGGGACTGCACGGTCGAGATCGACGAGCCGTTCGTCTCCGGCGAGCACGCCGAGCTGGCCATCGAGAACGGTCGGTGGTGGGTCCGGGATCTCGGCAGTACCAATGGCACCTTCGTCAACGGCCAAGGGGTGCGGGTACCGACCGGCGTGAAACCGGGAGATATCGTACAATTTGGCCGCGTCAAACTGCAGTTCGTGCCTTAGACCCCCGGAGGGCGGTGGGCACGGTTCGAACGCCCACGCCAGGCCGCCATTCCGCGTTTTGACCCTGCCGGTGACCGCGTCGAGGGGACGATCAGCGTGCGACCAGCCCAGGGCTTGTTCTCTCAGCGTTCACTGCCAACCTTCGGGGGGCGCTCGCTGGCCTGGCCGTCGTGGAATCCTTCGTCGGTCCATCTGGGATCGGTTCTGCCGGGCGCGCAACGGTTGCTGCCGCGGGTTGCCCTTGGCGTCGCCGCCACGTTGCTGCTCATCGCGGTCTCGTTGGGCGTGTTGCGCAGCCGCTACGAGGGCCAAGTCTATCCGGCGATCGCCGTCGCGGACGTCTCGCTCGGTGGCCTGCCCAAGGACGCCGCCCTCGCCGCGCTGTCCGAACGCGCCGCCGGGATCGAGCAGGGTACCGTCACCTTCACCTACCAGGATCGCACCTGGTCCCCGGCGTTGGCCGATCTCGGCATCTCGGTCAACGTCGAGGCTTCGCTGGACGAAGCGTATGCCGTCGGGCGCGAGGACGACGCCTGGCAGCGGTTGTCGTCGGCCGCCGATCTCCTCCAAAAAGATCGGGCCGTTCCGCTGCGGATGCGGTTGGACGAGGCCGCCCTAACCGCCTGGTTCGACACGGTCGACGGCGATCTCGGTTTGCCGCCCCACGACGCCTACCTCGCGATCGAAGGCGCGACCGTCCGGATCGAACCGGAACTCGACGGCACGATCGTCGACCGGACGCTGGCCCGGGAGCGCGTTCTCGCCGCGCTGCGAACGATGCAGCCGATAGCCGAGCCGCTGCCGGTCCTGGCGCGGATCGCCGCCGTGCGCGCGGGCGACCTCATCGACGCCCAGGCGCGGCTCCAGGCGGCGCTCGCGAAACCGGTCCCTGTGTCGTTCGAAGGGCAGAGCTGGACCTTGGACCCGGCCGAACTGGGCAGGTTCGTCACCCAAGCCTACGCGCCGGGAATGACCGGGGCGCAGGCGCACAGCGTCGCATTGGACCAGCAGGCGCTGGCTGGTTGGCTGACGGAACGCCTGGCGACCGAGATCAACCGCGACCCGGTCGACGCCGAGGTGGGGTGGAACGACGGTCCGGTCGCCATCAACGCCAGCGAAACCGGCGTCCAGTTGATGCCACGCGCCTTCGCCGAGGCGGTCGGCAGCAGTTTCTTCGGGGACCACGGAACGGTCGAGATTCCGATCACGGTTCTCCAACCGGCCGTCGACAGCAACAAGCTGGACGATCTGGGCATCACCACCCGCCTCGGCGCCGGCGATTCGAACTACTCGGCGTCGAACCCCGAGCGGGCGCAGAACGTCAACGTCGGCGCCGCCCTCATGAACCACACCCTGATCGCTCCCGGCGAAGAGTTCTCGTTCCACCACGCCGTTGGCGAGATCACGGCCGAAGCGGGGTTCGTCGAGGCCAACGTGATCCAAGCCGAGCGGATCGACCGCGGCGTTGGCGGCGGCATTTGCCAGGTCTCGACCACGGTCTTCCGGGCGGCGCTGCTGGCCGGCCTGCCGATCACCGAGTGGTGGCCGCACGACTACCGGCTGGACTTCTACGAGGGGGACGGCTGGGGCCCGGGCTACGACGCCTCGATCCTGCAGCCGGAAGGCGACCCGTTCTCCGGCGGCAACTTCAAGTTCCTCAACCCGTCCGAGTCGTGGATGCTGGTCGAGTCGTGGTCCGACGGCGCCCGCGTCTGGGTGGTCATCTACGGGCCGGATCTTGGCTACGACGTGACGGTCAGCGACGTCACCGAGGGCGAGGTCGTGGCGCCGGGCGAGGGGCTGGAAGTCGTCGACGAGAAGCTCGATCCCGGCACGATCAAGCACACCGAAACGCCGCAAGAAGGCCTGGAAGTTTGGTTCACCAGGACCGTCGTCGGACCGGACGGCGAGCTGGTCGAAGATGGTCGCCAGTTCTACACCCGGTTCAAGTCGCGGGGGAACGTCTGGCGCGTCAGCCCGGACATGCAATTCCAGTCCCCGTACTACACCGGTTGATGCCCTCCATGCAAACCCCGACCGCCGCCACCGCCCTGTCGGCCGACGGCACCGCGCCGGCGACGATCAGGGAAGTGCCGGCGCTGGCGCGAACACCGGCGGCTGAGCCAATCCGGATTCCCGGCAGCTTGTCGCTGGTGCTGCCGGCCCACAACGAGGAAGCCAACATCGGCGTCGTGGTCGAGCGGGCGTTGGCCACGCTGCCCGCCTTCACGAGCGAATTCGAGATCATCGTCGTCGACGACGGAAGCCGGGACCGGACGAAGAGCATCGTCGAGGAGCTGTCCGCCGCCCACCCCCAGGTCAAGGTCGTCCACCACCCAACCAACAAAGGGTACGGCGGCGCGCTAACCTCCGGGTTTCGTCAGGCCACCGGCGACTACGTGATGTTCATGGACGCCGATCGCCAGTTCGATATCGCCGATCTGGCGCTGCTTAGCCCGTTCGTCGGCGGCTTCGACGTCGTCGCCGGGTTTCGCAAGGAGCGCAACGACCCGGTCCACCGCCGGGTGTTTGCCGAAATCTTTAACGTCGTGGTCCGGGTCCTCTTTGGGGTCCACCTGCGGGACATTGATTGCGCATTCAAGGTCTTCCGGGGCGACTTGCTGCGCTCGATCGAGCTGACCGCCCCCGGCGCCTTGATCAACACCGAGATGCAAGCCAAGCTCCGGCGCAAGGGCGCGACCATCCAACAGGTTGGCGTCAACCACTACCCGCGGATTGCCGGGGTTGCCACCGGCGGTTCGTGGCGGGTGATCGCACGGGCGATGAAAGAGACGCTTTTCCTTTTCTGGCGGATGCACTCCTACCAGCGCCCGGCGCACGAGATCCGCCGCCGTCCGAGCGCTGTCGCCGGTGACCTGGTGCGGGCGGTTGTTCACTTCGGCGTCAAGGTCGGGGGATTTATCGGGCGACGGCTGGTGCGGCGGTGATGGGCGTTCCGGCCGGACGCTCGGAACCGGTCCGCCCAAAGGGCAGACGGGGCTAAACCGCCGACGTCCCTCCGGGGCTGGAACAGGGCCGGCGCCACGCCAAGTAATCCGTGACGATGATCTGCCGAACGCCCACGCGGTCCTGCCTGTTCGTCCTTCGCCTCGAAAACGCTGCTTCGGCTCGGCTCCGGGTACCCCCTGGGCGGTTCGGCCCCGGGCCACAACGCCGCCGTGGACCCTACGCGATCAAGCGGCCCGCGCCCGCGTGCGCCGAGTCCGCGCCCGCAAATCCCGCGCGACCTCCGCCATCGTCTCCGCCGCGACCACGGGGCGACCCAAATCCACCGCCAAATCGTCCAACGTCGAGTCGTCGAGCAGTGTGCCGGTGCGCCGCGAAAGCATCCGGTCCGACACGTAGAGTGGGCCGTCCGGTGGGCGGTTGGCGAACTCGGCGCGCAAATCGTGGCCGGTCAACAACCCCGAAACGTTGATCTCGGCGCCGAGGAAGCGATTCTCGACCGGGACGACATCGAGCAATGCCCCGGTCTCCCGGTTAAACCGGGCGACCGCGTCCCGCATCGTCGGACCGATCAGGGTGCCACAGGCGACCGTGCCGCGAGCTCCAGTGAGGGTGCCGGGACGGGCGCGGCGAAGGTAGTGGTCGAGCTGGACCAGGAACTGGCGCGTGATCCCGATGCCGTCTTCGATCTGGGGGAACCCGCCGTAGGCGGACTCCGGCGGCACCGGCTGGCCGGTCATCAAGTAGAACTCGTCGCCGAGGAAAAAGAACGTGCCGCCGCGCTCGCGCCGGAACCGCGCCTGCCAGGCCTCGGCTTGGGCGATCACGGCTTCCGCCTCGTGGCGCTCGTAGCGACGGACCTGGATTTGGACCTGGTTGCCGGGCAAGGTTCGCATGCAGGTGCGGGACAAGCGGAGCTGCTTGCTTTGCCGCTCCAGGCCGTGTTTGGTCAGGCCGACCGGAACGCCCGCGACGGAGAGCAAGCGGTCGCCGAAGGACGAGAGATCGCGCAGGCTGCGGTCCAGATGGGCGCCATCGTTGACGCCGGGGCAGAGCACGAGCTGCGCGTGGAAGTCGATCCCCAGCCGTTCCAGGCGGGCCAGATCGTCCATGATCCGGCCCGCCTTCGGGTTCCCGACCAGGGCGACGCGCAGCTCGGGGTCCGTGGCGTGGACCGAGACGTGTAGCGGGCTGATGTGCTGCTCCTCGATCCGGCGCCAATCGTCCTCGCTGAGATTGGTCAGGGTGACGAAGCTGCCGTAGAGCATCGAGTACCGGAAGTCGTCGTCCATCACGTAGAGCGAGCGCCGCATCCCTTTTGGGATCTGCTTGATGAAGCAGAACGGACAGGCGTTCTCACAGACCCGGACGCCGTCAAAGGTTGGATCGGCGAAGGTGATGCCCCAAAACTCGTCGCCTTCGAGCGCCAGTTCGTAGCGGACCACGGCGCCGTCCCGCTCCACGTCAAGCGCGACATCCTCGGTCTGCGCGCGGAACTGGAAGTCCAGCGCGTCGTCGAGCGGGGCGCCGTTGACCGCGACGACCCGGTCCCCGGTCTCGATTCCCAGCTCGGCGGCGAGCGAGAACGGCGAGACTTCGGCAACCACGCCCGGGCGCGTGGGCACGAGATCGACACGGCGATGCGTGAGCGGGCTAACGACGGGCATGGGCTGATATCCGGTACCTGGACGTGCAATCAATAACGACAAACGCCGCTTTGCCGTTTTCGGCCAGCGGCGCGTCAACCCGAACAGTTTACCATGCGTCGTGGCGAACCACCGTCCCGATGGTGGCATCGTTCGGATCGGCAAGGCGGTCAACACGGGCGACCGGACCTGCCGGTGCCGGTCCCGTAGATCATCGGAGATGCGGCCCAACGCCATTCCGCGACGAGCAGCACCCACCGGTGTCGGCGCGTTTGCGCGATCCGTCATTCGTGCCGAGGGATTCGGGGTCGGCCCCGGTGGCGCTCCCGGTGGGCCGTGGCGTCCCCGCCGGCGTGGGGAGCGAGCGTCCTCGCGGTGTGTTGGACGGACGACAGTCAGGTCTGCCCGATCTCCGACCGCCGTTGTCGAGGCTCCCATTCCGGTGGAAGTCTCACCGGTCCTCATGCAGGGCGAAGTACGGTCCCAAATACTCCTTCTGGCGCAGCGCCGCGAGGTCGGCGGCAACGACCGCCGCCGGTGCGATGCCGCCGGCATGGGCCGCCTGGGCAAGCAGCGCCAAGGTGGCGTGGAGATGCGGACCAAGGTCGGCCGGCAGCGGCCCGGACCAACGGTCGGCCTTGGCGCGGAGCAGCCGGGCGACGGTGGAGGCGGCCAGGGGTTCGCCGGGCGAGGCGGTGGCGAAGGCGCGATCGGGGCGGAGGGTCTCCCACCCGATGCCCGCCCGCAACGCAATGAGCAGCGTCCAATAGAAGACCTGGGTGCCTTCGAGCACGGCGTCTTCCTCGGGGGAACGGTGGACGTGGCTGCCGTCGAGGACACCGGCGAGTTCGCGCAGCTCGTCGGCCAGGCGGCCGGCGAGGGCCCACACGGGGTGGTCCTCCGCGGCGCGGAGGCGGGCGGCGGTGCCGGAGACGGCGGCCAGGTCGTGGTTCCGGAGGAAGGCGTAGGCGCCGAAGAGGAGGCGGGTTTGGCCGGCAAGGTCGTCGTCGCCGTAGACGGTACCGGGGTCGAAGGCGCGGTCGGCGATCACGGTCAGGGTGTCGTCGAGTTCGAGGCGGCGGTAGTAGCAGGTCGGGTAACCGTCGTGGCAGACGGCGCCGAGCTGACGAACGGCGTAGAGCAGGCTGTTCTGGTCGCAGTTGACGAAGATCGCGTCCACGACCTGCTCGTGGCCGGAGGTGGAGCCCTTGCGCCAGAGCCTGTTCCGGCTTCGGCTCCAATAGTGGGCACGGCCCGTAGCGCGAGTTGCGGCTAGGGCTTCGGCGTTGGCGAAGGCGACCATGAGCACGGCACCGGTTTCGGCCTCTTGGGCGACGACGGGGATCAGGCCGTCCGGTCCCCAATCGAGCGGTGGCGCGGGTGACGTGGTTGCTGGGGCTGTATCCGTCATGGGCGGACCGGGATGCCGTTGCCGGCGAGGTGGCGCTTGGCTTCCGCGACCCGGAACTCGCCGAAGTGGAAGATCGAGGCGGCGAGGACGGCGTCGGCCCGGCCGGGGGCGAGGGCCTCGACCAGGTGGTCCAGGGTCCCCGCACCGCCGGAGGCGATCACGGGGACCGTCACGGCGCCGCCGACCGCTTCCAGCAGGGGCAGGTCGTAGCCGTCCTTGGTGCCGTCGCGGTCCATGCTGGTCAGCAGGATCTCGCCAGCTCCGCGACCGGTGGCCTCTTGGGCCCAGGAGACGGCGTCCTGGCCGGTCGGGCGACGTCCGCCGTGGGTGTAGACCTCCCACCCGCCCCCATCGGGGCGACGGCGCGCGTCGATGGCGACGACGATGCACTGGGAACCAAACACGTCCGCCCCGGCGGTGATCAGCGAGGGGTTGGCCAGGGCGGCGGTGTTGAGGGAGACCTTGTCGGCCCCGGCGTCGAGCAGCTCGCGGATGTCGGACACCGCCCGGACGCCACCGCCGACCGTCAGCGGGATAAACACCTGGTCGGCGGTGCGGGCGACCACGTCGGTCATCGTGCGACGGGAGTCCGACGAGGCGGTGATGTCGAGGAAGACGAGTTCGTCGGCGCCCTCGGCGTCGTAGAAGGCGGCCAGCTCGACCGGGTCACCGGCGTCGCGCAGCGCGACGAACGAGACACCCTTGACGACCCGGCCGTCGGTCACGTCCAGGCAAGGGATGACGCGGCGGGTGAGGCCGGAGGTCTGAGGACGGGCGGCGGGTGGGGCGGGGGAGGGGTGCATGAGGGGTTGGTCTTTCTGCGGCTAGGGGGAGAAGGACGGCCCTCGCGCCGGCGCTTCGCGCCATCCCTCTCCCGGGCGAGGGCGAGGGGTCGAAATCCCCGCATCGGCGGAGCTAGGGGCCAACGATCGCGTTTTCGGAACGGGCGAGCGCGATCGCGGCGGCCAAATCGACGCTCCCATCGTACAACGCGCGGCCGACGATCACCCCCTCGGCGCCGGTGGCGCGGACGGCGGCGATGTCCGCGATCGCTCCAACGCCGCCGGAGGCGATCACGCCGGTGCGCAGGCGGGCGATCAGGGATGCTAACGCGGGGACGTTGGGGCCGGAGAGCGTCCCGTCGCGGCGGATATCGGTGAAGACGAAGTGGCGAACGCCGATTTCGCGCAGTCGAACGGCGAGGTCTTCGGCGAGGGTGTCGGTTTGGTCGAGCCAGCCGTCGAGGGCGAGCTTGCCGTCGCGGGCGTCGAGGCCGACGGCGACGGCATCGGCCCAGCGATCGACCGCGCGGGAGACGAGATCGGGGTCGCGGAGGGCGGCGGTGCCGAGCACGACCCGCGTGGCGCCGTGGTCGAAGGCGGCGGCGAGGTGCTCGTCCAGGCGCAGGCCACCGCCGAGCTGGATTGGCAAGTCGGTCGCCCGGCGGATGCGGACCAGGGCGGGCACGTTGACCGGTTCACCGACCACGGCGCCGTCCAAATCCACGACGTGGAGCCACTCCGCCCCGGCGTCCGCCCACCGCCGGGCGGCGTCGGCGGGGTCGGCATCGAAGACGGTTTCGCGGGCGAAATCGCCTTCGACGAGGCGGACGCAGCGCCCGCCCCGGATATCGATCGCGGGGTAAACGATCACCGGGCGCTTCCAGCGGCGACGGGTTCGGGTTCCGGCACGGGCGTACACTCTCCGGCCACCGCGACAAAAGCTGCGATCAGGGCGAGGCCGTCCGGGCCGCTTTTCTCGGGGTGGAACTGCGTTCCCCAGATGTTGTTGCGGACGACGACGCTAGGGAAAGGGACGCCATAGTCGGTTTCGGCGGCGACATCGGCGGGATCGTCCGGTTCGACGACGTAGGAGTGGACGAAGTAGTAATGCCGCTCGTCGCCCGCGGCGCCGAGGGGACCGGGGGCAACGACGCGGGAGCGGTTCCAGCCGATGTGGGGCACCTTGGTCGCCGCGTCCGGCACCAGCGAACGGACCCGACCGCGCAGCAGGCCGAGGCCGTGGCTGTCGCCTTCTTCCTGGTGCTCGAAGAGGATCTGCATCCCAAGGCAGATGCCGAGGAAGGGTTTGCCGGCCGCCACCGCGTCGCGGACAACCGGGGTCATGCCCAGTTCGTTCAAGCGGTCCATCGCGTGGGCGGCAGCGCCGACGCCGGGCAGGACGACGGCGTCGGCTTGGGCGACGACGGCCGGGTCGGCGGTGACGACGGTCTCGGACCCGGCGGCTTCCAGGGCGCGTCGGATGGAGCGCAGATTTCCGGCCCCGTAGTCGATGACGGCGATCACGCGAGGACTCCTTTGGTGCTGGGAACGCGGGCCGGGTCGCCGCTACGGCGCGTGGCGTGGTGCAGGGCCAGTGCCCCGGCCTTAAAAATCGCCTCGGCGGCGTGGTGGGCGTTGCGGGCGCGCAGCAGGTCGACGTGGACGGTGAGACCGGCGTTGACGGCGAGGGCGCGCCAGAACTCCTCGACCAGACTCGCGGCGAAATCCCTTCCGATCGCCGATTCCGGCATCTCGGCCGCGAAAAGGAGAAAGGGGCGGCCCGAGCAGTCGACGACGACGCGGGCAAGCGCCTCGTCCAGCGGGGCGTAGGCGTGCCCGTAGCGGGCGACACCGGCCCGGTCGCCGAGGGCCGCTTTGAACGCCTGACCGAGCGCGATCCCGACGTCCTCCACGGTGTGGTGGGGATCCATCATGGCATCTCCCCGGCACCGGACGGCGATCCCGAACCGGCCGTGGCGCCCGAGCGCGTCCAGCATGTGGTCGAAGAACGGGACGCCGGTCTCGACCTCGATGTCGCCGCCGTCAAGATCGAGGGTGAGGGCGATCTCGGTCTCGTTCGTTTTGCGCGCGATGGTGGCGATGCGAAGGGTGGTCATGGGAAGGCCCCCGGCGTGGTGCAAGCCCTCACGCCGTAACGTCCCTCACCCCAGCCTAAAGGCGACCCCGCTCCCGAAGCGCGGGAGAGGGGACGGGCATTTCCCGACAGGATCGCTTCGTTCCCCTTAGTACCCCCGAGCAACGCGACCACGTCCCCTCGCCCGCGCACGGGAGCGGGGTGGCGCGAAGCGCCGGGGTGAGGGCTTGCGCCGGAGGCCGTCAAACCAGCCGCTCCGCCATGCCGGACCCCAAAACCGCCGCCAACTCCGCCAAAAAGATCTCGTTCTCCTCGGTTGTGCCGATGCTGACCCGCAAGCAGTCCGCGATGCCGAGCACCGGATTGGCAAAGTGGCGGACGTGGACCCCCCTCGCCGCCAGGGCGGCGACGACGGGTCCGGCGTCGGGAACCGGGAGGCGGACCAGGAGGAAGTTGGTCGCCGAGGGGTACGGTTCGACGCCCGGCAGCTCGCGCAGGCTGGCCGCCAGGGCGTCGCGGTCGCGGGTGATCCCGGCGACGAGGCCGTTGAGGTAGGGCAGGTCGTCGAGGGCGGCGACCGCCGCGGCGGTGGATGCGGCGGACACGTTGCAGAACGCGGGCGAGACGCGCCAGAGGTGAGGCATCAAGGGTTCGGGGAAGATGCCGTAGCCGACGCGGAGGCCGGCCAGGCCGGCGAATTTGCTCAGGGTGCGAAGGATGGCCAGGTTCGGGTAGCGCTCCATCAGGGGCACCATGGTGGTCCCGGCGAACTCGGCGTAGGCCTCGTCGACCGCGACCAGGCAGGGCGCCTCGGCGATCACCCGCTCGATGGCGTCGGCGTCGAACAGGTTGCCCGTCGGGTTGTTCGGGTTGCAGACGACCACCAATTTGGTGCGTGGTCCGACGGCGCCGAGGATCTCCCCCGCGTCCAGCGCGAAGCCCGGCTGCGCCGAGATCGGAACGTCGACGATCCGGGCGCCGTGGAGGGCGAACAAGGCTCGGTAGACGCCAAACGTCGGTTCGGAGACGATCACCTCGTCTCCGGCATCGATCAGCAGCGTGCCGAGGTTATTGAGCACGTCGTCCAACCCGGCGCCGGCGACGATCCGGTCGACCGGCGCGCCGCAATAGGCGGCGATGGCGGTCCGCAGCTCGCTGGCGGCGAAGTCGGGGTAGCGGTGGGTTTGGTCGAAGTTCGCGAGGGCGGCCCGGACCTTCGGCGAGGGACCGTACGGCGACTCGTTCATGTCTAGCTTGATGTTGTGAGGCGGTGGGGTGGTGCCGGTCTCGATGGTCGCCGGGAGATACGGCGGGATCGCGCGCACAACCGGGCGAACCAGGGCCTCGAGGTCAACGGTCGTGGCGGGTGCGGCGACGGTGGGCGACAACGGGGTTGCTCCTGGGCGGCGCCTCGGCGCGGACAGCGGTCGGTGGGGATCATTGTAGCGAATAGGAAGGACGGGGACGGGATCAACGCGACCGTCAGTCGGCATCACCGCCCGCCAGACCTGTTCGCCATCGACGGTCTCCCCGGTAAGAACCAATCCTGACCCGGCGGCAACGCCAGCGGAGGCGCCGTGGTCGGGGTGGACGTGGGCCTCGATGGCGACGACGGACCGCGAGCGGAGCCAGGCGACCAGGGCGGACGCGGCTTCGCCCGCGTAACCCCGCCCCTGCCAGGGGACGCCGATCACCCAGGCAACGGCGGCCCGGTCGCCCGTCAACGTGGCCTGCACGAAGCCGATCGCCCGGTCGTCGTGGAGGCGGCGGACGATCCAGTTGAGCCACCGCTGCTCGCGGTTCGGGGACCAGCCGGGGGCGAGTCGGAGGTAGCGATCCCGGAGTTCGGGCAGCGTCGGCGGGTCGCCGCCGGTGAACGCGTAGAGCGCGGGGTCGGCGAGGACCGGGTGCATGGCGTCGGCGTCGCCAGGCGTGAGGGGGGTCAGACGGAGGCGTGGGGTGAGGATGGGTGTGTGGTCGGTCATCGACGGCCCCGCCGAGCACGCACCCCGGCCGGCCGGCCGGGGTGCGTGCTCGGCGCTACCCCTCCGTCAGGTTGAGCGATTTCGACGCGATCACGGGTAAGACCCGGTCCAGGAACGCGGCGATGGTCATGGCCCCCAAGTCCTCGCCCGAGCGGAGGCGGACGGCGACGGAGTCGGCTTCGACCTCGCGCTTGCCGACGACGAGCATGTACGGCACCTTCTGAAGCTGGGCGTTGCGGATCTTGGCCTGCATCCGGTTCGGCTGCTCGTCGACCGTGGCGCGCAGTCCTGCGCTGAGGAGGCGGGTTTGGACGGTGCGGGCGAAGGCGATCTGGTGGTCGGTAATCGGGATCACGACGGCCTGAACCGGGGCCAGCCAGGCCGGGAAGGCACCGGCGTAGTGCTCGACCAGGCCGCCGACGAAGCGCTCCATCGAGCCGAGCAGGGTGCGGTGGATCATCGCCACCCGGTGCCGCTCGCCGTCCTCGGCGACGTAGTTGACGTCGAAGCGCTCCGGCAGGTTGAAATCGACCTGGATCGTCGGGCCGGTCCACTCGCGCCCCAAGGCATCGACCCACTTGACGTCGATCTTGGGGCCGTAGAAGGCACCGCCGCCCTCGTCGACCTCGTAGGCGATGCCGCGGGAGACCATCGCCTGGCGCAGCGCCTCCGTGGCGCGGTCCCAGACGTCCTGGTCGCCGATCGCCTTGGCGGGACGGGTTGCCAGATACGACTTGAATTCGTAGCCGAAGACGGCGGCGAAAAACTCGACCAGCTCGATCACCCCGGCGACTTCGTCCCCGACCTGGTCCGGGGTGCAGAAGATGTGGGAGTCGTCCTGGGTGAAGCCGCGGACGCGCAGCATCCCGTGGAGGGTGCCGGAGCGCTCGTAGCGGTAGACGGTGCCGAGTTCGGCGAGGCGAATAGGTAGGTCGCGGTAGGAGTGGACCTGGCTCTTGAAGATCATGATGTGGCCGGGGCAGTTCATCGGCTTGAGGTAGTAGTCCACCTCCTCGATCGACATCGGGGCGTACATGTTCTCGCGGTACGTTTCGAGGTGACCGCTCGTCTTGTAGATCTTTTCGGATGCGATGTGAGGGGTATAGACCAGGTCATAGCCGCGGGCGAGCTGCTCCTTCTGCTCGAACTGCTCGACCAGGTAGCGGACCATCGCCCCCTTCGGGTGCCAGAGGATCAGCCCCGGGCCGATCTCGTCGCTGACCGAGAACAGGTCCAGGTCGCGCCCCAAGCGGCGGTGGTCGCGGCGCTGGGCTTCTTCGAGCCGGTGGAGATGCGCGTCGAGTTCTTCCTGGGTCGGCCAGGCGGTGCCGTAGACGCGCTGCAGCATCGGCCGCTTCTCGTCGCCGCGCCAGTAGGCGCCGGCGATGGATTGGAGCGTGAACGGGCCGATCTCGGCGGTGGTCGCGACGTGCGGCCCCCGGCAGAGGTCCAAAAAGTGGCCCTGGCGGTAGGTGGAGATGGTCTCGCCGGCCGGAAAGCCCTCGATCAACTCGATCTTGTACGGGTTGTCGCCGAACGTTGCCAGCGCTTCGTCGCGGGAAATCTCCGCGCGCTCGAACCGCTCCGCCTTCGCCTGGTTGGCCCTCATCCGGGATTCGATCTCGGCCAGATCGTCCGGCGTCAGCGGCCGGGGCAGGTCGAAGTCGTAGTAGAACCCGTTCTCGATCGCGGGGCCGATCGCGAACTTGGCATCCGGGAACAGCTCCTGCACGGCCTCGGCCATCAGGTGGGCGCAGGAGTGGCGCATCCGCGCCAGCGCGTAGGCCCGGTCGTCCTCCGGCTCGACGGCGATGTCCATCTCGGCGATCTCTTCGGCGATGGCGATCTCGGGCATGGGAGCCTCCTGGGGAGTCGGAAGTCGGAAGTCGGAAGTCTGGTTGCGCGCCCCTGGCCGATGGCAACAAAAAACCCGCCATCCCCCAAAGAAGGGACGTCGGGTCGACGTGGTTCCACCCTCGTTCCGACCCGCGCCGCGGCGCGGGTCGCTCGATGGGGCCGCTAACGGGGCCGTCCGGACCGGTCTAGTGGCGCCAGGCGCGTTCGACGGTCGGCTCGCGGGGGGTGTTTACCGTCTCGGACCCGAACCGGCCTCGCAGCAGGTGGCCGGTCTCGCTGGCGGGGGGAGGGTGGCTACTCGTCCCGGTCGGGGCATCGTCTTCTGTTGGGTCAAGAATAGGTCCGCACGGGACGGGCGTCAACCGATCCGCCCGCGCGTCATCGTGGCGGAGCGACGTGCGCCATCCCCCCGGCCCCGACCAGGGGCGATTGACGGGATCTCGGGGCCCGAAGGTCAGGATCCCCATCCCCTGGTCCGTCCGAGCGAAGCGGTACCCCGCCGCTCCGGACGACGCCCGTCGGCCCTGCGCCCGCGCCCGGGGGGCGGACAGGCACCCACGGGCCAACCCGAGATCTGGCGAAACCCCTCCCCTCGAGATGTGGTCAGCGGCGGCGGCGCGGGAGGCGGGTTTTGCCGATGGAGGTCCGGCGGAGGTTGGGTGTGGAAACGGTCAGGTTCGGGCGGGGGAAGGAGAGGTGGGGGATGGCGAGGCGCGTGCCGCGCCGTCCGGGTCCGCTGGTGGCGGCGGGGTGGGGGACCGCGGCGGCGACGCGGGCGGCGATCAGGAGCGCCGCGACGCCAAGGGCCGCCAGGAGTTGGAGGGTGCGGGTATCGGATCCGCGTGCGGGCGCGGTTGCGGCGATGGCGGGGGCAGGGAGGGGTTGGTTGACCACAACGGGGGCTGGGAGGCCAAGGGAGGCGCCACCGGCGGCGTGTTTGGCGATGAAGGCGGCGTCGGGGTCCTTGAAGGCGACGACCCCGGCGGAGAGCGGCTGGCGGCGATTGCCGGCGGCTTTCTGGGCGAAGGCGTAGTCGAGGAGGACCCGGTTGTCGTCGTACCAGTCGTCCGGGGCGACGCCGTCGAGCGTGACGGAGATCATCCGGTTGCCGTCGCGCTCGGCGACTTCGATCAGGCAGTAGCCGGCGTCGAAGTCGAACCCAGTCTTGCCGCCGACGATGCCATCGTACCAATTCAGCATCCTGTTGGTGTTGGTGACGTAGTAGCCGGAGCTGGTCTCGTAAGCGCGGGTGGAGAAGACGTCGACGAAGCGGGGGTACTGGAGGGCGTACATCATGAACGCGGCGAGGTCGTAGACGGAGGAGTGGTGGCCGGGGACGCCCCAGCCGTCGGGCGTGACGAGGTTGGTGTCGTTGAGACCCATGTCCTTGACGCGCTGGTTGATGCGACCGATGAAGCGGTCGACCGCTTCCTGGTCGGTGTCACCGGGTTGGTAGCCGAGATCGCGGGCGATGGCGCGCGCGGCGTCGTTGCCGGAGGGCAGCATCATGC
>CADCWE010000224.1 GCA_902806325.1 uncultured Thermomicrobiales bacterium | reverse complement strand
GAGGGTGTCGGCGCCGCTGGCGTCGACCGCCTGCCACGCACGACGGATCTGCGCATAGGTCGCGTGCTGCTGCTGGATCTGGATCCCGACGCGGATGGCGGCCACGCGATGCTCCTTCTCGTCGGCGGCGGGTCGGCCCCGGGATCATAACGGCCGCGGGTCCGGAGCGCGACCGGGGACGGCCGGGTGCGCGAGCGGTCTCGTGGCCCACCGGGACGGGCCAAGTTCGCGGACGCGGAGCGGACGACCGGCGCCCGCCTCGCCCCCGGCTATGCCCTCCCCGCCAGGCTGTGCACCCGCAAGAAGGGGGTGACGTTCTTCTACCGGCGGCTCAAGGATCGCCTCGCCCGGGCACCCGGAGCCCCGCTGCCGCTTGCCCCCACGGAGCCATCCCCGGCGGCGATCGCCGCCTGATGCGATCAACAATGAACTGGATCGTCTACGAGACCAGTCCCAGTACCAGTTTGCTCCCGAGTGCCGTGGCCGCGCGTTGGAGGGTGTTGAGTTGGACCTGCGTGTTGGTCGGATCGAGCAGGCGATCGAGTCGCGGACGGCCGGTCCCGATGCGTTGGCCCATGGCGCTCTTGCTCAGTCCCCGAGCTTGGCGGCTCTGCTCCATTTGCCGTGCCAGCGCGCGCTTGACGGCCACGGTCGTGACCTCTTCGTACGCCCCGTCTTCCTTGAGGAAGTCGTCGAACGAAGACCCGACGGAAGGGTTGCTCTTGGCTGCACGTCCGTTTGTCGTTGTCGCCCGAGGTTCAGATCTGCTCGTGGCGTCGAGTGGCGCTTCTTGATGGACCCACGGATCAGGTTCAGCGAACCCCCCCGGGGCAGAACAGCACCCGGACGAGGCGCCTGTCGGTGATGTCGCTGCGCACCTCGAACGGACCGCTGCCGAGAGGGCGACACGCCGGCAACCCGATCGGCCAACCGTCCTCGACCGACGCGATGTCTTGGCCGATGATCTTGCGATCCTCCGGTGGAAGACCGGGGAGCCGCTCGCCAACCGATGGAACCGTGCCGGGACCTTCTTCATGTCCTCCGGCATGGCGACGCGACCTCGACGGGGCTGCACCGCGTGCGGTACACGTCATCGAGCCGCGGCCGGGTCATGGTCGCCGGTCAACCGAGAGCGCCCCGTTCGGCGGCGACCGGTCGCC
This sequence comes from uncultured Thermomicrobiales bacterium, assembly GCA_902806325.1. Lineage (GTDB taxonomy): Bacteria > Chloroflexota > Chloroflexia > Thermomicrobiales > UBA6265 > CADCWE01. The sequence goes on along the minus strand of CADCWE010000224.1, from coordinate 1,657 downwards.
GATCGGCCTAGTTCCGCCGCAGCTCCTGCCCGCCGGCCAGCGCCCGCTGGTAGAGGTGCAGGGCCTCGGCGACCCGGCCGGTGCCCCGCGCGACGCAGGTCAGGGGGTCCTCGGCCCGGCGGACCGGCATCCGGAGCTCGTTCTGGAGCCGGCGGTCCAGGCCCAGCAGCAGGGCGCCGCCGCCGGCGAGGGTGATCCCGTGCTCCATGATGTCGGCGACCAGCTCCGGCGGCGTCTCCTCGATGCTGGTCTTGACCAGCTCGATGATGGTGTTGACCGGCTGCGAGATCGCGTCGCGCAGCTCGACCGAGGAGACCTCGACCGACTTCGGGAGGCCGGTCAGGAGGTCGCGGCCGCGGAGGGTGACGCGGACCTCCTCCTCCAGCGGGTAGGCGGACCCGGCGGCCATCTTGGCGTTCTCGGCGGTGCGTTCGCCGATCACGAGGTTGTGGTCGCGGCGGGCGTACTGCACGATCGCGTCGTCGATCTCGTCCCCGGCGACCCGGATCGAGTGGTTGACGACGATGCCGCCGAGCGAGATCACCGCCACTTCCGTGGTGCCGCCGCCGATGTCGACGATCATGCTCCCGATCGGCTCGTTGATCGGCAGCCCAGCCCCGATCGCGGCGGCCATCGGCTCCTCGATCGTGTAGGCCTCGCGGGCGCCGGCCGACAGCGCCGCGTCCTTGGCGGCCCGCTTCTCGACCTCGGTCACCCCGCTGGGGATGCCGATCACGACCCGCGGGTGGGGCGCCATCAGGCGTTGGACGTGGACCTTCTTGATGAAGTGGTGGAGCATCATCTCGACGGTGTCGAAGTCGGCGATCACGCCGTCTTTGAGCGGGCGGACCGCGACGATGGACTCCGGCGTCTTGCCGATCATCGCCTTGGCTTCGACCCCGACCCACAACGCCCGCTTGGTCTTGGTGTCGATCGCGACCACGGACGGTTCCGAGATCACGATCCCCTTGCCGCGCACGTAAACCAGGGTGTTCGCCGTGCCGAGGTCGATGCCCAAATCCCGGCTGAAAAACCCAAACAAGATCGAAAGGGGGCGGATCAAGGTCGTAAGGACCTCCGGCGCGATCGCGAGACGTGAGGCGTGCGGCGGACCGGCCGGTGGTGGCAACCGCGCCGAGCAGGAATCGGGAGCGCGACCAAGTTGGACACGCGACCGCCGTGCGGTCAAAAGAACCGACAATAGGGCGAGAGTATAGCACGGGCGATCCCCCCTCCCGCCGTCGCCGCTCGCGGTCGCCGCTCGCGGTTGCCTATACTGACGGGGCGATCGGGGGCGACCACGGAAGGGACGCATGGACGACCACGGGAACGGGCGGGAACGGGCGGCTGCCGGCGCGGCGTTGCCGGAGACGCCCCACGAGTTGCCGATCGATCGCGCCAAGGTGGACGCCTTGCTGGAGCGGGTGCGCGGCGGGGAGCGCATCGACCTGTTGGACGAACTGCTGGCGGCGGTGGACTGGCGCGCCGGCTTCGGCGGTGAAGGCGGGGCGCCGCTCGATCTGGACGGCGTCGCGCGGCTCTCCGCCTACTACCGGCAAAAATTCGCCGACGTCGGGGCCGTCTTTCTCGCCGAGCTCCTCTCGACCGAGTTCATGACCGAGCAGCGCGCCCGCGGCGATGTCGTCTTCTCCGACCC
>CADCWE010000223.1 GCA_902806325.1 uncultured Thermomicrobiales bacterium | reverse complement strand
CCGCGCCGCCTGCGCCGAATCCGGACAGGCGCCGCCGACCGAACCGGGTCCGCTGGTCCGCTGCCTGTTCGAGAGCCTGGCCCTCAAGTACCGTTGGGTGCTGGAGGAGATCGAAGCGATCGCCGGGTGGCGGGCGGAATGCATCCACGTCGTCGGCGGCGGGTCCCGCAACGCCATGCTCAACGCCCTGACCGCGGACGCGACCGGCCGTCCTGTCCTGGCCGGTCCCGTGGAGGCGACGGCCCTCGGCAACCTGCTGACCCAGGCAATGGCGCGCGGTGAGCTGGCGTCGCTGGCGGAGATCCGCGCCGTTGTTCGCCGGTCGACCGACCCGCGCCCATTTGAGCCGGACCCGGATCGGGGAGCGTGGGACGACGCCTACGGACGGTTCGGGCAAATCATGGCTTCGGATGCCGAACGCCAGGGAAGGACGTGAACGTGGACCCGGTCACCGAGCGCGGCTACCTCGCCTTGACCGGCGCCTTGACGGACCGCGGCGTCGATGTCGCCGCGGTCGAAGCGCGCCTTCGCGACCAACGGATCGAGACGCCCTCCTGGGCCTACGGCAACTCCGGCACCCGGTTCAAGGTGTTTCCGCAGGCCGGCGTCCCGCGCGATCCGTACGAAAAGTTCGCCGACGCCGCCGAGGTCCACCGCGTGACCGGGGTTTGCCCGGATGTCGCCCTCCACATTCCCTGGGACGCGGTCGCGGATTTCTCCGCCCTGCGTGAACACGCCGCGTCGCTGGGGATGGGCATCGGCGCGATCAACCCGAACCTCTTCCAAGACGAAGCCTACAAACTCGGCAGCGTCTGCCATCCGGACGCGGTCGTGCGCCGCCAAGCGACCGACCACCTGTTGGCGTGCGTCGAGATCGCCCGCGCCACGGGATCGAACGACCTCTCGCTCTGGTTCGCCGACGGCACCAACTACCCGGGGCAGGACTCCCTGCTCGAACGGCGCCACCGGATGCGGGCCTGCCTCGCCGAACTGCACGCCGCGCTCGACCCCGGGATGCGGCTACTCCTGGAGTACAAATTCTACGAACCCGCCTTCTACTCGACCGACCTTGCCGATTGGGGATCGGCGCTGACCATGTGCCAAAAGCTGGGCGACCAGGCACACGTCCTGGTCGATCTCGGCCACCACGCCCAAGGAGTCAACGTCGAGCAGATCGTCGCCTTCCTGCTCGACGAAGGGCGCCTCGGCGGCTTCCACTTCAATGCCCGCAAGTACGGCGACGACGACCTGATCGTCGGCTCCACCAACCCCCTCGAATTGTTCTTGATTTATGTCGAACTGACGGGCGAAGCGGCGGCGCACGGGCGGGCCGACCGCGTCGCCTCCATGATCGACCAATCTCCTAACATCGAGGCCAAGATCGAGGCGATGATCCTCTCGGTCACCAACCTCCAGGACGCCTTCGCCAAGGCGTTGCTCGTCGACCGCGCCGCCCTCTCCGCCGCCCGCCGCGACGGCGACGTCCTGGCCGCCCACCGCGTCCTGCTCGACGCCTACCTGACCGACGTCCGTCCCCTCTGCGCCAAGGTCCGCCACGATCTCGGCGCCGCCCCGGATCCGATCGCCGCCTTCCGCGCCTCCGGCTATCAGGAGCGCGTTGCCAGCGAGCGGATCGGCGGCACCCCGGCCAGTTGGACCTGAACCCGACGGAGATCCCCGGAACGGCTCGCACCGGGCCACGCCCGCGCAACGAAGGAGGTGCAACCCGCACACCGGAAGCCCGACCGCCTGAGCGCAAGGTTCGATCGGCGGCAATGACCCGAACGCGGGTCGCGCAGACGAGAGGTACGGAGATGGGAATCGAGAGCAAACGACCAAGCGGACTGGGCGCCCGAGCCGGACTCTGCGTCGCGCTCCTCGCCGCGCTCATGCTCGGGGGCGGAGGGGCCGCCCAGGACGCGACGCCCAGCCCGGCGGCGCAGGCGACCCCGACCGTCCCGGACGCCTGCCAAACCGAGTCCCCGGCGGAAGGCGAGGTCACCGTCGGTTACGCCGGGCTTTCCGGCGAGTTCCCCTTCGTCCAGGACGTCAACAACGGCCTGCAGCGGGTGGCCGACTGCCTCAACGTCGAACTGATCATCACCGACAACGAATACGATCCTCAGGTTGCCCTGACCAATGCCGACACCCTCGTCACCCGTGGCGTCGACGTGGCGATCGAGTTCCAGACGGATGTCGGCGTCGCCCCCGCGATCTGCAACAAGTTCGACGCCGCCGGGATCCCGGTGGTCGCGATCGACATCCCGCACGACCCGTGCGCGACGTTCTTCGGCGCCGACAACCTCGAAGCGGGCAAAATCGGGGGGCGCAACCTCGGGCGCGTCGCCCAAGAGCGGTGGGGCGGCGACGTCGACGCCCTGGTCCTGCTGGAACTGCCGCAATCCGGCGAGCGCCCGCAGCAACGGATGGAAGGGGCCGCCCTCGGCGTGCAGGAGATCCTGCCGGAGCTCGGCGACGACCAGATCATCCGGGTCGACGGCAACGGTGATCTCGAAACCAGTCGCACGGTGTTCACCGACGTGTTGACCCGCCTGACCGACGCCGACCACATCCTCGTCTCGGCGATCAACGATCCGAGCGCCGTCGGCGCCCTCCGCGCCGCCGAGGCAGCGGGCCGCACCGACCAGGTGATCATCGCCGGCCAGAACGCGACGATCGAGGCCCGAACCGAGATCTGCCGCGACAACCCGGCGTTCGTCGGTTCCGTCGCCTACTTCCCGGACCGCTACGGCGACTACCTGATCCCGTTGGCGATCCGGCTTGCCGCCGGCGAGGCACCGCCCGACGAGCTGCTGATCGATCACCTCTGGATCGACCGGGCCAACATCGAGCAGTACTACCCCGGTGGCTGCGCCACCTGACGAACGACGGGCGGGGCGACGCCGGCGTCGCCCCGCCCCCGATCCGATCCCGGATCGTTCGCGGCCACACGGAGCCGGTTGGAGACCCCCTCCAGATGACGGACACCACGCCGGTTCGGCTCCGACTGTCGGGCATCGCCAAGGCCTACGGCGGCACCCTGGCGGTGCGCGACGTGTCGCTCGCCGTGCGCCGGGGCGAGATCCTGGCGCTCTGCGGCGAGAACGGTGCCGGGAAATCGACGCTGGCCAAGATCCTGGCCGGGGAGATCGCCCTCGACTCCGGCACCATCGCGCTCGACGGCCAGCCCGTGCGCCTCCTCGATCCGGCATCGGCCCACCGGTTGGGGATCGCCGTGATCTACCAGGAACTCAACTACGTCCCGACCCTGACCGTCGCCGAGAACGTCCTCCTCGGTCGTTTACCGGGATGGGGGCCGGTCGTGAACTGGGGCGCCGTCCGGCGGCAAGCGCGCACCATCCTGGCGCCGCTGGCCCCAGATCTCGATCCGATCGTGCCGATCGCCAGCCTGCCGGTGGCCGAGCGCCAGGTGGTCGAAATCGCCCGCGCCCTCTCCCTCGACGCCCGCGTGATCGTGATGGACGAACCGACCGCGGCCCTCAGCCAGCGGGAAGCGGGGCGGTTGTTCGCCCTCGTCCGCCGGTTGGCGGCCACCGGGGTCGCGATCGTTTACATCTCGCATCGGCTGGACGAGGTCTTCGCCCTCGCCGATCGGATCGCCGTTCTCCGCGACGGGGCGCTGGTCGGCGACCGGGCGGTCGGCGACACGACCCGGGCCGAGGTGGTGCGGGCGATGGTCGGGCGCGGGGTCAACGAACTGTACCCCCGCCGGGAATCGACGCCGGGCGACCCGTGGCTTGAGATCCGCGGCCTGTGCCGGGGCACCAAGCTGAAGGACATCGCCTTCTCGGTCCGCACTGGCGAGATCGTCGGCGTCTTCGGGCTGCTGGGATCGGGGTCGGACATCCTGGTCAAAGCCCTGTTCGGGGCGCTTCGGGCGGACCGGGGCGAGGTGGTCGTCGGTGGCCGTTCGCTCGGGCTGCCGACGCCAAACCGCGCCCGGCGGGCGGGGATCGCCCTGGTGCCGGGCGAGCGGAAGGAGGAAGGGCTGGTTCTCGGCATGACCGTGCGCGAGAACCTGAGTTTGAGCACCATGCCGGCGATCAGCCGGCGCGGGATCATCCGGCGGCGGGCCGAGCGACTCCGCGCCGAGACCACGGTGCGCGAGCTCCAGATCCGGACCCGGGGCATCGAAACGCCGGTCGGTCGCCTGTCCGGAGGCAACCAACAGAAGGTCGTCCTCGGGCGATGGCTGCAAGCGAGGCCGAAGGTGTTCGTGCTCGAAGAACCGACCCGGGGCATCGACGTCGGGGCAAAGGTCGAGGTCTACCGGTTGATCGAGAACCTGGCCGAAGGGGGCGCCGCGATCGTCCTCGTCTCGTCGGAGCTGCCAGAGATCCTGTCGATGTCCGATCGAATCCTCACCCTCAGCGATGGTCGCCTGACCGGTGAGTTCCACCGCGGTGCGGTCAGCCAGGAGGAGGTGCTCGACAGTGCCATCGGCCGATCCGCCCCGTAGCCCAATCGCCGGCGCGGCCGCGGGCGACACCGGCATCGCGCCGGCCGCGCCACCCGCCGCCGGCGTCGGAGACCGAACGCCCCGGTTGTCGCTGGGCAGGTTCTGGGACGCCGGGATCGGGCTGCTCGTCGTCTACGCGGCGATCGTCGTCGTCTTTTCCCGCTTGTCGGAGTTCTTCTTCACCAAGAACAACTTCCTCAATATCGGCGTCGGCGTCTCGATCCTGGGGATCGTGGCCGCGACCCAGACCATGGTGATCATCGCCCGAGGGTTCGATCTTTCGGTCGGCTCGACGGTCGCGCTGGCCGGGGTGGTCACCGCCGAAATCCTCAACGCCGGCGGCTCGGGCGTCGTTGCGGTGGCCTGCGCGGTCGGCGTCGGCGCCGCGGTTGGGTTGATCAATGGCCTCTTGATCACGGTCGTGCGGGTCAATCCGCTGATCACGACCTTGGCCACCCTCTCCATCGTCCGCGGCATCGCCTACGTGTGGACCGATGCGCTGACGCGGGTCTTTCCTGGACCGGACCTTCGCCAGCTTGGCATCGGTCGCGCGTTCTGGGACATCCCGATCCCGGTCCTGATCATGCTGGCCGTGTTCGTGATCGTCTGGCTGACGTTGCAATACACCACATTTGGCCGTTCGCTCTACGCCGTCGGCGGCAACCCGCGGGCGACGCTGCTGGCCGGCATCGACGTCGGCCGGGTCCAGTTGACCGCCTACCTCCTTTCTGGTCTCTCGGCGGGCTTCGCCGGCGCGGTGCTGGCCGCCCAACTCAGCGCCGGGAGTCCGCAGGCGGCGACCGGGTTGGAGCTGAACGTGGTCGCCGCGGTCGTGCTCGGCGGCGCTAGTTTGGCCGGTGGCCGGGGCCGGGTCTGGGGAACCCTGGTCGGCGCCCTGATCATGGAAACGCTCCGCAACGGCCTGGTTTTGACCGACGTTTCGTCGTTCTACCAGATGATCGCCTGGGGCGTGGTCCTGCTCCTGGCGGTGGTGATCGATCAGCTTCGGCGCGGCGACGCGTCGTGAGGAGGGAACCCACCGTGCAGCGCGTCGCCTTTCGGCTCTGGGTTCGACCCGACCGGTTGCAGGAGTACAAGCGGCTTCACCGCGAGGTCTGGCCGGATCTCCTGGCCGACATGCGCGCGGCCGGGATCCGCAACTACAGCATCTTCGCCGACGGCGCCGAACTTTTCGGCTACCTGGAATGCGACGATTGGGGCGCCACCAATGCCGCGATGGCGGTATCGGATGCCAACCGGCGCTGGCAAGCCTTCATGGGCGACTACCTCGCCACGTCGGTTGATCCGGAGGGTGGTCCGGCCAGAACGATGGAAGAAGTGTTCCGGCTCGACTGAGTTCGGGTTGGCGGTCTCGTCGGCGTGGGGACGCGCCGAATGACGAACGACCGGATCGGCGCACCGGGCGGATGGGGTGCTGGTCGAACGGCGGCGGTGGGGGGGCCGGGCGGCCACGGAGGAAGCGCCCCGACAACGGTCGGTGGTGCCGACCGCAACCGCAAGATCGCTGATGGCACAAACGCCGTTCTTGGAGAGTCCCTCCGCTACCACCCGCTCCCCCGATCGTGCCAAAGGAGACGCTGTACCGTGCTCGATCGCATGGCCACGCCACCGACCCGGATTGGCGTCTTCGGCATCGGCCTCCACGCCTACTGGGAGCAGTTTCCGGGACTCAAAGGGCGGCTTGAAGGCTACCAGCGCGAGGTCGAAGCCGGTCTTGCCGCGGCCGGGGCCGAAGTCGTCTCGGCCGGGTTGGTCGACACCGCCCCGGCGGCGCGGACGGCGGGCGCCCGGTTTGCCGCCGCGGACCTGGATCTTCTTGTCTGCTACGTCGGCACCTACGCGACCTCGTCCCAGGTCGTGCCGGCCGTCCAGCATGTCGGTCGTCCGGTGCTGGTGCTGAACCTGCAACCGACCCCGGCGCTGGACTACGAGCGCACGAACACCGCCGAGTGGCTGGCCAATTGCTGCGTCTGCTGCGTGCCGGAGTTGGCCGGGGCGTTTGGCCGGTGCGGCGTCCCGTTCAACCTCGTCTCCGGTTTGCTGCGCCGGGAGGATGGTCCCGAAGGGGAGCGCGCCTGGCGGGAGATCGGGGATTGGGTGACGGCGGCGGGCGCGGCGCGGGCGTTGCGGACCGGTCGCCTCGGCTTCCTCGGCCACACCTACCCCGGGATGCTCGACCTGTATTCCGACCCGACGATGCTGACCGCGCAAACCGGCGTCCACGTCGAGACGCTGGAGATGGACGATCTTCAGGCGCGGGTCGACGCCGCGTCGGACGCGGACGTCGCGCGGCACCTCGACCAGGCGCGTCGGTTGTTCATGTTCAGCGAGGACAGCCCGTCCGACCCGCTGGCGCGGGCGCCGCATCCGGATGACCTGGCCTGGGCCGCGCGCGTCTCGGTCGGACTCGACGCGCTGCGCCGGGATTTTGCCCTCGACGCCCTGGCCTACTACTATCGGGGGCTAGACGGCAACGCCAACGAGCGGCTCGGTGCCGGGATGATCCTCGGCAATACGCTCCTGACCGGAAGCGGCGTGCCCTGCGCTGGCGAAGGCGACGCCAAAACCGCCCTGGCGATGTTGATCCTGGACCGCCTCGGCGGCGGTGGGTCGTTCACCGAGTTCTGCGCGATGGATTTCCGCGACGACTTCCTGCTGATGGGCCACGACGGCCCGTTTCACCCCGGCATCGCCGAAGGAAAGCCGATCCTGCGCGGGCTGGGCCTGTTCCACGGCAAGCGGGGCCACGGCATCTCGGTCGAGGCCCGGGTCAAGACCGGACCGGTGACCATCCTGACGGTGTCCCAAACCGCGGACGGACGACTGAGATTGCTGACCGCCGAAGGCGAATCGCTCCCCGGCCCGACCCTGCGCGTCGGCAACACCACCTCCCGGATCGGATTCAGGATGCCACCCGCCGAGTTCGTTGACCGGTGGTGTGCCCTGGGGCCGACCCACCACTGCGCGCTCGGGGCCGGTCACCATGGGGCACGGATCGCCAAGATCGGACGGATCCTGGGCTTGGAGGTGGCTTGGGTGGCATAAGATGGCAGCCGTTGCAACGCTCGCTCGACCTCCCCATGGAGCCGCACCCGATGACCGAACTCGCATCTCAACCGCTCGTTCGCCCAACCGGGAACCGCTGGGACTCGGCACACGCCGCGACCCTGTCGCCGCTCGCCGCGCTCGCCTACCGCTCCAACCTGCTCGGCGCCGACCGCGCGGTGGCCAATTTTGGGGGTGGCAACACCTCGTCGAAGATCCGCCAACCCGACCACACCGGGCGCGAGATCGAGGTGCTCTGGGTCAAGGGGTCCGGCTCCGACCTGGCGACGATCGAGCCCGGCGGCTTCACCGGGTTGAAGCTGGACGAGATCACGCCGCTGTTCGACCGGCACACGATGACCGACGAGGCGATGGTTGCCTACCTCGGCCGTTGCCAATTGGAACCGGGAATGCCGCGGGCCTCGATCGAGACCCTGCTCCACGCCTTCGTCCCCTTCCCGCACGTCGACCACACCCACCCGGACGCGGTCAACGCCATCTGCTGCGCGGAGAACGGCGAGATGCTGGCCCGCGAATGCTTCGGCGACGAGGCGGTTTGGATCCCATACATCCGCCCCGGCTTCGCCCTCTCCCGTCAGGTCGGCCAAGCGGTGCAAGACCATCCGAAGACAAAAATGATCCTGCTTGCCAAGCACGGCCTCGTCACCTGGGGCGAGACGCACGAGGGCAGCTACGCCGCGACCGTCGAGGCGATCAACCGTGCCGCCGCATTCGCCAACGCCCGCGCGGGGGACAAGGTCGCCTTCGGTGGTGCGGCCCGGGTTTCGCTCGATGGCCAAGCGCGCGACGACTTGCTGGCGGCCGTCCTGCCCGTCCTGCGCGGCGCCGTCTCCGCCGAGACCAGCAAGGTGCTGCGGGTGGACACCTCGGACGCGGTGATGGCGTTCGTGTGCGGTGCGGACTCGGCCCCCCTCTCCCAGGTCGGCGCCGCCTGCCCGGATCACCTGGTCCACACCAAGATGCGCCCGCTGTGGGTGGACTTCGACCCGGCGACGGAGGGCACGGCCGACCTGGGCGCCAAGCTCCGGGCAGGCGTGGCGGACTACCGGGCCCGGTACGAGGCGTACTACGCCGCCCACCAGAACCCCGCCGAACCGGCGCCGATGGCCGATCCCTTCCCGCGCGTCGTCCTGATCGCCGGTGTCGGACTGGTCGCGATTGGCCGCTCGGTCACGACGGCCGAGCTGGCGCGGGATCTCTACCATCGGTCGATCGCCGTGATCCGCGGCGCGTCCTCCCTGGATCGCTTCGTCTCCTTGACCGAGGCGGAGTCGTTTGCGATCGAGTACTGGCCGCTGGAGTTGTACAAGCTGTCCCTGGCGCCGGCCCCAAAGGAGTTGGCCGGCAAGGTCGCCCTGGTCACGGGCGGCGCGGGCGGCATCGGCGGCGCGGTGGCGCGCTCGCTGGCGGCGGAGGGCGCGGCGGTGGTGGTGGCCGATCTCAACCCGGCCGGGGCCGGGGAAGTGGCGGCGACGCTCGGCGGACCCGGGTTGCCGGTGACGATGGACGTCACGGCCGAGGCGGCCGTGGTCGCCGGGTTCCACCAGGCCGTGCTCGCCTACGGCGGGGTGGACGTCGTCATCTCCAACGCCGCGCTGGCCTCCTCCGCCCCGATCGAAGAGACCACCGTCGAGCTGTGGGACCGCAACCACGCCGTCCTGACCCGCGGCTACTTTCTGGTCAGCCGGGAAGCCTTCCGGGTGTGGAGAGCGCAGGGGATCGGCGGCAGCCTGGTTTACGTGGTCTCGAAGAACGCGGTCTACGCCGGCAAGGCCGCCGCCGCCTACTCCAGCGCCAAGGCGGCCGAGTTGCACCTGGCCCGCTGCCTGGCCGAAGAAGGCGGCGCCCTCGGGATCCGGGTCAACGTCGTCAACCCCGACGCCGTCCTCCGGGGCTCCGGCATCTGGGGCAGCGCCTGGCGGGAGGAACGCGCCCGCGCCTACGGCATCGCCCCGGACGAACTCGACGCCTTCTACCGGAAGCGGACCACCCTCGGCGTCAGCGTGTACCCGGAGGACATCGCCGAGGCCGTCCTCTTCTTCGCATCGGGCCGCTCCGCCAAAACCACCGGCAACATGCTCAACGTCGACGGCGGCGTCGCGGCGGCGTATCCTAGGTAATCTGGGTGGAGGATGGCTTCCCCAGGCAGAAAAACGGAACGAGGGTCACAACGGCCCAACTGCCCTCCCCGGTCTCGGATCTGATTGCCGATGCAGCGGAACGGTACCGGCCGCACCGGGTGATCCTGGTCGGCTCCGCTCGTGCACGGGGCGGGGCCGGGACCAACAGCGTTTGCGATCGTTTGGTCGTGATGGACACGGACTTGCGCCGACCACGGCAGGCGATCGAGACGCCTCACGAGAGCCGGCGTCGGGTTCCGGCGGATCGCTTTGTCCGCACTCCCGATCGAGGAGAGCCGCGCGAGCCACGCGGCGTCATGCCGCGCGGCGACTTGGAAGTCGTCACCGTCCATGAAGCCGAGCGCTGGAGCGTCGGTGGCGGTCGTCGAATCCGGCGTTCTCCTCGCCGAACGTGCCGCCGGGGCACCCGTTCCGCTCCGGGAGGGCGTTTGTTCCCACGCGCAACGGTGTTGCGAGACGAATCTCGAGGCGATCCTTGGCGCCGAGTCGGCGTCGGGAGCGGTGGCGATGGACGAGTTTCGCGCCACCGTCCGCGCCTGGCAGGCCCTTTAGCGCCGCAAACGGCGAACGAACGGAGTTCCTCTCAACGATGACCGGCAACCTCCTCTTCCTAAACGGCCGCGTCCTGACCATGGACCGCCAGCACCCCCGCGCCACCGCCGTCGCGATTCGCAATGGCCTTGTCGCGGCGGTCGGCACCGACGCCGAGGCACGGGAGGCCGTGCCGGCCGGGACCGAGGCGATCGACCTTGGCGGGCGGACGGCGACGCCGGGCCTCAACGACGCCCACGCCCACCCGATGTCGGTCGGGTTTGCGGCGTTGGACCTGGATCTCGGCAACCCGCCCCACGAACGGATCTCGGATCTCGTCGCCCTGGTGAAGCAGGAAACCCGGACGCACCCGGCCGGGGAGTGGATCGTCGGCCGCGGTTACGACCAGGCCCGTCTGGCGGAGCAGCGGCACCCGACCCGGCACGATCTGGATGCCGTCTCGCCGGACCATCCGGTCGTCCTGATCCGGGTCTGTCACCACATCGTCGTCGCGAACAGCCGCGCCCTCGCGTTGGCCGGAATCACCGCCGCCACGCCCCACCCGGACGGGGGCGTGATCGACCGCGACGAGCACGGCGAACCGACCGGGGTCCTCCGCGAGTCCGCCTCGTCCTTGGTCCGGAACAAGATCGGCGCCCCGACGGAGCGGCAGATGGTCGCCGCCCTGGAGCGCGGTGGTCGGGCGTTCCTGGAGCGCGGCATCACCAGCGCCGTCGAGGCCGGGATCTACCGCGCCGAGGAGATGCACGCCTACCAGACGCTCCACCGCGCCGGTAAGCTTCCGATTCGCACCTACCTGATGATGATGATCGACGAGACGCTGGACGCCCTGGCCCAGCTCGGGATCCGGACCGGGTTCGGCGATGCAGGATTGCGGATTGGCCCGGCCAAGTTGTTCAGCGACGGCAGCATCGGCGGGCGCACCGCCCGAATGCGCCGCCCATACGAAGGCGAAGCCGAGAACGTCGGCCTGTGGATGATGGACCCGGACAACCTGAAAGCGAAAGTCCTCCGCGCCCACCGGGCCGGGTTCCAGGTTGGGATCCACGCCATCGGCGACGCCGCGATCGATCTGGTCCTCGACGCCTACGAGGAAGCAATGCTGACCGACCCCAGGCCCGATCCCCGGCACCGGGTCGAACACTGCTCGATCGTCGACGCGGCCACGATCCGGCGCATCGCCCGCCTCGGCGCGATCCCGATTCCCGGCACGTCGTTCCTCTACTACGTCCGCGACGCCTACCTGCAAAACCTGGGGCCGGACCGGATCCGCTACGCCTACGCGATGAAAACCTTCGCCGACCACGGCATCGTCGCCCCCGCCAGCTCCGACGCGCCGGTCGTGCCGACCAACGCCATGGTCGGGATCCAAACGATGGTCACCCGACGCGACCGCAACGGCGAGCCGGTCTGGCCGGAGGAGGCGATCGGCCTCGACGACGCCTTGCGCGCCTACACCGTCGCCGGGGCCTACGCCTCATTCGAAGAAGGGATCAAGGGCACCCTAACGCCGGGCATGCTGGGGGACGTCGCCGTCTTCGAAACCGACCTCGAAGCGGTCGAACCCGACGGTCTGAGCGAGGTCCGGGTCGACCTGACCGTCCGCGACGGCGCCGTCGTCTACGCCCGCCCGTCTGCCTAATCGCGCTGGAGGAACCGCTGCCCATGTGGACGCTGACCTACCTCGGCCATTCCGCGTTCCTGCTCGAAGACGGTACGCACACGGTCGCCGTCGACCCGTTCTTGACCGGCAACGCCACGGCGTCGACGACCGCGGACGCGATCGCCCCGCAGACGATCCTGCTCACCCACGCCCACAACGACCACGTCGGCGACACGGTCGCGATCGCGAAGCGGACCGGGGCCAAGGTGATCGCCACCTTTGAGTTGGGGGAGTGGCTGGAAGCGCAGGGGGTGGAAGGGGCCACGGCGGCCAACCATGGCGGCACCGTCGCCTTTCCCGGCGGGACCGTCAAGCTGACCCCGGCCTGGCACACCTCGTCCTACAACGACAACGGCACCGTCGTCGCGCCGGGCGTGCCAGCCGGACTGGTCGTCCGTTTCGGCGGCAAAACGGTCTACTTCGCCGGCGACACCTGCCTCTTCGGCGACATGGCCTTGATCGGCGAGGAGGGGTTGGATGTCGCGGTGGTCCCGATCGGTGACCACTTCACGATGGGTCCGGAAGACGCCGCCCGCGCCGTGGGGTTGCTCAAACCCAAGGTGGCGATCCCCTGCCACTACAACACCTTCCCGCCGATCAGGCAGGATCCCGCCGGGTTCGTGCGCTTGGTCAAGGAGCGCACCACCGCCACCGGGTTGGTCCTCGCCCCCGGCCAACGCCACGAGCTGTAGCGCACCCCGTCGAATGGCGATGCCCCAATGGACCGCTTCAACGACGAACTGAAGCGCACCGCCTACCAGAAGAAGGCGGTCAGCCGGATGCCGGCGACCGAGGTGCTGGATCTGGCGATCGCCTTCTTCAAGGAGCGGGGCTACCGCGCCGCGCGCACCGGTCGCCCAAACCAGGTCTTCGTGATGGGCGGGGCCGAAGGCGGGTTGCCGCGCGTCACCGGCGAGATCGCCGCCCGCGCCGACGTCGGCCGGCCCGGCGTGACCTTGGTCACCCTCGACGCCGCGGGCGAGCGCCTCGGTCCGGCGATGGCCGCGTTCCACGCCGATCTCCGCGCCCGGCGCCGACCCAAAGACGCGCCGGCGCCCCCGCCCTCCCCGCTCACCGCCACGGACGGCGAAGGGTAGCGCCCTCGTTTCATCCCTGATCGCCGGCGGTCACCGAACGCTCGGCGGGATCGAATCGTTCCCGGCGTCGAACGCAGTCAGCCCCATCCCTCGGCCAGGTAGACGGCGACGACGAGGACGGTCGTCGGTCGGTCTTTGACCGTAGCGGTGGCGACGTCCATTCCGACGCGGCGCTCCTCGAACGCCACGTCACGGATGCAGCGCAGGTCCGAAAGGGAGCGGCAAACGAGGTCGCGGACCTCCGCACCGCCGACCGCTGCGGTCGGCGCGGTCGTCTCGTGTTCAACGAAGACCCCGCGGCCGTCGCCCCACTGGTACCAGCCGATGCCCGCCGCCAGCCCCAACCCCGCCTCGTTGGACCGGCTCTCGGCCTTGACGACGTACAAGCTGTGGCCGTGCCGGTCGGCCACGTCGGCGTAGCCGTCGGACGGCGCAACCGACGCGCCGGGGGGGATCACCGAAGAGAGCGAAAGCAGGTTGTAATTGTGGACACTGCATCCGTGCAACGCGGCGTCGAAGGACGAGAGCAGGGTCTCGCCGCGGCCGACCGCGGACACCACGGGAATGTGCATGACAACGCTCCTGCCGGCGCCCGCGAACAGCGATGCCCATGCCCCCGATGCGGGCCGTGCACGACCGGGAGCAGGTGACCGGATGGCCCTCCACCGGCATGTTTTCGGGCCGATCGTGATTCGAGTTTGGGAGATATGGCGCGCGAGCGCTACGCAAGGGACCCACCGTTTCGTCATGTTTCTGGAAGGCTTCCCGTTGCGCCGCCACGGCGGATCACCACGCACCGTCGCCCGCGTTCGGCGTTGCCACGGCTTGGACGTAGGACCAGCCAAACCCCCCAACGACCATGTCCTCGCTCGGTCGGTTGGTTCGTTGGCATCGGTCGAAAAGGCAACCCGGCCCGATGGCAGAGACCGGAGTAACCGGAAAGATAGCGAAAAACACCTAGTGTACGTGCGCTTGCAAGCTTTCACCGCCTCTACTACGATGCGCGCCGTCCCCCTGATGGGCCATGCCGTTTGGGGGGGGTACACGAACACCGGACGCCGGTCGGGTGGCGACGAAGTCGAATGCGCCGACCATGCCGCCGGAAGTTGGGTCACGAGGGCGGGGGCCGGTCTTGGGCGAACGACGGGAAACCAAACGCGGCGCGCGATGGCTTCGCGCGGGAGCGCGCTCGGAGAGTCCGGTCCCCCACTCCCGTGGTCGGACGATCTTGACCGCGGCCCGGCGTCGCGTTGGGAATCGGCCGTGGCTGGCGCTGGAAGCGTCCTTAGGCGGTCTTGCGTTGGCAATCGCGATCGCTGGGATCGTCGGGTTGGCCGTCGGTCGCACGGTCCGCCAAACCACCGAGGTCGCCCTCCGCAACGACCTGACGCTCAAAGACGACGCCGACGACCTTCGCATCGCGATCCTAGAAATACGCCACGACCATCGCAACTTGGCCTCCAACGGCTTCTCCACCAAAAGCTTCACCGAGCTTCGACAGTCCCATGCCGACCTCTTAGAGGAGATCCGCCAGGTCGACGCCATTCCGATCGCCGACAGGAGCGTGCCGAGGGCGGACGAACTCCGACTCCTGTACGAGGAGTACACCGCACTGGTCGGACCCGCGCTTGCGGCGGGTGGCCGTTCCAGTGCGGAGTTCCAAACCGTCGACGAAGCGGGGCTGCGCATCCTGGAGCGGCTCACCGCCCTAGCCGACCAGATCGACCACTATGCCGAAGCCGAAGCCGACATCGCGATCGCCCGCATCGGAACGGCCAGCGAGAACGCCGAGCTGGTGCAGGTCCTCGCGCTCGGGAGCTTGGTTCTTATCGGCGTGGCACTCGCATACGCCGCGACCCGGGTGCTGGCGAAGTTCCGCCGCCTCTACGAGGCCGAACGCCTGGCTTCGGGTCGCCTGGGCCTCGCGCTGGGTGCCAAGACCGACGTCATCGCGATGGCGTCTCACGAACTGCGAACCCCGTTGACCCTGGTGCGCGGCTACGCCGAAACCGGTCTGGCGATGGAGCCCGATGGCCCCATCCGCGAAATTCTCGAAGACATCGTCGCCGAGTCGGCCTGGATGACGCGCCTCGTCGAGGACCTGCTGTTCCTCGCCCGCTCCGACGCCGCCGGTCCACCGCTGGCGACCGAGCCGGTCCCGGTCGCGACCCTCCTCAACGCGGTCGCCGCCCGGACGCGGGTCCTGGTTGGCCAATGCGGGGGATCGTTCGCGACGTCGTTGAACGCGAGCGGCATGCTGACCGCCGACCCCGCGCGGATCGAACAGGCGATCCTGGCGCTGATCGACAACGCGGCGAAATTTAGTCCTCCTGGGGGAGTTGTCCGGTTATCCTCGACGATGAGAATGCAGGAATTGGTCGTTGAGGTCGCCGATCAAGGATCGGGGATCCCGGCCGAGGAGCAGGGGCGCATCTTCGAGCGCTTTTACCGCGCGGCCGGCGCGAACGACGAACGTCAAAGCGGGGCCGGCCTCGGGCTGTCGATCGCAAGCACCATCGTCCAAGCCCACGGCGGTCGGATTGAGGTCCACAGCCGGGTCGGGCACGGGACGCGGATGCGGATCTATCTACCGCTCGCTGCCGGTTTACCGGTCCATTCCGCGGCCGTCATCGCCCCCCCCCACGGGATTGGCGCCGAGCTGGCCACGGCATGACACGGCGTTCCGATCCGGCCGCGCAGGTCAAGGTGATAGGTGGTCCATGCTGATCTTGCTGATCGAAAACGAGATCAAGTTCGCCCGGTTCCTCGATCGGGCACTCGGCGCCCACGGACACCGGTTGAGGTGCGCCACCAACGGCGAGACCGGCGCCGAGATGGCCATTACCGAACCGGTCAACATCGTGCTCCTGGATATCATGATGCCCGGCTTTGATGGTCATCAAACCCTGGCCCGGATCCGCGCCGCCAAACCGGACCTGCCGGTCCTGATGCTGACCGCCCGCGACGACCTTCAGGACAAGATCGACGCGTTCGCCGCCGGTGCCGACGACTACCTCACCAAACCGTTCGCGCTCGAAGAGTTGCTGGCCCGCGTGACCGCCTTGACCCGCCGCTCCGGCCAGCAACGCTCGTCCGTCCTGAACGTCGGGGACATCTGGATGGACGTGTTGGCCCGCCGCGTCAAGCAAGGTGGGATCCCGGTCAACCTGTCGGGTCGCGAGTTTTCCCTGCTGGAGTATTTTCTTCGCCACCCCGGCCAGGTGCTCGGCCGGCGGCAGATCCTGTCCGCGATCTGGGAGTACGATTTCGATCCCGAGTCCAATCTCGTCGACGTCTACGTCCGCTACCTGCGGCGCAAGATGCAGCGCCGGGGTCAACCGCCGCTGATCACCACCGTGCGCGGCGTCGGGTACCGGTTCGACTATCCGGCGCTGCCCTGAGCGACCGCGGACGACTGGCGTTTCCCATCGGTCGAGACTCCTTCGGTCACCGCCCCGAACAACCTCCGCTCGCGTGTCGCCGCCGCAACCGATGCGCTCCCCCAACCAAGCCCACGCGCGGTGGTGTCTCCATCAGACCCGGTTTGGGGTCCGCGCCACGCCAGGCCCCGACCCCATGGACGCTCGCACACGGCGACCAGGCGTCTCGCGCTGGCCCATCCGTTACTCCCGCCCCCGGGCGGCAAGCTCACGCGGACGACTCACCGTTCGCCGTCTTCGCGTTCGGCGAATCGGCGGGCGGCTTCGCTATACTGCACGCGGCCGGCATCGCCCGATCGAGCCCGTTCCGCCCCAGTAGCTCAGCGGATAGAGCACCCGCCTTCTAAGCGGTAGGTCGCAGGTTCGATCCCTGCCTGGGGTACCACGGTCACGAGCAAAAACCCACGCCCCGCGTGGCATAATGCGGCGACATCCACCCGCCAGCAGTAACCGGCGCGACGCGCGTGGGGACGACGCGATGGCCGTGATCGAACCGGCACTCCTCAACCCGGTCTCCGAAGGTCCCCCGATTGGCACCCCACGTGTGGCCAACGGCGAATTGCTGGCGGGCCTGTTCGCCACCGGCATGCTGCTGCTGCTCGTGTTTGCGCTCAACGTCACGATTTGGCTGGCGATCCCACTCGCCGTCGCGACCTATGCCGGACTCGTGCTGCTCCGCCCCCCACTCCCACGCCTGCCCATACACGCGGACGTTGTCATCGGCGGCGAGCCGATCGCGTCTCCGGCGTCACTCCCTCGACCCAACGCGGTGCTCGAGCCGAATCCGAGCCCTCCCCTGCTCATGCGCGATCAAGCGCGGGACCTCGTGCTCCCCTTGGATGGGACGACGGCGAGCGTCCCGGACAAACGCCGATCCGCCGTGCCGCCAACCCATCAGAACGGGACAAGCGCCGCGGGCTTCTTCACCCCCCGGCAATACGAGGTGCTGCGGCTGATAAACGCGGGGAGGTCCAACCAGCAGATCGCCGAGACGCTGTTCATCAGCCCCCGCACCGTGCCGCACCACACCAAGGCGATCTTTGACAAACTCGGCGTCTCTTCGCGAACCGCCGCGATCGCCGAGGCCCGCCGCCGGGGCCTCCTTTAGAGTCCCTCCTTCCCTCAATCCCTCCAAGTAGCGCCACCGCGACAAAAGTCGCGGTGGCGCTTCCGCGTTAGTGCTGCTTCCCAAACGCGACGTTTTTGCGATGCGGCTGTCCTCACCACCCGGCATCCTGCCGGTGACCAACCGCTCGTGACCACGGCGGCGGTTGGTTCCGGTTCCGGCGATCCAAGTCAGGACGTCGCCATTCCGGAGCGGTTCCAGCCGACGTTCTGCCGCGGCAAACGGAGCATCCGATGATCGACCTCCGATCGGACTCCGCCGCTTCCCAGCAGCTCATCCCGGATCAGCGGTCGTCGGTGCGGCACCAGACCCACCCGCTCGGGGGGTCGGTGGCGGCCGACCCCCGCGCCCGGGCGGAGGCGGTCGGCGGCGTCGACGCCGCGGTGGACGCCGCGTGGATCGAGGAGCGCGCCAGGGGGGACGCGACCGTCCTACTCGCCCGCGGCAGCGGCGGATCGGCGATGAAGTGCGAGAGGGTCGCCCCGCTAAACGGGGGGGGAGGGAAGCGGTGGACGTCGGCAAGCTCTTCACCTTCCGCGGGCGCATCGGCCGGGCCGCGTACTGGGGGCTCGGCATCCTCACCGGCGTCGTCTTGGCGGTGGCGGAGGTCGTCGTGGACGCCTCCGGAACCAACGCGGCGGTCGCGCTCGGGGGCGTCGTCGCGTACGTCCTTGGGGCGGTGATCTGGATCGCGAGCACGGTCAAGCGGTACCACGACCGCGGCAAGTCCGGCGCCTGGGTGTTCGTCGTCTTGATCCCCCTCGTTGGGGCGGTTTGGTCCTTCGTCGAAACGTGCTTCCTCGCCGGCGACGAAGAGGCCAACCGGTACGGATGGCCGTCCAGCGGCTCCCCGTTCGGAGGCTGAGTCGGGACGGTGGGCAGGGCACGCCGTCGCGCAGGCGGGCCGCTCAAGCCTGCGCGGCCGCGAGCCCGGGAGGCTGCACCCCGGACGCGCCGCGACGCCCCGGGAAAAGAGCCCGCCGGCGCCGTGGCCGATAACGACCCCGTGCCGTGCTGGCGCCGCTGGTGGCGATCGCTGGTCTCGGGGGCGTGGACGGGGTATTCCTCCCTTATGCAATGGGATGGGTAGATCGGAAGAGCGTCGTT
>CADCWE010000222.1 GCA_902806325.1 uncultured Thermomicrobiales bacterium | reverse complement strand
GGTCCGACGCGCCGCCGCCGCCGATGGCGCGCCAATCGACGCCGAGCTCGGCGGCCAGCCGGCGGGCCCGCGGGCTGATCGCCGGTCGTCCGTCGCGGTCCCGCCTCGGCGGCGCCGCCGCCGGTCGAAGCGCGGCGGACGACGCTTCGGCGATCGTGGCTTCGGCCGCCGGGGGAGGACCGGTGAACGGGTCGGCCTCGCCGGGCGGGACGATGGCGGCCAGCGTCGTACCCACCGGCAACTCCCGCCCGACCACGGACTCCGGCGGCAAGCGCAGCACCCCGCTGTCGAGCGCCTCGACCTCGGTCACGGCCTTGTCGTTCTCGACCGTGAACAGGAGGTCCCCGGCCTCGACCGGCTCGCCGTCCTGCTTCAACCACTCGACGACCCGGCCGACCTCCATCGTCCAGCCGAGCCGCGGCATCACCACGTCGAACGCCACCCCAGGCTCCTTCCCGGTCCCCGCCGGCCGCCTACTCCGCGACCAAGTCCCGGATCGCGGCCGCGATCCGCTCCCGCGTCGGCACCAGCGCCGCTTCCAGCGGCGGGCTGTACGGCACCGGCGTTTGCAGCCCATTGAGGCGCCGGATCGGCGCGTCCAGCTCGTCGAAGGCCCGCTCCGTCACCTGGGCCGAGATCTCGGCCCCGATCCCCGCCGGGGCGAAGTCCTCGTCCACGATCAGGAGGCGCCCGGTCTTGCGCACCGACTCCAGGATGGTGTCGACGTCCAGCGGGGCCACGGTCCGCGGGTCGATCACCTCGACCGCGATCCCGTCGTGGGCCAGATCCGCCGCCGCTTCCAGCGTCCGGTTGACCATCAGGCAGAGCGCGACCACGGTCACGTCCCCGCCCGCGCGCCGGACCGCCGCCCGGCCGAAGGGGATCAGCTCGTCCGCGTCCGCGTCCGGCACCGGCCCCTTGGTGTTGAGGAGCGACTTGTGCTCCAGAAACAGCACCGGGTCGTCGGACCGGATCGCCGTCTTGAGCAACCCCTTGGCGTCCCGCGGCGTGGACGGCAGCGCCACCCGAAAGCCCGGCAGGTGGGCGAAGATCGGGTAGTAGTTGCCGGAGTGGTGGGTGGCCGAGGCGCCGCCGATGCCGATGCAGCCCCGGAGCACGATCGGCATCGTCAGCCGGCCGGAGCTCATGTACTGGATCTTGGCCGTCTGGTTGATCAACTCCCCCATCGCGTCGAGGATGAAGTCGAGGAACATGAAGTCGACCACCGGCCGCGTGCCCGTCATCGCCGCGCCCGTGCACATGCCGACGAAGCCGCGCTCGACGATCGGGGTGTCGCGCAACCGCTCAGGGCCGTAGAGCTCGTACAAGCCGACGGTGGTGTTGAAGTTGCCCCCCCGCTCCCCGATCCCTTCCCCGACGACGAAGACCGTCTCGTCGCGGGCCATCTCCTCGGCCAGCCCTTCCCGGGCGGCAACGGTAAAACTGAGTTCGCGCATCGGTCGGTTGGCCCTCCTGGTGGCGCGCAGCCCCCTGCTTACCCGTCGCTGTAGATGTGCGCCGTCGCCGTCGCCGGGTCCGGGTACGGGCTGTCGGTCGCGAACCGCAGCGCGTCGGCGACGATCGCGGTGATCTCCGCGTCCACCGCCGCGAACTCCTCCTCGTCTGCGGTGCCGCTGCCGAGCAGGCGCGCCCGCAGCGCCGCGATCGGGTCGCGGCGCTTCCAGTCGTCGACCTCGGCGGGGGTGCGGTAGCCGCCGTCGCGCATCCCCTCGGCGTGGGGCCGGGTGCGGTAGGTGCGGCATTCGAGCAGGGTCGGGCCGTCGCCCGCCCGCGCCCGGCGCACCGCTTCCTCCGCCGCCGCGGCGACGGCCAGCACGTCGTTGCCGTCGACCGCGACGCCGGCCATGCCGTACCCGCGGGCGCGCTCCGCCACGTCGGTGTTCCGGGTGGCGGCGCCGAAGGCGACCTCGGTCGCGTAGAGGTTGTTCTCGCAGACGTAGAGCACCGGCAGATCCCAGATCGCGGCCAGGTTCAGCCCCTCGTGGAAGGCGCCGTTGTTGACCGCGCCGTCGCCGAAGAAGCCGACGCTGACCCTGGCGTTCTTGAGCAGGCGGAAGCTGTACCCCGCCCCCGTCGCCTGGAGGATGTTCGGCCCTACGATCCCGGTGGTGCCCATCAGGCCCACCTCCGGCGAGAACAGGTGCATGGAGCCGCCCCGGCCGCGGGAGCAGCCCGTCGCCCGGCCGAAGAGTTCGGCCATCACCTCCCGCGGCGGCACCCCCTTCGCCAGGGCGTGGCCGTGCCCGCGGTGGGTGCTGAAGACCACGTCGTCGCGCCGCAGGCGGGCGCAGACCCCGACCGCGACCGCCTCCTGGCCGACGTAGGTGTGGCAGGCGCCGGGGATGTCGCCCTTCTGGTAGGACCGCGCCAGTTGCTCCTCCGTGCGCCGGATCAGCAGCATCTCGCGGTAGAGGGCGAGGAGCCGGTTCTTGTCGAGCTCCAGCCCCGTGTGATCGGCCACCTCGGCTGCGGCGTGCATGTTAGATCCCCCAGGCGAACGTCGACAGGATTTCGGGTCCGGACGCCGTGACGAGGACCATTTTTTCCGATCGGGCGCCGAAATCGCCGCCCGGTCCCCGGTACGCCCCCGGTTCGACGGAGAAGACCATCCCCGGTTCGATCGGGGTTTGGTCGTACGGCACGAGGCGCGGCGACTCGTTGACGCCGGCCCCGATCTGGTGCCCGGCGTAGTGGGCCATCGGCAACCCGTGGGCCGCGAAGGCCGCCTCGGCCGCCGCCGCGGCGGCGGCCGCCCGCGCCCCGGGGCGCAGCGCCGCCATCGCTGCCTCGCAGGCGTCCTGGGAAGCACGGGCGAAGCGGCGCTG
>CADCWE010000221.1 GCA_902806325.1 uncultured Thermomicrobiales bacterium | reverse complement strand
CCGCCGACGCGCGGATCAAACTTCGCCGGCTCTACCCGGCGTTTGAGGCATGACACACCACTAGGGCCTGTCTGACGGATTACGCCTCGGTCCAGAGGATTATCGCGGCGAATAGGAGCAGGGCGTGGTCGGCGTCGGCGGTCTTGTCGTAGCGGGTGGCGATGGCGCGGAACTGCTTGAGGCGGTTGACGCCGCGCTCGGCGACGTTGCGCCGGGCGTCGGTCGCGGGGTCGAAGGCGGGGGGGCGGCCCGGCCGGTGGGTCCGGTGGCGCCGGTGGTCGGCGCGCT
This sequence comes from uncultured Thermomicrobiales bacterium, assembly GCA_902806325.1. Lineage (GTDB taxonomy): Bacteria > Chloroflexota > Chloroflexia > Thermomicrobiales > UBA6265 > CADCWE01. The sequence goes on along the minus strand of CADCWE010000221.1, from coordinate 2,616 downwards.
CGGGCATCGTGTGGGCGAGCTTGCGCCGCCGCAACGCGCGGCGGTACACGGGGTAGCTGTAGCCCTTGTCGGCGATGAGGCGGTCGGGCCGCGTGCGCGGGCGGCCGCGCCCCGGCCGCGGCACGCGCACCGCGTCCAGCAGCGGCCCGAGCTGCGGACCGTCGGCGGCCTGGCCCCCGGTAAGCCGCAGCGCCAACGGGCGCCCGCGGCCCTCGCACAGCAGGTGGATCTTCGTGCTCAGCCCGCCGCGGCTGCGGCCGAGCGCCTGATCGCCGGCCCCCCTTTTTCGCGCCGCGCCCCGGCGGCGTGCTGGTGGGCGCGGACGACCGTGCTGTCCACGCTGACCTCCCAGACCACCTCGCCCACCGCGTCGGAGCGCTGCTGCGCATGCGCCAGGATGCGCTCCCAGGTGCCGTCCCGCCGCCAGCGCAGCAGGCGCGCGTGCAGGGTCTGCCACGGGCCGTACCGCTCCGGCACGTCCCGCCACGGCACCCCTGTGGCGAGTTTCCAGAGGATCCCGTTGAGCACCGTCCGGTGGTCCCGCCACTTCTGCCCCCGCCGCGGGTCCGGCGGCAACAGCGGCGCGATCGCCGCCCATGCCGCGTCCGTCAGCTCGTGCCGTCGTCCCATCGCAGACCTCCCGGGCGGCGATTCCGCCCGGAAACCCCATGCCGCAAACGGCGTTCCGCTAGACAGACTCTAGCGGGGACCGCGCCCGGTTGCTACACTCGCCGCCGGCCCGGCAACCGCGCGGGTCAAAAGGGGGAGGGGCGGCGGATGGAGTTGACGGGCGAGCACACGTTTCAGGCGCCACGGGAGCGGGTCTGGCGATCCTTGCTCGATCCGGCCGTGCTCCAGGCATGCCTGCCCGGCTGCGAGCGGCTGGACGTGGTCGGCGAGGACGAGTACGAGGCGACGATGAAGATCGGCGTCGCGATGATCCGCGGCACCTTCACCGGCCGGGTGAAGATCAGCGACAAGGTCGAGCCGGAGTCGTACCGGATGCTGGTCGAGGGCAAGGGCACCCAGGGCCAGGTCTCCGGCGACGGCGCCCTGGAGCTGATCGATGAGGACGGCACGACCCGCGTCCGCTACCGCGGCGAGGCCAACGTCCGCGGCACCTTGGCCCGGGTCGGGGCACGGGTCATGCAGCCGGCGGCGAAGATGATCGTCGGCCAGTTCTTCCAGTGCCTGGAGAGCAAGACGACGGCCGGCTCGGAATAACGACGTGCCGGTCGCCAGTACGACGAGCGACACCCATCGTACTGGCAACCGGCGTCCACACAGAACGGAGACCCATCTTGACGAACGTTCCCGTCTCGGTTGAAGTCAACGGCGTCGCGCGCCGGTCCGAGGTCGAACCCCGCCAGCTCCTCGTCCACTACCTGCGCGAGACCCTCGGTCTGACCGGCACCCACGTCGGCTGCGAGACCGGCCAGTGCGGCGCCTGCACGGTGCTGGTGGACGGCCAAGCGGTCAAGAGTTGCATGGTCCTCTCGGCCCAGGTCGACGGCGCGGCGGTGACCACCATCGAGGGCGTCGCCCCCGCTGGCACCTTGCACCCGATCCAGCGCGCCTTCTGGGAGCAGCACGGCATCCAATGCGGCTACTGCACGCCGGGGATGGTCGTCGCGACCCAGGCCCTGCTTCGGGAAGACCCGGACCCCGACGAGGCCGCCATCCGCCACGCCCTGGAAGGCAACATCTGCCGCTGCACCGGCTACCACAACATCGTCGCCTCGGTCCAAGCCGCGGCGAAGGAGCTGCGGGCCGGGGCGGTGCCGACGCCGGTCGGAAGTCGGTAGCCGGACGCCGGGCGTACGCTCGTCCCGCCGTCTGCCGTCTGCCATCTGCCGTCTCGTACGTCCGACTTCCGACTTTCGACCGGCGACGAAGGAGCCCGCGTGAACCCCACCCCGTTTTCGTACCACAAGGCCGGCACGCTGCCGGAGGCGATCGCCCTGCTCCAAGAGCACGCGGAGGACGCCAAGCTCCTGGCCGGCGGCCACAGCCTGCTGCCGGTGATGAAACTGCGACTGGCCCAACCCGGCCACCTGATCGACATCGCCGGGTTGGCCGAGCTGCGGGGCGTGCGGGAGGACGGCGACACCCTCGTCGTCGGCGCCCTGACGACGCACCACGACCTTCTTTCCGACCCGATCCTGCAACGGCGCTGCCCGCTCCTGGTCGAGGCGGCGCACCTGGTCGGCGACCGCCAGGTCCGCAATCGCGGCACCTTCGGCGGCTCGCTCGCCCACGCCGACCCGGCCGCCGACTACCCGGCCTCCATCCTCGCGCTGGAGGCGACCATCGTCGCCCGGGGGCCGAACGGCGAGCGGACGATCCCGGCCGGGGAGTTCTTCCAGGGGTTCCTGACCACGGCGCTGGCGCCGGACGAAGTGCTGACCGAAGTCCGGATCCCGGCCCTCGGGGCGCGCACCGGCAGCTCGTACCAGAAGCTGGCCAACCAGGCCTCCGGGTACGCGGTCGTTGGGGTCGCCGCCGTCGTCCGGTTGGGCGCGGACGGCACCGCCGAGGCGGTCCGGATCGGCGTCACCGGGGCGGGCGCGAGTGCGACCCGGGCGACGGGGGCGGAGGACGCGCTGGTCGGCTCGG
>CADCWE010000220.1 GCA_902806325.1 uncultured Thermomicrobiales bacterium | reverse complement strand
AGCTCGCCATTGCTTCGTCACGGCGGCGGGTCCTGAAGGGCCTCGCCGGTGGTGTCCTCGGCACCGTGGCCGGGGCGCTCGCGCAGCGGCCAGCCGGGGCCGCGCCGTGCCCCCCCGAGCGGCGATGCGGCTCCACCTGCTGCCCGTTCGGGGAGCAATGCGTGGGAACTGGCCGGTCGAGGACGTGCTGTCCAGCCGCCCAGGCCTGTGGGAAGACCTGCCTCGCCTCGCCCTGCCTCGGGCCGTGCGAGGTCTGTGACCCGACTAGGGGCGCCTGCGTCCCGGCGTCGAGCGGCACGCCGTGCGAGGACGGCAATCCCTGCACCGTGGGAGACACCTGCCAGGGCGGCAACTGCCAGGCAGGGGCCGTGAAGGCCTGCCCCGGCGGCGGCACCTGCTGCGGCGGCGCCTGCTGCGATGTCGCCTCCGGTGCCGAGGCCTGCGTCTCGGACTTCTGCGTCCGGACGTGCCCTGCCTCGACGGCGTGTACGGTGGCCACCGAACAGTGCCTCGCTCACTGCGCCTGCGTGCGCACGACGAGCGGCGCGGTCGTATGCTCCCGGGCCTTCCAGTGTCCGCCGACCGGCGGCTGCGCCAGCGACGCCGAGTGCACGCTGCACGTCCGAGCCCCGGCTGCCTGCGTGTCCGAGGCCGATCCCGCGAACGAGGCGTGCCACATTAACTGCGAGGGCGATACGTTCTGTGCCATCCTCTGTGGCATCGAGGGGACGCCGGCTTAGAGCGCGCCTTGACCCGCGCCGGGGTGTCAGCCCACCCCGGCGCCTCCCTTCCCTCCGGGACGGCCCAGGCGACGCCCGGTGCCCCCATGCCGGGCGTCGTCGTGTCTAAGGGGGGCTGTCCACCGGACCGTCCTCGAGCACCGCGGCGACCCGCGCCCGTTCGTCGTCGGTCAACGCGAACGCCGCGTCGTCGCCCAGCCGGCGCCCCTCCATCGCGACCCGGATCGCCGCGGCGAGCGCCCCGTCGCTGGAATCCTCCAAGGCGCCGGCGATCTCCCACCAGGCGATCACCGCCCGCACCACCGGCGCCCGGTCCGGCCCCAGGCTCACGACCCCACCACGGCCCGCACCCACCGTCGCCACCGCGACGGGGCCGGCTGCGAGGCATCGGGAGCCACGTTCGCCGGCGGCGTCGCTCCTGGGGCTTCCGGTGGCGCCTCCTGTGGCCCCAGGACGATCTCGCCGGCGCCGAGGGCTTGGAGCCGATCCTCGAGCGTCCGCGCCCGTTCCTGCCACACCGCGGCGGCGGCGGCCAGTTCCCGGTTCTCTCGGGTGAGGTCGGCAATCAGCCCGGCCAGCGGGGCGAGGTCGCCGTGGTCGGTCGGTCGCCCATGGTGGGGGCAAGGTCGCCGACCGACCGCGCCGGCGCAAGGGGGGATCGGCGCGCAACGGCCCCGAGCCGGAGCCCGGGGCCGCCGTCGCCGCTGGCCGGGGGACCTAGCCGAGCTTGGCGAGGATCCGGCCCATCTCCTCGGCGTCGAAGGCCCGCAGCGTTTCCGTCCGCGTCGCGCCGGTCATGCCCAAGCGCAGCCCGATCGCCGCGGCCGTCTCGGCGTCGGGCGCCTCGATGACGCCGACCAGGTCGTAGCGCCCCTGGGTCCAGAACACGTGCGCCAGCCGCCCGCCCATCTGCTCGATCAGCTGGCGCACCTGCTCGGCGCGCTGGGTCGTCTCCCCGACGCTGCGGATGCCCTGATCGGTCCAGTTGATCAGCACGACGTGCCTGACCATGCGCCGCCTCCTCGCCGGTGACCCGACCGCCCCGCCGGCGGTCGTTGGGCGGGGCATCATAAGGACGCCGGCCCGCCCCCGCAACGGCCCCGCGTCGCGGCCGGCGCCGGGCGTGGTGCGCGGTCGGGGCCGGATCCCCAACGCCCGCAGATCCTGATCGGTATCTCCGACAAGGGGATACCGTCCGCAGGCAACCACCGCGGCGGGGCGCCGCCTGTGCCGTCGTCGGGGTCGTCCATCCGCGGCCGGCGTCGCCGGCCCGCCGGTTGCGGCGCGGTGGGGACGGGCGGGTTGATCCGGCAGCCGTCGTCGGTCTCGACGACCGGGGAGGATGCGCCGCCCCCCGCCCTTGCGCGGTCTGCGGTTGCGCCACGCCCGTCTGAAGTTGTCGCGCAATTGCCACGGTGGTCCCCCATCCTGTCATGCCGTCGACCCGCTCGTCGCCCCAGAATCGCCGCGGTTGTCGTTGGCAGAGGCGCTCGGGAGTAGGGCCGGCGCGGATCGGGGGGCAATTGCGATGCAGACGGTCGTGGCAGGGCCGGGACGGGCCGAGCCGGGACGCCCTCGTCTCGTGGCGTCAATCCCCGCCCTCATCGGCGGGCTGCTGTGGATCCCCTACGGGGTCTTCGAGATGCTCCGGCCCTTGGGCGAGGACCGGGCCTATCGGGGGGACAGGGGCTACGAGGTCGTGACCGATGGGCTGGTCTATCGGGTCTACGCCCTGCCCGGCGGCCTCGCCCTCCTCCTCACCTCCGTCGCGCTCCTGAGACTGCTTGGGCGGATGGGCCTGCCCCGCGGCCGCGCCCGAACGGCGAGCCGGACCCTGGCCGCTCTGGCGGCTGGGTTGGCGATCGTCGGTCTGGCGGGCGTGCTGGTGCCGTTCGACCCGCTCTTCACCGGCCCCCGGATCTTCGGCACGCTCGCCCTCGGGGCCGCGATGTGCTTGGCCGGGTGGGGGCTCGGCAGCCGGCCGGCGGTGGACGGGCGGGGCGCCCGGCTCCTGGTGCTCGGGGCGCTTGGCCTCTTCCTGCTGCCGCTCTGGCCGCTCGTTTATGCGGCGGAGCTCATCCCCGAGATGGGTGGGGCGGCCACCATCGCGCTCTTCGGGCTGGGCTGGGTGCTGCTCGGGGTGCGCCCCGCGTCCGCGGGCCACCCGATCGCCGGCGGGTAGGGCCGACCCCGGTGGGCGCGGCCGACCGGGGCATCAGGGAGCCGCGGCCTCCAAATGGTCGAGCAGC
>CADCWE010000219.1 GCA_902806325.1 uncultured Thermomicrobiales bacterium | reverse complement strand
AAGGCCGCGATCGGCGCCCTGAAGGCGTTCCCGAACGTCAACGCGGAGCTGCAGGGCAACGAGCTGGTCCTCAAGAAGTACTACGACATCGGGATCGCGGTCGGGGTCGAGGAGGGGCTGGTCGTCCCCGTCGTCCGCGACGCCGACCGCAAGGGGTTCGCGGCGATCGAGCGCGAGATCGGCGAGCTGGCGACCAAGGCGCGGGAGAACAAGCTGGCGCTGGCCGAGTTGCAGGGCGGCACCTTCACCCTCACCAACGGCGGCGTCTTCGGCTCCCTGCTCTCGACCCCGATCCTGAACGCGCCCCAGGTCGGCATCCTCGGCATGCACGCGATCCAGCAGCGCCCCGTCGCCCGGAACAACGAGGTCGTGATCCGGCCGATGATGTACCTCGCCCTCTCCTACGACCACCGGGTCGTGGATGGCCGCGAGGCCGTCCAGTTCCTGGTCCGGATCAAGGAACTGATCGAGGACCCGGAGTCGCTGCTGCTGGAGGGGTGACCCGGCGGCTCGAACCGTCCTTGCGGCTTGCCCGCGGCGGGTGAAGGGATCGCGGGGCGGACGCCAACGCCGCCCCGCGTGGGTGACCCGTGGCCCCGGCCGTCCGCGAGAAGCGGTGCCGTTGGCGTCCATCCCCCGCGGCTTCGGTGACAGGGTGCGGGGCCGCCCTTCGGGGTGGCCCCGGCCGTTTGGTGGGCCCGGGCGACGGGCAAACGCCGACCGGGTTCCGGGTCGCCGCGGCCACCCGAGCCGGCGACGACCTCGACACCGCCATCGCGGCGTTGGACGAGCCGGAGCGAGCCGAGGCGGCGTTGGCGGGAGCGGGGATCGCGGTCTCGGCTTCCGCCGTATCGCGCGAACCCAACGGCGCCCGTTCTGAGCCGCCGCGGCGCCGACCCGGGTGTTCCTGCGGTCCGGGAGCCGGCCGGAACGACCGCTCGCCGATTCCGAGCCCCACAGGCCACACCGGCACCCGGTCGCCACGCGTGAGCGGGCGGGGAGTAATTGTCGAGAACACGCCTTGGGCGGCACCCCGGCCGCCGGGGATTGGTCGGGGATGGGGAGAGGCCCGTCGCGGGCCGGACCGGGAGCAGGCGGGCTTTCCGTGCGAAGGCGCCCCCTTGCGTCACCCATCGATTTTCGATATATTCCTATCGTGCCTCGATAAAGGAGAGCCGATGGGAACGCTGACCCTCCTCGCGCTGCGCATCGTGCTCGGGATGGTGCTCGCGGGTTCGCTGTTCGTGCAGGCGGTGATCGGCGGGGATCTCGCCGACGTGCCCGCCCCGCTCGGCGTCTTCATGGTGCTGGGCATCGTGACCGTCCAGGTCTCCACCGTCTGCGTGTGGCGGCTGTTGACGATGGTGCGGCGAGGCACGGTCTTCTCCCACGCCGCCTTCCGGTACGTGGACATCGTGTTCGGCGCCGTCACGACGGCTTCCCTGCTCGCGCTCGGCCTCGCCGTCGCCCTGGCACCGGGCGAGGCCCCGCCGGGGATCGTCTTCCTGATCTGCGGGGCGGCGCTGCTCGCCGCCGGGATCGCCCTGATCGTCCTCGTGCTGCGGATGCTCCTCGCCCAGGCCGTCGCCCGCGACAAGGAGGCCCACCACCTGCAGGCCGAGCTGGACGAGGTGATCTGATGCCGATCGCCGTCGACATCGACGTGATGCTGGCCAAGCGCAAGATGTCCGTGGGCGCGCTCGCGGAACTGGTCGGGATCACGCCCGCCAACCTGTCGGTGCTCAAAAACGGTCGCGCCAAGGCGGTGCGCTTCACGACGCTCGCCGCGCTGTGCGAGGCGCTCGAGTGCCAGCCCGGAGACCTCCTGCGCTGGGAGGCCGAGGACCCGGCGGACGGGGCCGTGCAGGGAGGAGACCGATGATCGAGGTACGCGGGCTGACGAAGCGCTACGGAGACGTCCTGGCCGTCGACGGTTTGACCTTCGACGTCGAACCGGGGAAGGTCACCGGGTTCCTCGGACCGAATGGCGCGGGCAAGTCCACGACGATGCGGATGATGCTCGGCCTCGACCGGCCCACCTCGGGAGCGGTCCTGGTCAACGGGCGACCGTTCGCGACGTTCGCCGAACCGCTGCGGGAGGTCGGCGCCCTGCTTGACCCCGGCGCCGTCCACCCCGGCCGGACTGGGCGAAACCACCTGCGCGTGGCCGCTCGGACGAACGGCGTCCCGGAGCGGAGGGTGGAGGAGGTGATCGCACAGGTCGGGCTCGGCGGCGCGGCCGGCCGCCGGATCAAGGGCTACTCGCTGGGGATGCGCCAGCGCCTCGGGATCGCGGCGGCGCTCCTCGCCAACCCCCGCGTGCTGCTGTTCGACGAGCCGATCAACGGGCTGGACCTCGACGGCGTCCGCTGGATCCGCGATCTGCTGCGCCAACTCGCCGACGAGGGCCGGACCGTGCTGGTCTCCAGTCATCTGATGGGCGAGGTGCAGCAGATCGCCGACCGCCTGGTCGTGATCGGTCGCGGTCGCCTGATCGCCGACGCGACGACGGAAGAGATCCTGGATGGGGTGGGGCACCGCCAGGTCCGGGTCCGCAGCCCGCGGCCGGGCCTCCTCCTCGGTCGGTTGCGGGAGCATGGCCTTTCGGTTCAGCGCGTCGATGCGCACGAGCTGCACATCGAGGGCGGCACCGCCGAGGACATCGGCGATCTCGCCCACTCCTTGGGCATCCCCCTGCACCACCTCTCCGAGGTCCGCCAGTCCTTGGAGGACGCCTACCTCGAGTTGACCAGCGGCAGCGTGGAGTACCACGGCCGCCAAGCCGAGCGCGTTGCGACGACCACGGAGGGAGCACGGTGAAGGCGACGACGATCACCGCTGACCGGGACGGCGGGCGCGACGATGTCTCCACCGGGCGCGTCTTCGTCCGGACCTGCGCCGCCGAGTGGACCCGGCTGTGGACCGTCAAATCCACATGGTGGTTCGTGGCGGCGGCAACCGTGGTGATGGTCGGGCTGGGCACCGCGCTCGGCTTCGAAGCGGCCGCCGACCCGGCCGAACTCCAAGGCGGGCCGGCCTGGACAACGGCGAGATACATCGCCATGCCGGCGCAGTTCGCCTTCCTGGGTCTCGCCCTGACCGCGGTCACCTCCGACTACGCCACCGGAGGGATCGTCACGACCCTGCAGTGGACGCCACGCCGCGCGGTCCTGTTCTTCGCCCGCACCATCGTCACGGCCGGCGCCGCCGCGGGCCTCGGCGTGTTCCTGGCGGTGGCCTCCGCGCTGGCGGCCTTCACGACCGCCGGGTCCGCGCTCATCCTGCCGTTGGACAAGGGCCTCGACATGCTCGCCGCCGTCGCCTTCGTCTTCGGGGCCGGGACCGTCCTCGCGATCGGGCTCGGGTTCCTCCTCCGCGGCATCGCCGGGGCCTTGGTCACGGCGTTCCTGGTGATGCTGGCGCTTCCCCTGCTGCTGCCGCTCTTCGGGGACTGGATGTCCGCGCTCGCCGAGATCCTGCCCGGGTCCGGTGCGGTCTTCCTCCTCTTGGGAGAAATGCGGACGATGACCAAAACGTCGTCGGTGGTGGTCTTGCTTGCTTGGGCGATCGGCGTTCTCCTCCTCGGCTGGCTACGGCTGATGCGGGACGATGCGAACCGGTGACCAACGGCCGTCGCGTCAGGGGCACGACGCGGCTCCCGTCCAGATCGGGGACGATGATTCCCCTTACCGCGGGCCGCGCGCCGACCACAGCGTCTGGCGACCCCTGGCCAGTCTGGCCGTCCGACGCCACCCGCGCGGCCCGCGCCAAACTCGATCGGGGACCCGGCGGCGCCGAAGGGTTGATCGGGCGTCGGGGCCGCCGCGGCCGGGGCCGCAATCCGGCCGCCAGCCGTTCCCCCGGCGACATCGCGACGCCGGCGGGCAGGGCCGTCCTCCGGGGCGGCCTCGGCGTTGGGGAACGCCCGCCCAATCGCTGCCGCCGGTGCCGCACCGCGCCCCTGCCGAACCCAGGGGCGCGGCGACGGACGGACGACCCAGCGCGCCCTCCCCGCGCGTGAGCGGGGCGGGGTCGGGCAGACCGTGGGAGCCGGGCACGAATCCCGCGACGCCAACCACGGAACTTCCTCGGGATCGGTTCCCGGGGGACGGGCGATCCGGAACGTCGCAGCGCTGGAGAAGGAGCGGGAACGATGGTCGGGTACAGCGGGAACATCGAGACGACGACCTTGGAGAACGAGGACTTTCGGCGGGTGCTGTTCACGGCGCCGCACAGCCAACTGGTGGCGATGACGCTCCAACCGGGCGAGGAGATCGGAATGGAGCGCCACGACGACCGGGACCAATTCGTCCGCGTCGAGGCCGGGGAAGGGGAAGCCGTGCTGGACGGCGAGCGGCACGCGCTGACGGACGGGTCCGCGATCGTCGTCCCGGCGGGGACCGAGCACAACGTGGCGAACACCTCGTCGACCGAGCCGCTGCGACTCTACACGATCTATTCGCCGGCCGAGCACCCGGACGGCACGGTCCACCGGACCAAGCAAGAGGCGGACGAGTACGAGCGCGCCCACCACGGGTCGTAGCGACGCGGCCACGCCCTCGGGCACCCCCCGGCGACGGTCGTTTGGTCCGCGCGGACCGAACCGGTGCTACGGCCAGATCTCGGCTTCGGCGAGGCCGCCGAGCGAGGGGTCGGCGCCGGTGTTGGCGAGGTGGAAGCGGACGTAGCGGGCGGTCCTCGCGACGGCGAAGGATTGCCAGGCGCCGGGGGCGCCAGGGGCCGGTTGGGCCAGCGTGACCCAGGCGACGCGGTCGGTCGAGACCTGGACCGAAAGCGTGCCGGAAACGCCGGAGGGACCGGCCAGCCAACGGATGCTCCCGATCGGGCGCGCCGCGCCGAGGTCGAGGTAGGCGTAGGCGACGGCCGGCGGGGTGGTGGACGCCAAGGTGACCCAGACGGTGGCCGGGTTGCGGTCGTAGAGGGCGGTCGCCGAGGTCGAGTTCGCGGTCCGACCGGCGGCGGCGATCCGGTAGGGCGCGGGCGGCGGGGCGATGGTCGGCGTCGCGGTCGGCGGCACGGGGGTTGGGGAGGCGGTCGGCGGGGCGGTCAGTGGCGCCGTGGCGGTAGCGGTGGCCGGGGCGGTGGACGTGTGAGTGGCGGTGGCGGTGGCACTCGCGGCCCGGGTCGGGGTGCGGGTCGCCGTCGCGGCGCGGGTCGGGGTGCGGGTCGCCGTCGCGGGTTTCGTGGCGGTGGCGGTGGCGGTGGGGGTCGCGCTGGTCTTGGCCGTCGGGGAAGGGGCCGCGGTGGTGGTTCGGGTTGGGGTCGCGGTGGCGGTGGCCGGGGACGGGCAGGGCGACAGCGGGTCGAGAGCCGGGGCGGTCGGCGGCCAGAACTGGACCTCGGCCAGGTTCCCCAACGCGGGCAAGGCACTCCCGCTGGGTTTGGCGAAGTAGAAGCGGACGTAGCGGGCCGTGGCCGACGTGGTCGCGCCGCGCCAGGTGCGGGCGCAGCCGTCGGCGGCGGACGGCGCGGCCACCGTGGTCCACCGGACGCGATCGGTCGAGACCTGGACGCGCAGGCTGCCCGCGCCGCCGCCGGTGCCGAACATCCAGCGCACCGCGCCCAGCGGCTTCGACGCGCCCAGGTCGTAGAGGGCGTAGGCGGCACTTGGGGCGGTGGTGGCGGTGGTCCGCCAGACCGTTGCGGCGTCGACGTCGTCGGCCAACCAGGGATCGGTCGAGCCGCTCGTGCGGGCGACGGCGGCGATCCGGTGGCGGACCAGGATGTCGTTGCCCCGGCCGACGATCTTCTTGTCGTAGAGCGGGTCGGTCGCCCAGCGCCGGGTCAGGCCGGCGATGGTCGGCGCGATCCCGGCGTAGCCGGCGGAGACGGCGGCGGCGTAGCGCGGGTCGAGCGCCTTGTACGGCTCCAAGACGTGGCCGGGCGGGATCTCGCCGACCGCGTAGAGGTAGAGGTGGACCAGGTGGCCGCGGGCGGCGGCGGTGCCGTCGGCCCAGGTGAACGACGGCTGGCCGAAATAGGTGATCCCGATCCCGCCGGGGTTGCGGTGATCGGTCCAGTAGGCGGTGCGCCAGGTGTCGGTTTCGAGGGCGGACTGGGCGACGACGATGCCGGGGTCGATCCCGACCAGCGGCGCCAGGCGGTAGACCTCGCGGAAGAACAGCTCCACGTCCGGCATCCGCAGCGCGCCGTAGTGGCGGGCGAAGGCCAGCGCCGACCCGACGCTGCCCCGGGTGGGCCCGACGATGGCGTCGGACGGCCGCATCAAGACCGCGGCACCGGCCGTTTGGCCGGAAGCCCCCGGGATGGGCGAGGCAACCGGGATCGGCCCCAGCAGCGCGAGCACGAACAAAGCGCCCGCCGCGGCCCGCGTCGCGCGACCCATCCGCCAACCTCGCATCCCAGTCCCCTTCACCGTTGCCGTGCGCCGCCTCGCACCGGCTACCGTAGGCCATCGCCGGTGCCGAGGCAACCTCGCGACCCGTCCCACCGGTCCCGGTTCGCCCCGACCGGGGAACCGCCGGGCGCCGCGCGGCGTAGACGGGATCACGGACCGCGACGGCAGCCGACACGTGTCGGGGCGCACGGCCCGCGCCCAGTCCGGGGGCAAGCCGGTCCGGTGGCTGGGACGACCCTCGCCGGAATCGTTCCGCCGCCCACCGACGAGGGCGCACCACCGCGCGCACCTACAATACCCCCACCTGCCGCCCGCCGCCCGACCATCCGAGGTGGCCGATGCCCTGGTTCTGCCCCGCCTGCGCGACGCCGAATCCGACGCCCCGGGGAAACGCACCGGCCGCCTGCGCGGCCTGCGGCGCACCGCTGGCGGACGGGGCATCCCCCGCCTGGCGCGCCGGGACCGGCGGCGAAACGGGACGGGCACGTCTCCGGTTGGCGATCCTGCTGGCGCCGTTGCTGATCCTGGCGGTGACCCTGGCCGGGTTCGGCGCCCGGGCCTGGGTCGAGGAGAGACGCTTGGCCCGCCACTACGCGCGGGCCGAGGACGCGGCGGCGGCGGGGCGGATCCCGGCCGCGATCGCCGCCTACGCGGCGGCCGGGGGGCACCGGGACGCCGCCGACCGCCGCGCCGCCTTGCTCGCGCCGTACCGGCGGGGATACCTGGACGGGGTGGCGGCGCTGGAAGCCGGGCGCCACGACGCCGCGATCGCCGCCCTCCAGCCGGTGGCGCGCGACCTGCCGCGCTACGAGGACGCGGCGGCGCGCCTGGGCGAAGCGCGCGCCGGCCACCTGGATGCGTTGCGCCGCGCGGCGACCACGGCCGAGGCGGACGAGGATTGGCTGGCGGCGGAGCGGGCGTGGGTCCTCGTCGCCGCCGCCGATCCGGACGGGGACGCCACCGCCCACCTGGCCAACCTTCAGCGCCACCGCGCGCCGCTGCTCTACGCCCGCGACCGCGCCCTCTACCTGGCCGCCCCGGACGGCTCTGGGGAACGCCTGGTCACCGACGCCGTCCCCGTCGCCTGGCCGACCTGGAACCCGGACAAGACCCGGATCGCCTTCGTCTCCCACGACCCGGCCGGACCCGACTTCGACGGCGTCCTCTACGTGGTCGACCCCGACGGTCGCCGCCTGACCCGCCTCGACCGCTGGGTCCACCCTTCCCAATGGCCCGTTTGGAGTCCGGACGGGACGCGGCTCGCCTTCACCTCCTTCGCCCGCTTCGACTTCGCGCGCAACCAGGGGGCGATCGGGGTCCGGGTGGTGGACGTCGCCACCGGCCGCCCGACCGACCTTACCGCCGGGCGTCTCAACTACGCCGGTTCGCCGACCTGGGCGCCGGACGGTCGCCGCCTCGGCTTTGTTTCCCGCCAGGTCGGCTACGACCCTCGCTCCGAGATCGGGATCGTCCTCGGCAAGGGCGACGCCTTCGTGCTGGATCTGGACTCCGGTGCTTGGACCAACGCCACCAGGGGCCGGATCCCGGACATCTGGCGGGCGGCCTGGGCGCCGGTCGGGGAGCGCCTGCTGCTGGTCGAGCGGCGCTGGGGCGGCTGGTCGGAGCCGGACGCGCTCGGCCTCCAGATCCTGGACGCGGCCACGGGAACGCTGCGTCCGATCGCCGCCGGGCTGCCCTCGGTCGGGCTTCCGGCTTGGTCGCCGGACGGGTCGCGCCTCGCCTTCGTCGCCGGGCCGCGCACGCTGCGCCTCCGCCACGCCGACGGCGGCGAGCGCCGGATCACCCTCCCGGTCGACCTGACCGGCGTCCTCGCCTGGTCCCCGGACGGCGGCGCGCTGCTGGCGGCCGGCGACCTCGGCCGCGACTCCTACCTGGTCACCGCCGACGGCTCCGTGCCCCCCGCCAAACTGGCCCTGGAGTACGACATCGGGGGGCGCGACGGCGGCGGCGCCGCGCCGCCGCAATGGGGCGCCCGCAACCAGCCCGCGCCCTTCGCCGCGCCGACGGTCGGCGGCACGGGGTGGGACCACGCGGGCGCGTCGCCGCCGGTGGAGACGGGGGCCGTGCGGGGGGCGCGGTAGGGCGAGACAAGCCCTCACCCCGGTCAATCGTCACCCACCAACCAACCCGTCCAATATCCCCACCAGCCGCGCCACTTCCGCCGGGTCCACCGGCGCGGGCGCGTCGCGGTTGAACCGTTGGCCGAGTTCGCCCAGGAAGTCGACGCAGAACACGGCCGTGTAGACCCGGACCAGATCGTGGGCCGCCGCGTCCAGGTCCATCTCCGCGGCCCAAGCGGCGGCGTAGTCCAGGTCGAAGCCGCGGACCAGGAGCGCCATCCGGGTCAGGGCCAGCGTCCAGCGCGGGTCGCCGAAGCAGACCACGTCGACGTCGACGATGCCGCTGAGGCGGCCCCGGTGGACGAGCACGTTTTTGGTCGTCGTGTCGTCGAGGAAGGGGCGGGGGCGGACGGCGGCCAGGGCGCCAGCGTGGGGAACAAGCGCCGCCGCGACGCGGTCGACGACCGACGGGTCCGCCATCCCAACGCCGGTGATCCGGCTCCGGCTCCGCTCCAGGCTGCACGCCACCACGTCGGGCCAGGCGGGCAGCAGCGCGGGATCGTCGTAGCGGGTGCCGTAGCCGAACCCCCGGCCTTCCGGCAGTTCGCCGACCACGCGCTGGATCGCGACCACCCGCCAGGCGAGGTCCCGTTTCTGGTCCACCGAAAGGTCCGGGTAGACGTGCCCGAGGTCCGTCCCCGGCAGCCGCTCCAGGAGGACGAACGGGAAGGCGCCCGGCGTGGGATGCGCGTCGTACCCGAGCAGGCGGGGCAGCGGCACGCCGCGGGGCACCAGTTCGCCGTGCCAGAACACGGCGCCCGCGAAATCGGCCTCCTGCCCGATCCGGCCCAACCGGGCGACGACGCGCCGTCCGTCCGTCAGTTCGGCATCGTAGACGTAGTGGGCGGCGCCGGTCGGGAAGCGGGCGATGGTCCGGACCCCTGCCCCTTGGAGGTGACGCTCGACGATGGCGATGGCGTGTTGGGAAGTGGGGGTCAACGTCGTCCGTTATCCAAGTCCGCCGCGATCAACGGCAGCACCAACGTCGCCAGCAACCGCTCCAGCACCGCCGCCGGGTCCACGCAGAGACCGGTATGGACGGCCGATGGCTGGACCATCGTGCTTTGCGGCGCCACCAGCCAGTGGAACCGCTCCGTCTGGGACAAGCGGCCGATCGGGCCGGTGCCGGGATCCCCGGCGGCGATCCGGGGGATCAGGGCGAGGTGGGCGCCCACGCCCTCGTGGTCGAACGCCGGGTCGGCGGCGAAGGCGGCCAGGCGGGCGGGGTCGAGGAAGACGCGGGCGGCCAGGAACCGCTTCGGACGGCAGATCAGGACGACGCCCGCGTTGAGGCACTCGCCCCGCTCCGGGCGGGGCACGACGCGGACGACGGCGTACTCAAACGGGCTGAGTGGCGCGGGCCCGGGCACGCTCGGCCTCCTCGACCCAGGCGCGAGGCGCCTCGAGCCTGCGGGCGAAATACCGGGCGTAGGCGGCGCGGTGGGCGGCGCGGTCCGCAAACGCCGCGTCCTCCCCCAGCCAGTCTTCGGGGATCGTGGCCACGATGCCGTCCACGACCGCGGGGGTGAGGCGGGCGGCGAGGGCGGCGTCGACCTCGGCCAGGGGGGCGGCGAACGGCAGCAGGACGTGCTCCCGGATCATCGCGAAGGGGGCGACGGCCCGCTGCTCCGGGTCGCCCCAGTTGTGGTGGAAGTAGAGCGCGGCGCCGTGGTCGATCAGCCACGGTCGGTTGTGCCAGACGAGGAGGTTGGTGTTGCGCGGGGTGCGGTCGACGTTGGCGACCAGGGCGTCGAACCAGACCACGGCGGCGGCCAGCGCCGGATCGGGCGGCTTCGCGGCCGGGGTCAACGGCAGCGATCCGGGCAGGTAGTCCAGCGCCAGGTTCAGCCCGGCGCTGGCCCGCAGCAGCGCCTGGATCTCGGGGTCCGGCTCGGCGTTGGCGAGGACGGGGTCGAGTTCGACGAAGACGATCTCCGGCACCGGCAAGCCCAACGCCCGCCCGATCTCCCCGGCGACCAACTCCGCCACCAGCGCCTTTGCGCCCTGCCCGGCGCCGCGGAACTTGAGCACGTAGGTCCCGTCGTCGTCGGCCTCGACGATCGCCGGCAACGACCCGCCCTCCCGCAGCGGCGTCACGTAGCGGGTCACGGCGACGGTGCGGAGCATCGGATACCTATGGGGCGGCCACCGCTCTGGCGATGCGCCCTAATGCGCCGTCGGAAAATGGTTGGCGTGCGGCGCGGTGCGCAGGTTGGCGGGCGGTCGGTTCCAGCCGTAGTGCTCGGTCTCGTCGCCCTTGATCGCGAGGAAGGCGGAGCGGGTTTCGGGGTAGACCGCCATCACCGCCTCGTACGGGATCCAGAGTTCGTCGCTGGCGCCGTAGACGCCCTGGGCGTACATGAACCCGCGGAAGCGGCGCCCGAACTCCTCCGACGGGCCGATCAGGCCGACCACCCGGGCGAGGGCGCCGGAGCGGGCGTAGAGCGTGTAGCCGGGGGCGATGTCGTCCGGCGTGCCGAGGGGACCGGTGCGGGCATCGGGCGCGATCGGCGGCAACTCCTCCGGGGCGAAGAACGGCCGCTTGCCGATCGCCAGTTCTTTGTCCAGCACCCCGAGCGACCCTTCCGGCCGGTAGGCGAGGAAGAAGGCCCCGCCCAGCACCGCAACCGCGAAGACGAGGCCGAACCACAGCTCCGGCCGCTCCAACTCGGCGGCGTCGTGGACGACGAGGCGGAGCAGCGTTTCGCCGATGCCCAGGATCAACAGCCCGACCACGCCCGCCACCAGCAACGGGATTACCGTCGGCCAGAACAAGCGCCGCATAAACTTGTGGGTGATGTGTGCCATCTGCATCTGCTTCCCCCTCGCGGTGGCCGGCGCCGCCGAGATCCGCGCCCGGACGGCGCTAGTGTCGCCCGGCCGCGAAGCGTTGTCCAGAGGCCAGAACGGGTACGGACGCGGGATCGCGCCTCAGCGGCCCCAGCGGAAACGGGACCGCCAGCGAGCGCCGGTGCGCCGCCGAACCGGGGCCGGATCGGCCTCCAGCAGCCACTCGGCGCGGCGCAGCCGCTCGCGGCGGGCACGTACCCGCACCAGCCGGTAGCGGAAGGCGAGCGGGGCGGCACAGGCGAACGCGGGGATGCCGAGCCAGAACCAGGTGGTGGCGGTCAGCAGCACCGCGGCCTCGTAGTCCCGCGCCGCCCAATAGATCATGAACACCGTCGCCATTTTGAACGCGAACAAGACCCAGATAAACGCCCAAGCGGCGCTCGTTTCGTCGTTCGTTCGCCGCAACGCGCCCTCCCCAACCAGGGTCGGGCGGTAGCGACGCGGCGGCTGGCCGACGGCCATGGGCGGTGCTCCGGAGGGAACGGGAGACGAGTCTGCCGGCGGGGAGTATACGGCGGGTGAGCGAGGTGCGCGGTATCGCGGACATCGTTGGGTGCTGGGGGCGCCGAAAGGGAGGGCGGCGGCGGGGATCGGGGAGCGGCGCCCCCGCCGCCCGTCCGCGTTACCCTCGCCCGCCTACGGACGCCCCGCCACCGACCGCCGCGCCGAGGGCCGCGTCTCCTTAGCGTCCTCCGCCGCCGCCCAGCGGAAGAAGATGATCGTCACCACGCCGAGGTAGATGGTGAAGACCCCGACCCACATCAGGAGACCGGCGATCTCCTGGTCGGTCGCCAGGGAGATGCCGAAGATGCGCGGGGCGCCAACGTAATGCTCGTAGAGTCCCGGCGCGGCCAGGGTGATGAACGAGCCGACGATGCCGCCGGGCACCGTTTGGAGGAACAGGTAGAGGCATTGCAGCGGCGGCGCCAGCTTCGGCCACTCCGGCAGCGGCCCGACCACCGGCCACCAGGCCAGCAGCGCGGTGCCGATGAAAAGCTCGTGCTCCAGGATGTGGACCGCCTCGTTGCGCAGCGCGAGGTCGTAGAGCGATCCGATGTGCCAGGCCGCGAAGACCACCCCGGACAGCGCGAAGGCGACCAACGGCCGGGTCAGCACGTAGCCGATCCGATCGACCACCCGCCACCGCAGCAACGGCCGCAGCGCCCAGGCCGGCGTCCCCAGCAGCCACAACGGGGGAGCCACCAACGTCAGGAGCAGGTGCTGGACCATGTGCGCGGACAGCAAGAACCGCCCCGACCAGTCGTCCAGCGGCGGCCCCAGCGCGATCAGCCAGGCCAGCGACCCGAGCAGGAAGCAAACCTTTTGGCGCCGCGACACGGTCCGCGCCGCCGCGCCGGGAAACCGCCGGTTGAGCGGCCCAATCACCGCCAGGTAGCCGGCCACCAGCACGAACCCGGCGAAGGCGACGGTCGGCTCCAGCGCCCAGTGGGTGTAGAGCGGCCCGCCGGGGTTCGGCCCGCCGGCGTGGAGGATCGGCAGCGAGAAGAAGGGCAGGAAAGGGATCATGGCGGGGAACCGTGCCTCCGAACGCGGCCGCGGACGGTTTCGATCAGGCGGGCGCCGCGTTGCCGGGGTCGGAATCGCCGCCGTCGGCGCCCGGCGCGTCCGTGTTGCCGCGCTCGGAATCGTAGGCGAACGACGCGTGCTCGCGGTGTTCCAGCGCGACGAACCCGGCGACCAACTCCCGGTAGACGCCTTCGACCAGGTCCGGATCCAACCCCTGGTCCTGGGCGAAGCCGCGCGCCTGAGCGATCACCTGCTCCGCCCGTCGGGGGGCGGCCACGGCGGCGGCGGCGGGCTTGAAGCGGGCCGCCTGGCGGACGTAGGCGGCGCGCTCGGCCAGCAATTCGACGATCTCCTCGTCGACCCGGTCCACGTTCGCCCGCGCGTCGTCGAGGCTGTCGCAGGCCATCGCCCGGCCGCTGCCCCGCCGCGGGAGCAGGTTCCGGCGGCGCAGTTCGGAGCGTACCGCGCCCGGCATCGCTCGCGCCGGTGGGGTGCGGACGTACTGCCGCACCGCCCGGTACCGCTCGGCGAACGGCGCCTCGATCACCCCCAGGGCCGCCAGCAACCCTTCCGCCGTGGGCGGCTGAATGTGCCAGGCGGGCCGGTCCTTCTCCATGTGGCGGAAATCGTTCGGGGCGCGGGGCGTCTTCGGCTTCGGCGGCGCCGGCCCCAACTGCGGCCCGGGGTTCGGGTTGGCGGTCGGGCGGCGGCGCGGGCCGCGGCCGGGCGGTCGGGTGCGGTCCAATGGAGGAATCCTTTCCGGACAGGTCGCCAACCTCATCCTGGGGGCGCATGGCATGCGCCCTCGACGGGGCGCGGCGTATCGAATCTTGGGACGGGCGTGCGGGGCGTCGCCGCCCCGCCCACCGGACAAGGGCGCACGCCACGCGCCCCTACATCTCTTCGGGCGCCGCGATGCCCAGCAACCCCAGTTCGTTCGCCAGGGCGCGGCGGGTGGCGGCGACGAGGGCGAGGCGGGCGGTGCGGGTCGGTTCCTCCGACTGGAGGACCGGGCAGGCGTGGTAGAAGTCGTTGAACCGCTTCGCCAGGTCGTAGACGTGGGAGGCGATCACCAGCGGCCGGAACTCCGCCGCCGCGCGCTGGACCTCGTCCGGCAGCGCGGCAATCGCTTGCAGCAGCGCCAGCTCGGTCGGTTCCAGGGTGCCGAAGTCGAGGCCATCGAGGGTCGCCGCCGTCGCCTCGTCGGTGCGCTCGGCGCGCTCCAGGATACGGCAGGCGCGGGCGTGGGCGTATTGGACGTAGGGGGCGGCGTGGCCGTCGAACGAGAGCGCCTCCTCCGGGTCGTAGACGATCACCTTGGTGTTGTCGCGTGCCAGCATCGCGTACTGGATCGCGCCCAACCCGACCTGACGGGCGACCCGTTCTTTGTCGTCGGCCGGCAGATCGGGGTTCTTCTCCGCGATCACGGCGTGGGCGCGCTCCAGCGTTTCCCGCTCCAGGTCTGCGAACAACGGCACGTTGCCCTTGCGGGACGAGATCACCCCTTCCGGCAGGGCCACCCACTCGTAGCCGACGTATTCGGCGTCGGCGGCGCGCTCGTAGCCGGCCAGCTCGAGGATCTTCTTGATCTGCTGGAAGTAGAGCGATTGGCGGAGGTCCACCACCCAGAGCGCCCGGTCGACCCCGAACTCGTCGAACTTCTGCCGGGTCAGGGCCAGGTCCTTGGTCGCGTAGAGCGTGGTGCCGTCGCTGCGCAGGATCGGCAGCGTGCGGTAGGTCTCGGTGGTCAGGCCGAGCTTCTGATCGATCTTGACCACCGGCAGGCCGTCGCTGATCTCGGCGATGCCGCGCTCCAGCAGATCCTGGACCATCGCCCGGCCCGGTTCCTCGGCCCCGCTCTCGAAGAACCAGTGATCGAAGGTGGCGCCGAACTCGCCGAAAATCCGGCCCAGGTCGTCCAGGCTCCACCGGCGGGTCGTTTCCCAGAGCGCGACGAAGTCCGGGTCCTTGCGCTCCCAGCGCTGGAACGTCTCCTTGACCTCGTCTTGCCAGGCGGGGACCTGGTACCACCAGTCGTCCATGTCGGCGGCCAGGCGTTGCCACGTTTCCAGGCGCTCTTCGGGGGTCGTGGTCGGGTCGGGAACGCCCTCGACCGGGACGTAGGGTTTCTGGTTCTCGACCTCGTCGCGCAGTTGGTCGCCCAGGAGCGGCCAGAACTTGGGCAGCACGTCGTCCTCGCGGAACAGCTCCGGCTTCAGCTCTTGGGCCTGGATCACCCGGCCCAGCAGGTAGGCGATGTCCTCGCCGTCGGTGTTCTTGCGCCAGAGATACTTCAGGAGGCGGTCGATCGCGCCGACGAAGACCTGGTCCTCCCGCGACAGGAGCTGGACGAACGCGACCACGTCCTTGCGGAAGTTGAGCCGGCGATCGGACTCGGCGTAGATCTCGCCCAGCCAGCGCCCGCGCGCCGCCGGGTCTTCCGGTTCTTGGCCGGGATGGAATCGCTCGTAGCACCACAGGCACTTGACGACGTGCATCCCGATGTCGCCGATGTAGGTGACCGGCATCGTCCGGTAGCCGGCCGCGTCAATAATCTTGGTCAGCGCGACGCCGAGGCAGATGTTGCGCAGGTGGCCGACGTGGGCGGCCTTGTGGGTGTTGAGCTGGGAGTGCTCGATCATCACCCGCTCCGGCCGCGCTTCCCCCCGGCCGTAGCCGGCACCAAGCGACAGCACCTCGCCAATCAGGCGGGCCGCGACGGCGTTGGCGTCGAAGGAGATGTTGACGTAGCCGTTGACCGCTTCGACGGCGGCAAAGCGCCGCTCCGGCTGGGCCAGGATGCCGGCCGCCACCTGCTCGGCCAACTGTTGCGACCGCGCCGGGACCGCCTCGTTGACCCGCCGCTTGATCTCCTTTTTGGACAGCCCGTCGGTCTCACCGGCGGCGTCGAGGTCCCGCGCCACCAGGTCGCTGGCCAGGGCGCGGCAGACCGAGGTCGCGGCGCCCCAGGTGCCGGCAAACGGGATCGGCCGCAGATCCAGGGGCCGCGGCGGTGCCAACCCGAGTTCCGCCAGCGCGGCGGTGATCGCTTCGACCGTTTGGCGCTCCTCGCGGGCGATGATCCCGGCCCCGGCGACGGGCAACCCATTGCGTCGTCCGTTCCCGGGGTCGCCGGTGCGGTCGCTCCCGCCGGCGGTCGCGGGAGCGGTGGCGGGAGTGGTGGCGGTGGCCGTTGCGGCATCGGCTAGACCGGGGGTCGCGGGGGAACCGTCGCTCATCGTGGCCGAACCTCGTCCTTTACCGTGTCCGTGCGCGGGTCGTCCCTGACAGCACGACGCGCCACCGAACGGTTCGGCGGCGCGCCCGTGGCTCTGCCTGCAAGCTCCGGATGCCGACCGGTGCGTCAGTCGCTCGGTTCCGGCAGATCGTCCGGCCCGCCACTGGGGCCGTGCGGGAATCCCCAGGCGAGGCCGAGCAGCAGCACCACCAGACCGACGATGACGCCGATTAGCTGCTTCCAGCCGAACCCTTCGCCGTCGCCGATCCCGATCTGGTCCGCCAGCGCCGAGAGCAGCACCAGCACGCCGCCGCCAGCCGCGATGGTGAGCGCGATCACCCGGGTTGCCGAAGACGCGTGGTCGGGGGCGAGTGGTCTCATTGCGGGACGCCCGGGATCTCGAACACACGTTTGCGTGGGCGCGAGTATAGCACGGGCGGGGGCGGGGATTGGCGGTGCGGCGGGGGCACGAACCGGGGGGGGCGGCCTGCCGCGCCCCCGGTTCGTGCCCTCGTGCCCTATGCCCGACGCCTTCCGTCGCCCGGTGGCTTGACCGCTGGGGGGGTCTCCGGTATACGTTCCCCGTCAACGCGGGCCGCGGGGGAGCGGGCCGGGGCGGGCGGCACTCAAGCCGGAAGCGGGGCGGGAGAACACCATGGCGCGGCGGGGTGCGGTCGGGGTTGGCCCGCGTCGGGGGCAGGCGGCGGCGAGGTCGCGGCGGCGCGGGGTCGCGCTGCTGGCGATGCTGGTCGCGATCGGGTTCACCTTGTCCGCCTGCGGCGACACGAACCCCTATTCCCACATCAGCCCGCGGACCGAGACCGCCGACGACATCCAGTTCCTCTACAAGATCGTCTTTTGGGCGGCGGTGATCGTCTTCGTCCTGGTCCAGTTCTTCATCGCCTACACCGCGCTCCGGTTCCGCAAGTCCAACATCGCCGACACCGCCGACCGGCCGGAGCAGATCCACGGCAACAAGACGCTGGAGCTGACCTGGACCATCGTCCCGGCGATCGTGCTGCTGGTGATCCTGATCCCGACGATCACCACCCTCTACGAGTTCGACGCCGAGGCCGACGAGGTCGACGAAGGCGGGATGATCGTCGACGTCTACGCCAAGCACTGGTGGTGGGAGATCCACTACCCGGACGCGCTGGGCAACCCGACCAACGTCCAGAACCCGGAGGGCGAGGAGCCGCCCGGGATCGTGACCGCGAACGAGGTCCGGGTCCCGGTCGGCAAAGAGGTCGTCTTCCGCCTCCACTCCAACAAC
This sequence comes from uncultured Thermomicrobiales bacterium, assembly GCA_902806325.1. Lineage (GTDB taxonomy): Bacteria > Chloroflexota > Chloroflexia > Thermomicrobiales > UBA6265 > CADCWE01. The sequence continues at coordinate 1,907 of CADCWE010000219.1, read as the reverse complement.
GTGATCCACTCGTTCTGGGTGCCGCAGTTGACCGGCAAGATGGACGTGATCCCCGGCCACAACAACCGGCTGGCGATGACCCCCCGCGAGCCCGGCACCTACTATGGCGAGTGCACCGAGTTCTGCGGCGAGCAGCACGCCTGGATGCGCTTCACCGTGGTCGCCGAGCCCCAAGAGAGTTTCGACGCCTGGGTGGCCGCCTGGAACGCGCCGCCGGACCAGGCCGCCGCCGCCGCGGCCAACACCGGCGACGTCGCCATCGCCCCCTCCTCCTTCGGCCTCTGCATCGGCTGCCACCGCGTCAACGGCGTCGACCAGCTCCTCCGCCCCAACGGCGAACCCGGCCCGATCCCGCCCCATGTGGCCGGCATCGGCGGTCTCTACAACCAGGGGCCGAACCTGACCCTCTTTGGCTGCCGCGACTACTTCGCCGGCGGGGTCATGAAGAACACGCCGGAGAACCTGCGCCAGTGGCTCTACGACCCGGCGTCGGTCAAGAGCGGCAACCTGATGTCGACCGTAATCCAGCGGGGGACGTTGCCGCCGGAGCAGATCGAGGAACTGACGAACTGGCTCGGCAGCCTTAAACTGCCCGGCGGCACGTGCCCGGCCGACGCGGGGCAGGACCCGGGGGACGCCCGGATCCAGGACGCGCCGACGACCGAGACCGAGACGCCGTAGGCCGAAGTCGCCAGTCGCCAGTCGCCAATACAGACAGTCCGCAGCAGCCACGCGCGGCGCGAGCAGGGGTAGAGGGGTAGCAGCATGGCAACCATCGCGCAGCCGCAGACGATCGCGCGCCCGGCGGTGCGGACCGGCGCCGGGCGGGCGATCTGGAGTTGGCTGACCACGGTCGACCACAAGCGGATCGGCGTCCTCTACGGCGTGACCGCGATCGCCTACCTCCTGATCGGGGGGCTGGAGGCGATGGTCATCCGGACGCAGCTCATCTCGCCCGAGAACGACCTCGTCTCGGCCGAGCGCTACAACCAGTACTTCACCATGCACGGCACGACGATGATCTTCCTCGCGATCATGCCGCTCTCGTCGGCCTTCTTCAACTTTCTGGTTCCGCTCCAGATCGGCGCCCGCGACGTCGCCTTCCCGCGCCTGAACGCCTTTAGCTTCTGGGCCTTCTTTTTCGGCGGCGCCATCCTCTCCATCTCCTGGCTCGCCAATGCCGCCCCGAATCAGGGCTGGTACGGCTACGCCCCGCTGACCGAGCGGATGGACGGCGTCACCAACGCCTTCTCGCTCGGCCGCAACGTGGACTTTTGGGCGCTCGGGTTGCAGGTCCTCGGCGTCGCCAGTTTGGCCGCGTCGTTCAACTTCATCGTCACGATCCTCAACATGCGGGCGCCCGGCATGACCTTGATGCGGATGCCCCTCTTCACCTGGAACGCCTTCATCGTCTCGATCCTGATCGTGATGGCGTTCCCGGCGATCACCGTCGCCCTGATCCTGCTCAGCTTCGACCGCTTCGTCGGCACCCACTTCTACATCCCCTCGATCATCGAGAACGGGGTGATGGTCTCGACCGGCGGCGACCCGCTGCTCTGGCAGCACCTGTTCTGGATCTTCGGCCACCCGGAGGTCTACATCCTGATCCTGCCCGCCTTCGGCATCGTCTCCGAGGTGATCCCGGTCTTTTCCCGCAAGCCGCTCTTCGGCTACGCGGTGATGGTCTACGCGACCAGCGCGATCGCCTTCCTCGGCTTCGGCGTCTGGGTCCACCACATGTTCACCACCGGCCTCGGGCCGACCCCGAACGCGGTCTTCGCCTCCTCGACGATGCTGATCGCGATCCCGACCGGGGTCAAAATTCTCAACTGGACCTCGACGATGTGGCGGGGCCATTTACGGTTCACCACGCCGATGCTCTTTTGCGTCGGGTTGGTCTCTCAGTT
>CADCWE010000218.1 GCA_902806325.1 uncultured Thermomicrobiales bacterium | reverse complement strand
AGCGAACCCGCGACCCGGCCGACGGGCGGATGGTGCTGCTGCGGCTCACCGGGCCGGGCCGGCGGGTGGCCGCGGAGGTCGCCGCCGCGCGGTCCGCGCACTTCGCGAGCCTCGTCGCGCGGATCCCGGAGGCGGAGCGCGAGGCCGTGATCCGGGCGTTTCGGGTCGTGGCGCGAGCCCTCGGAGAACCGGCCCCGGACCACGAGGCGTCCGACCAGCCCGGTCGGCGCCACTCGTTGCCAAGCCCACCGCACCCCTCGCCACGGCAGCCTTGACCGATGGTCGCGCGCACCCGTGGCGGGCCCCGTTATGCTGCGCACCAGCGGCCGCATCGAACGAATCGTCGACCGCTGAAGGGAGACCGTATGGCCAATTCGCCCGGGTCCGGCGTCTGGGGAGGCACCGATGGCTACGAGGCCTACATGGGACGATGGAGTCGCCCCATGGCGCGGGCGTTCATCGCCTGGTTTGCGGTCCCGGCGGCGGGCCGGTGGTTGGATGTCGGCTGCGGCACCGGCGCCCTCTCCGCCGCCGTACTCGACGCGGCCGACCCGAGCGCGGTGTTGGGGATCGATCCCTCGCCCGAGTTCGTCGAGACCGCGACCGCCCGCGTCACCGATCCGCGCGCCCGCTTCGAGGTCGGCGACGCGCGCGCCCTTCCGGTGGCCACCGACCGCTACGACGCGGTGGTCGCCGGGCTCGTCTTGAACCACGTCCCGGATCCGACCCTCGCGGTCGCCGAGATGGCGCGCGCCGCCCACCCCGGCGGCGCGGTCGGCGCCTACGTCTGGGACTACGGCGGCGAGATGCAACTGATGCGGCATTTTTGGGACGCGGTCGGGGCAACGGATGCCGACGCGGCGACCCACGATCCGCGCGCGCACTATCACATCTGCCGGCCCGATCCGCTCGCGGCCCTGTTTCGCGCGGCCGGGCTGAGCGATGTCGAGGTCGGCGCGATCGACCTACCGATGGATTTTCGGGACCTCGACGACTACTGGCTGCCGCATACGCTGGCCGGTCCGGCCGGTCCCCAGCGCTATGTATCCGCGCTCGACGACGAACGGAAGGCGGCGCTCCGGGAGCGGCTGCGGTTCACGCTTCCGACCGCCGCGGACGGCACGATCGCCCTGATCGGCCGGGCCTGGGCGGCGCGGGGCTGGAAGCGAACGGGCTGAGGGACCGGAGCGGATCGGCTTGGCCGCCGCGCCCGCGCTTGCCGGCTCTCGGCGTAGCGGCCCGACCCGAAAGGATCGCGAGCGCATCACGCGGAGCATGCGTGCCATGATCGCACGGGTATCCGCGGCGGTCCGTGGGGTTACGGTTCCGCCATCCGGGCGGAACACGGGCATCGTCCCCGGTGCATGTGTTCCGCCCGGATCAGCGGCAACGCCGTCCGGATCGAGCGGCTAACCGGCCGGCGGCGTTGCGCTGGTCAACTCCACCCGGATCGCCGAAAGCTTCGCGATCTCCCGTCGCTGGTCGGCGATGACCCGCGTCGCGAGGTCCGCGATCTCCGGATGGGTGGCCTGCGTTTCGCGGCCTCGTGGTGGGGGATCGTCAGGTCGATGTAGAGCTGGTCGAACTCGAGGTCCATCGCCATGTCCATGCCCGCCGTTGGCGTGCCCATGGCCATGCCGTCCATCGCGGGGGTGGCGACCGCGGGCGTCGCCTTGGCGCACGAGTAGTCGCCGACCGGAGTCGCCGCCTGCCGGGCAACGACCGCACCATGGCGGGCCGGCAACAGGGAGAACGCGAACCCGAGCAGCAGCGCAACGGTCAGCGGCCACCGGGTAACCTTGGTCATCGTCACCGACGAACCCTCCATCCTCACGCCGCGCCCGCAGCGGCGCGGCAATAATTGCGGAACAACATTCCGCGGCAGTCGCGGTTGTCGGGTCGCCGGCCTAAATCCGGTAGTACTGGAGCAGCGCGCGGCGGACGCTCGGCGGCACCGTGGGTGCGACCACTGCGGGGACGCCGAGCAGCGGCAGGATCGGAGGTGGCGCGACCGAGACGATCGGGAACGCCGCCACAACGCGGGGTTCGCCGCCGGAAGGAAAGGCACCGTCTTGGTCCGTTCCGGGTTCCGGCTCCGGGGCTGCGTCGCCGACCACGTGGCCGGGGTACTCGATCCTGGAGCAGGAGGCGGTGGGCAGCGCGCTCGGTGGTCGGTCGGGCGCGGCGTGCGGCGCGCGCGGGCCACGCGGGGCGGCGTGGACATCGCCGGCCATGACCGCGTCGTGCCCGATGAGCACCAAGACCACGACCAAGCCGAGAAGCGATCGGTGCCGCGCACTCGGATCTCGCGGTGCGGTGGTCACGTCGCAACTCGTGCGGTCCATGGGGGTCCTTGCTCGCGATCGGCTGCGGCGTTTCGCCCGCTCTGCAATTCGAGTACCCAGACGCGATCGACCGGACGGCACTCCCCGACTGCATCGCCTGCGCATTGGCGATCGTGTCGGCGTTGACTGCAATAGGACCGGGGGGTATGGTAGGAGAACGCTTGGGCGGATCAACGCGCGGTGCTGCCTCCGAGAGGCGCGCCGTGTTGTCGGGCAAGTTGTCGGACAATTGGGGGAGGGAACGATCGATGAACGACCGTGAGCAGCTCCAACCGTCGGTGACGCGACGCCGCTTCGTCCAGCTCGCCGGCGCCACCGCGGGCGTGGCGTCGCTCGGGGGGATCATCACCAGACGATACGGTGCGTCTGTGCTGGCCCAGGACGCCCCCGGCGGCGAGTTGATCGTCGGCGCGACGGCGGATGCGTACCGCACCGAACCCAACCGCGCCACGATCGGGATGTACGCGGTCAACACCAACATCTTCGAGTCCCTGGTCCGCCTGACACCCGACTACCAGGTCGAGCCGCTGTTGGCGGAGTCGTGGGAGTTCGTCGAACCGAACACCTTCCGCTTCATCCTGCGCCAGGGCGTGACGTTCCACGATGGCACGCCGTTCACGGCCGAGGCGGTCAAGTGGTCGCTGAACCGGATTGCCCTGGCGGGCGGGGGATCGATCGGCGTCGACGAGAATTCCACCCAGGTGATCGACGACTTCACGGTCGAGATCACCCCGATCCGCCCGAACCGCCAGCTCGTCCAGCAACTGAACCATCCGGTCAACAGCATCGTCGCGCCGAACTCCGAGCCGGCGGAGGCGCGCATCGGCACCGGCCCGTTCAGAGAGGTCGAGTACGCCAAGGAAGACCGCTACGTCGTCGAGGCCTACGACGGCTACTGGGGCGACAAGCCCGCGCTGTCGCGGATCACCTTCCGCTTCATCCCGGACGCCACGACCCGGTTGCTGGCGTTGCAGTCGGGCGAGGTCGACCTCGTCTACGAGGTGCCGAAGGAGTCAGCGGGGGAACTGGAGACCCTGGGCGACTTCACGCTCGGCACGTCGCAGGTCGGCGCCTACGAGGCGCTCTACGTCAACATCCACGGGGCGGAACCCTACGACATCGGCCAGGACCGGTCCGTGCGGGAGGCCCTCGCCCACGCGATCGACAAGGACGCGATCGTCTCCGGGGTCTGGCAGGGCAACGCCGAGCCGAGCCAGACCATGATCCCGCCGGCGATCCTCGGTCCCGCCGCCGGCGGCGTCCAGGGCACGACCTTCGACCCGGAGCGGTCGAAGCAGCTCCTCGACGCCGCCGGCTGGGTCCCCGGCGACAACGGCATCCGGACCAAGGCCGGCCGAGAACTGAAATTGACGATGATCGTCGGCTTCCCGAACGCCGAGATCCACAAGCCGATGCCGGAGTTCGTGCAGGCGCAACTGGAAGACATCGGGATCGCGCTCGAGATCGTGCAAACCCCCGACACCGCCACCTACGAGGCGCGGCTGGCCACCGGGGAAGGGGACCTTTGGGCCGAGGCCGGGGCCCAAAACGACGGCAACCCCTGCTTCCTGCCCGACCTCCTGTTCTATTCGCCGGATCCCAACGGCGACCCCGAGTCGGCGATGTACGGCAACGCCTTCGCGCCCGGCGCGGCCTTCGACGCCCACATCGAGGAGTGCCGCTCGGCGACCTCGACCGAAGCCGTCCAGGAAGCGGCCGCCGCCGCGATGCGGGTGCTGATCGACGAGGAGTTCGTGGTCATCCCGCTGGCGGGAACGTACCGGCTGTACGGCGTCGCGGCCAACGTCCAGGGGTTCGAGGCCCACCCGTCCGGGGTGAACCAGCGCTGGACCGGCGTCTCCGTCACGGGATGAACGCGCCACCGTGACCCGCTACCTCCTGCGCCGGTTGTGCTACCTGGTCCCGGTCTGGCTGGGGATCTCGTTCGTCGCCTTCGGGCTGGCGAATCTGACGCCGGGCGACCCGGCGCGGCTGATGCTCCAGCGCGACCTGGGCCGACAACCGACCGCCGAGGAGGTGCGTCAGACGCGGGACGAGTTGCGCCTGGACGCCCCCTTCGCGGTGCGCTACGCGCGCTGGCTCGGCGGCGCGGTCACCGGCGACCTCGGCACGTCGTACCGGACGGGCGAGCCGGTCGCCCGGGCGCTGCTCGAACGCTTCCCGCGCACGCTCCAGATCGCCGCCCTCGGCCTCGCCGGCGCAATCCTGGTGGCGCTGCCGTTGGGCATGATGGCGGCCGTCTGGCGCAATTCGCCGGTCGACCACCTGTCCCGCGTCGTGGCCTTGTTTTCGGCGGCGATGCCGAGTTACTGGGTCGCCTACCTGCTGATCCTGGCGTTTGCGGTCCGCTTGCAGGTCCTGCCGGTCGCCGGCCAGGGAACGTGGCGGCACCTCGTGCTGCCGTCGCTGACCCTCGGCCTGGCGAGCACCGCGACCCTGATGCGGCTGACCCGCTCCGAGATGCTGAACGTGCTGGGGCAGGACTTTATCCGGACCGGCCGGGCCAAAGGGCTGTCGCCCCGCGCCGTCAACCTGCGGCACGCGCTGCGCAACGCGCTGATTCCGGTGACGACGGTCGTCGGCCTCCGGTTCGCCGGGTTGCTCGGCGGGGCGGTGATCGTCGAGACGATCTTCGCCTGGCCCGGGATCGGCAAGTACGTGCTCGATTCCATCTTCGACCGCGACTACCCCGTGATTCAGGGGTTCGTCGTCTTTATGGGCAGCGTCTTCCTGCTCATCAACCTGATCGTCGACGTGTCGTACGGCCTGCTGGATCCGCGCATCCGGCTCGCCCGCTGATTGGCTCGGGGACCCCATGGGCGAGTTGTCGGTCCGTCGCGTCAGGTTTGCCCAGCGCGGCGGCGACCGCCGCGCCTGGGGTGCGCGACCGCCGCGGCGCGGGCTGCTCGGCCGGTTTTTCCGCGATCGCACGGCGGTCGCCGGTCTGTTCATCGTCGCCGCGTTCGCCCTGGTGGCGATCGCCGCGCCGCTCGTCGCCCCCCGCGACCCGACCGAGGTGGACGCCACGGCCATCCTTGCCTCGCCGGGCGCCGAGCACTGGCTCGGCACCGACAACCTCGGCCGCGATGTCTTGAGCCGTCTGATCCACGGGGCGCGGTGGACCCTCGGCACGGCGTTCCTCGCGGCGGCGGCGATCGTCGCCATCGGCGTCGCGATCGGGCTCGTCGCCGGCTACTTCGGCGGCCTGATCGACGACGTCCTGATGCGCGTCGTCGACGTCCTCCTCGCCTTCCCAAGCCTGGTCCTCGCCCTGGCGATCGTGGGGATGCTCGGCCCAAGCCTGCGCAACGTGATGCTGGGCATGGTCGCCGTCTGGTGGGTCGACTACGCCCGCGTGATCCGCGGGCTGACGATGAGCATGCGCCAGCGCGAGTTCGTGACCTCGGCCCACTGCGTCGGGGCCCCGGCGCCGCACATCATCCTCCGCCACGTCCTGCCGAACGTGATCCCCTCGGTCATCGTGCTGGCGACGCTGGAACTGGGCGCGCTGATGCTCGCCATCTCCGGCCTCAGCTTCCTCGGCCTCGGCGCCCAGCCCCCGACCCCGGAGTGGGGGACGATGCTCAACGACGGCCGGCTCTTCTTCCAGCGCGCGCCGCGGCTGATGCTCTACCCCGGTCTGGCGATCACGCTGGTCGTGCTCGGCTTCAACCTGCTCGGCGACGGCCTGCGCGACGTGCTCGACCCGCACCTGCGGCGGTAAGCCGGCCGCTGCGAGCGAGCTGTGTGAATGTCGATCGTTGGGGTCGCCGAGCGGGGCGGACACGGGGGTCCGCCCCTACAATCTGCCCAGTGATCCCGACAACGGTGTAGGACGAACCCAGCGGGCGGCGTGGCCCGACAACGTGTCCGGGTGATCCCAACAGGGGTGTAGGGGCGGACACGGGGGTCCGCCCGTTGCCGGATCGGCCCATCCCGATGGTGGCACTGCCCCCTCGCGGCGACGAGGTTCCCCCGCCGGCCGCGGCGCGCGTGGTCTTCGGGTCGCGTTGGGCGGCACAACGGGGACGCGGTAAGCCGCGCCCCCGTTGCCTCGTGTCGCCCGCGATACCCTGCGTGCGGTTAGAGCTGGACCGGATACCCGGCTTCGCTCAGGGTCGCCGCGATCTGGTCCATCGAAACCCGGTTCGGGTCGTAGCTGACCTGCACCTGCTTCGTGTCGGCGTCCGCGTCGACGGCGCTGACGCCGCTGAGACCTCCGACGGCCTCCTTCACGGTCGCCACGCAGTGGCCGCAGGAGATGTCCGGCGCCGTCAGGGTCGCCCGCTCGATGGTGCTGTTCATGATGCCTCCGTGGTGTCGCTCGACGGACCCTCGATCGGGTACCGACCCGAACATTATACCCTATTGGGGTATTGTCGGTGGTTCGCCGCCTCGGCGCGCCGTGTTACGGGCGCAGATCGAGCCGGCGCAGCAGTTGGGCGTTCAGCGCGACGACGATCGTCGAGACGCTCATCAGCACCGCGCCGACCGCCGGCGCCAACGTGAACCCGATCGGGGCCAGGACACCGGCCGCGAGCGGGATCGCCACCACGTTGTAGCCGGCCGCCCAGCCGAGGTTCTGGACCATCTTGCGGTACGACGCGCGGGAGAGCGCGCGCACCCCGACCACGGCCCGCGGGTCGCTGGTGGCCAGGATCACCCCGGCCGACTCGATGGCGACGTCGGTGCCGGCGCCGATCGCGATCCCGACGTCGGCCCGGGCCAGGGCCGGGGCGTCGTTGACCCCGTCGCCGACCATCGCCACCGTCGCCCCCCGGCGTTGCAGTTCCGCGACCTTGCCCTCCTTGTCCTCCGGCAGCACCTCGGCGAAGACCTCGTCCACGCCCAGGTCCCGGCCGACCGCCTCGGCCACCGGGCGGGCGTCGCCGGTGATCATCACCACCCGCACCCCCTGGTCGTGCAGCGCCGCGATCGCTCGGCGGGACTCGGGCCGGATCTGGTCCTCCAGGCCAATGGCCCCGACGATCCGGCCGTCGCGCACGACGTGGAGCACCGCGGCCCCGCGATCCTGCCAGGCCACGGATTGGTCGCCCAATCCCGGCGGCACCGCGAGCCGGCGCTCCCGCAGCATGGCCGGACCGCCGACCGCGATGGTCGACCCGTCGACGGTCGCCTCGACCCCGCGTCCGGCGACGGCGCGGAAGGCCGTCGCCTTGGGAACAACGAGATCGCGGTCCGTGGCGGCGCGGACGATCGCGCGGGCGAGGGGATGCTCGCTGTCGGCCTCGACGGCCGCCGCCAGGGCCAGCACGGCGTCGTCGCCACCGTCGCTGGCGACCACGCCGCTGACGACGTGCTGGCCGCGGGTGAGGGTCCCGGTCTTGTCGAAGAGGACGGTGTCGACCAGGCGCATCCGCTCCAGGGCAAGGCGGTCCTTGACCAGGATGCCCTGCTTGGCGGAGATCGCGGTCGAGAGCGCGATCACCAGCGGGATCGCCAGGCCCAGGGCGTGGGGGCAGGAGATGACGAGGACGGTCACGGTGCGGGTGACCGCCGCCTCGGTGTCGCCGAGCAACGACCAGACGACGAAGGTGACGACCCCGGCGCCGACGGCGAGGTAGAAGAGCGCGGCGGCGAAACGGTCGGCCAGCGCCTGAGCGCGGGAGCGCGACGCCTGCGCCTGGGCGACCAGACGCTGGATCCCGGCCAGCGCCGTCTCCTCGCCCAGCGCCTCGACCCGGATCCGCAGCGCGGACCCGGCCACGACCGTGCCGGCGACGACCTTGTCGCCGGCGCCCTTCTCGACCGGGCGCGATTCGCCGGTGATCATCGACTCGTCGAGCTCGGCTTGGCCGTCCGCGATCGTCCCGTCGGCCGGGACCCGGCCACCGGGACGGACCAGCACGACGTCGCCGGCGCGCAGCGCCGCCAGGGGGACGGACTCGGTGCCGTGGGCGGTCACGCGCTCGGCCTCGTCGGGCAACAGCGCGGCCAGGGCGGAGAGGGCGCCTTGGGCTTGGCCGATCGCCCGCATCTCCTGCCAGTGCCCGAGCAGCATGATCGTGACCAAAAGCGCCAGCTCCCACCAAAACTCGAGGTCGAAGAACCCGAGGGTGGTCGCGCCGCTCGCGACAAAGGCAACGCCGATCGCCAGGGAGATCAGGAGCATCATCCCCGGCGCGCGGTCCCGCAGCTCTTGCCATCCTCCCTTGAGAAAGACGAGACCGCCGTAAAGGAAGACGGCCGTCCCCAGGACCGGGCCGATCAAGTCGCTGCCGGCGAACTCCGGCGCGGTGTAGCCGAGCCACTCCTGGACCATCTCGCTCCAGAAGACGATCGGCAGCGAGAGGAGCAGGCTGAGCCAGAACCGGCGCCGAAACATGTCCGGGTCGTGGCCGGCGTGCTTGTCGTGCCCGCCGTGACCGGCATGCCGGTCGTGGCCGGTGTGACCGTCGCCGGCCAGCGCCTGGTGGTCGAGGTCGTGCGGATCGCCAAGGTCGCCGCGATGCACGGTCGCGGACGCTTCGTGCGCGGCGGGAGCGTGGTGGTCGGGGTGGTGATCGCCGGGGCGGGTCGTCTGCGCGTTCATTGTGGTGCGTCCCTTCGGAAGGATCGGATCAGGCGTGGAAGCGCGGCGCGGGGAGAACGTTGAGCACCCGCCAACCGCGGTCTGGGAACCCGGCGGCCTCGGCGACCCGCGCCGATGCCGGGTTGCCGGTTTCGTGCAGGTACAAGGGCAATGCTCCTTGATCCATGATCCGCCAGGCCGCTTGGGCCACCAGCAGCCGGGCCAGGCCGCGCCCCCGGTGCGCCGGGTCGGTTGCGACCGCGAGCTCGTGGGCGTGGCGGTTGTGCCGCTTGACGCCGACGCCGGCGGCGTATCGCCCTCGCTCGTCCCAGGCGACCAAGACGCCGCCGTTAAACGGGCGAAGCCAGGCGGGAAGACGCGGATCGGTCGTCTCGACCCATTCGCCGGCCTCGGGCAGCCGCGCCGGTTGCTCGGACCACCGGAACACCGCGCGCCCGAGGTGCAGATCCGGGCGACCCAGGGCGGCCGGCACCGTGATCGCTGCATCCGGCGCGCCCAGGGCCGCCGCGACGCGCTGCCGGTCGATCACCCGCGCGTCGGCAACGACGGTGGGAGAAAGGGAGAGGAGCGTTCCGTCTGGGCTTTCGATGCCCTGCCCGAAGGCGGTCTGCCCGTCCCAACCAGGCTCGTCGTGCCCCGACCAGACGACGAGCCTAAACCCTTCCGCCGGCAATCCGGCGCCAAGCCACGCCCGCAGGTGGGCCGCCAACCCTCGGGGGCCGTTTTGATACCCCAGGGCATCCAGGGTCCGGGGCTGCGACAGGAATGGGTGCGCGAGAACGCGCGCGGGCGAATCACCCGTGACCGTGTTGACGTTCATGGTGACGCTCCTGCCCCCAAAAAGGGGGACGCGCTCGCCGGTCCGTCGTGTATACCGGCACGGGGTATCATGAACCGATTATACCCTATGGGGGTATAATCGTCAAGAGCGATTGGGCCAACAAAAACCGGGTCCGGGGAACACCCCCCGGACCCGGTTCTTCGGACACTTCGTGGTGTGATCGTCGGGAACGTTAGCGGCTCGCCGTCGGTCCTGCGTCTTGTCGTCCGAGATACTGGCCCGGGTTGTCCTCGAACGCCTTCCGGCACATCAGGCTACAGAAGTAGTCGTTTTGCCCTTGGTACTCGGTGGCGTGTTTGGCGGTCGCCGGATCGACGTCCATGCCGCAGACCGGGTCCTTGACGGTCGTCGCCGGCCTTTGGTCGGTCATCGTCGTCGCCTCCTTTCGCGGTGCCTTCGCTTACCGCGCCTCGACGACGAACGGTACGGTCACCACCTCGCCGCCGCGGCTGAACTGCCCCCAAACCTTGTAGCGCCCCGGATTGGGGAAGGTGTACGCGAAGCCGACCTCCGGTCCGAACGCGGCCGGCAAGGCGTGCGCGTCGTTTGTCTCCTCCGCCTCTTCCGCCTCGTCCGCCGCGTGGTCGTCGGCCGCCGCGACGACTTCCCCGTGGGTGTGGGCGAACCCGGCGCCGTCCTCGGAGACGATCGCAACGTGGGCCGCGGCGGCGAGGTAGGGCGCGAGGTCGGTCACCGGTCGGCCGTCCTCGGTCGCGGTGAAGGTGAAGCGCGCCGCCTCGCCGGCTTCGACCGTGTCCGGTCCGGTCAGGGCCACGGTCAGACCGTCGACCGTCTTCGGCGCCAGGTCGGGGACGAGGTCCGCGGCGCCGCCCCGCGCCCCGCCGACGACCACCTCCCGCCGATCGAGGACCGTTTTCCCGCCGTGGCCGAACTCGGCATACAGGCGGTAGGTCCCGGCTTCCGGCAGGGTCGTGGTGACCCGGTAGGCGCCGTCGTTCCCGAGTTCGGGGTGGATGTGCTGGAACTGGCCGAGGTCCCGGCTGGTCAGGATCAGGTGCATCGGGCGCTCGTGGTCGAGCGGCAGATCGGTGACCGCGGCACCGGTCGCATCGTCGTTGACGCGGTAGGCGAAGGTGACCGGCTGGCCCGGGCTCGTGGCGGCCGGTTCGCTGCTCCAGGCGACCCGCACCCCGGCCGCCGCGGGCGCGACGACCGCGTCCATCGCCATCTCATCCATCGCCGCGCCGTCGGTCTCCATCTCCGCGTCGTGCGACGCCTCGACGCCCATCCCGCTCTGCTCCCCCAGCCAGAGCGCGCCGGCGCCGATCGCCAGGGCGAACACCCCGATCGCCGCCAGGTAGCCGGCGTCCGCCACCCGCGCCCGCAGCGGCGGGTGCAGGATCTCCCGGGCGCTGGCCGGGCGCTGGAAGGTGCGCAGCCGGAGCGCGTTAGTGACCACGCTGACGGAACTCATCGCCATCGCCGCGGCGGCGATGACCGGGTTCAGCAGCACCTCGAAGGCAGGGTAAAGGACGCCCATCGCGACCGGGATCAGGGCCACGTTGTAGGCGAAGGCCCAGAACAGCCCCTGCTTGATCGTGCCGACGGTGCGGCGCGACAGCGCGATCGCGGTCACGATGGTCCGCAGGTCGCCGCCGATCAGGGTGATGTCGGAGGCGGCCATCGCGACGTCGGTGCCGGTGCCGATCGCGATCCCGAGGTCGGCCTGGGCCAGCGCCGGGGCGTCGTTGATGCCGTCGCCGACCATCGCCACGCGCTTGCCTTGGGCCTGGAGTTCCTGAACCTTGGCCGCCTTTTGCTCCGGCAACACCTCGGCCAGGACGTGGTCGATCCCGACCTCGCGGCCGATCGCCTCGGCCGTGGCCCGGTTGTCGCCGGTCAGCATCCAGACGTCGAGACCGAGCGCCTTGAGTTGCTCCACGGCTTCCCGCGACTCCGGGCGGACGGTGTCGGCGACCGCGATCAGCCCGGCGGCCTCGCCCCCGACCGCGAGGTACATCGGCGTCGCGCCGCCGCGGGCCAGGTCCTGGGCGCGCTCGGTCAGGCCGTCGAGGTGGACGCCGGCCTCGGCCATCAGGGCGCGGTTGCCGAGGACCACGTCCAGGCCCTCGACCGTGGCCCGGACGCCCTGGCCGGTGACCGAGGCGAACCCGGTCGCCTTGGGCAGATCCAGCCCCAGCTCGCGGGCGCGGGCGACGATCGCCTCGCCGAGCGGGTGCTCGGAGCCGACCTCGACCGCCGCCGCCAGGCGCAGCAGGTCCGCTTCCGGCCGCCCGTTGGCCGGCACCACGCCGGTGACGGCCGGTTTGCCGCGGGTCAGGGTGCCGGTCTTGTCGAGCACGATCGCGGTGATCTTGCGCGCCTGTTCCAGCGCCTCGCCGCCGCGGACCAAAATGCCGTGCTCGGCCGCCTTGCCGGTGCCGACCATGATCGCCGTCGGCGCCGCCAGGCCGAGGGCGCAGGGGCAGGCGATCACCAGCACCGCCACGGTCGCCGAGACGGCAAAGGTCAGGCGCGGATCGGGACCGAAGACCAACCAGATCGCGGCCGTCAGCGCGGCCAGGGCCAGCACCGCCGGCACGAACCACGACGAGATCGTGTCCGCCAGGCGCTGCATCGGCGCCTTGGAGCCCTGGGCGTCCTCGACCAATCGGACGATCTGGGCCAGGGTCGTGTCGCGGCCGACCTTGGTCGCCCGGAAGACGAACCCGCCCGTTTTGTTCAGCGTGGCGCCGATGACCGCGTCGCGCGGCCCTTTCTCGACCGGCAGACTCTCGCCGGTCAGCATGCTCTCGTCGAGCGCCGAGCGGCCCTCGACGATCACGCCGTCGACCGGCACCTTCTCGCCGGGCCGAACCCGGACCAGATCGCCGGCCAGCACCTGTTCGACCGGGACGTCCTGCTCGATCCCGTCGCGGATCACGCGGGCCGTCTTGGCCTGCAAACCCATCAGGGCCTTGATCGCGGCCCCGGTGCGGCGCTTGGCCCGCGCTTCCAACCAGCGGCCCATCAGGATCAGGGCGATGATGATCACCGCCGACTCGTAGTAGAGGTGGAACTCGAAGCCCCAGTCGGCGGCGACGTCCGGCCAGAGGGTGACGAAGGCGCTGTAGCCGTAGGCGACGCTGGTGCCGACGGCGACCAGGGTGTTCATGTTCGTGCCGCCGTGCTTGGCGGCGGCCCAGGTGGCGCGGTAGAAGACCCTGCCGGCCCAAAACTGGACGACGGTGGCGGCGATGAGGAGGAATGGGGCCAGGTTGCGCATCGCGATCGGCAGCGGCAGGTACATCAGCGCCATCATCGCCGCGCCGATCGCCAGGCCGATCAGCGACTTCCGTTTAAGGTCGGCGATCTCCCGGTCGCGCTCCAACTCCCGCTCGTCGACCGGCTCGGCCTCCGTTTGGCCGGCATCCGCCCGCGACGCCCCAAGCGACGCCACCGGCAACGCGCCCGGTTGGGCCCCGACCTTGTAGCCGGCCCGCTCGACCGCGGCGTTCAGCCCCGGCAAACCGACCACGGCGGGATCGAAGGCAACCGTCGCCTTCTCGGTCGCCAGGTTCACGCTCGCCTCGCGCACGCCCGGGATTTTGGTCAGCGCACGCTCCACCCGCCGGACGCAGGAGGCGCAGGTCATGCCCTCGATCGGCAGGGTCGCCTCGCCGTCGCCGGGAACCCCGGCAGCGGCGGGCGCGGAGGTCGGCGACGGGATCGGGGCCGGCGCGACGGGGAGCGACCGGACGCCGTAGCCGGCCTTCTCGACCGCGGCCCGGAGTTGTTCGGGCCGGACCACCGCCGGGTCGTAGGCGACGGTCGCCTTCTCGGTGGCCAGGTTGACCCCGGACGCGGCGACGCCCTCGACCCTGGCCAGCGCCTTCTCGACCCGCCGCACACACGAGGCGCAGGTCATGCCGGTGATCGGCAGGCTGATCTCTTGGGTCCGGCCCTTGGTGGGAACAACCAGGCCATCGGTGGACGTCATCGGTGGATCTCCTCAACTGATACCTGCGGTAGGTATAGGATGGCAATAATACCCCCTCCCGGTATAAATGTCAACCGACGTTGGGCATCGGTGTGCCGGCGGAACCACCGCCAGACGTGTTGACCGAAATACCCGGGGCCGGTATAGTTGCCGCATGGATACCAGCACCACAGTCAACCCGGCCGAATCCGCGTCCGAAGGGAACGGCGCCGCGTCCTCGCCGGTGCGGCGCTCGACGTCGTATGCCGCCGACAAGGCCAAGATCCTCGCCCGGCTGCGCCGGATGGAGGGGCAGGTCCGGGGCGTGCAGAAGATGGTCGAGGAAGACCAGTACTGCCTCGACGTCCTGACCCAGCTCTCGGCGATCATGTCCGCGGCGCGGACCGCCGGCCTCCTCGTCCTGGAGGACCACATCCGCGGCTGCGTGCTGGGCACCTGCCACCACGGCCACGCCAATCAGGAAGAGCTGCTCGGCGAGCTGACCGGGGCGATCGAACGCTTCACCCGCACCGCCAGCTGATCCTTGCCCCCGACCGACGAAGCGGCGTCGCCGGCTCGTCGGCCAGGCGCCGCTTGACGGCGAGATCCGGCGCTCCGATGGTTCTTCGCCCGGCGCGGAAACGGGCCGTTGCCCGACCATCGCCCCGGCTCCCTACGCCGTCTGGCCGGTTGTCGCGCGGTCCGCCGCGTCGTCCCGGCAACGGGCGCTGCCGGGGCAGCCCGTGCTGTCGCTGTCGCGGAATCCGTCTCGCCATCGCGCGCGAGACCGGTGAGCCGCGCGGACACCTCTCCGGCGCCGCGGCCCGTGTCCCCCCCTGGGACATCCACGCCGGGGACGCCCGGCTCGCGACGCCGGAGCGGGTGGGCGGCTCCGTCGCCGCGCGGCCCCGTGCTGCGGCGGCTGGCCGCTTGCTTGCGCCGCGACGAGCGGTCGGCGATGCTGTTCATCCGTTCCCCGGTTCCGACGCGGCCGGTCCGCACGGACGCACGCGTGGGGGGGAACGCGCGGAGCGCGCGACGGTGCGGCCACGCCGGGCCGTGGCACGCCAGGGGTGGGTGCCGGCCAACGGAGCGAGTTGACCCGATCCCGGTGCCAATACGGGGTCGGCGGCTCGGGATCTTCGCACCGGGATCGGGGGAGGGGAGCAATGAACACCCTGGCGAACGGCGCGGTCGCCGGCTTGGCGGCGACCGCGCCGATGACCCTGGTCTTTGTAGCCGGCCGCGCGGCCGGGCTGCTCCGCACCCCGCCGCCCGCGCGGATCACCGCCGCCGCGGCGGCGGAGGTCGGGGCAAGCCCCCCTCCGGACGGGCCGGCGTTCGGCGCGGGTTGGATGGGGCTCCACCTGGCGTTTGGCGCGGCCGGGGGGGCGCTTTTCGTCGCGGTCCGTCCCCTGCTGCCGCGGTCGCCGGGCGCCGCCGGCCTCGCCTACGGGGCGGCGCTCTGGACCGCCGCCTACGGCGGGGTGATGCCCGCCCTTGGGCTGTACCCGCCGGTGCCCCACGACCGGACGACGCGGGCGGCGGTCACGGTCGTGGCCCACGCGGTCTACGGCTGGTCGTTGGCCGCGGTCGTGGACCGGTCCACCGGGCGGGATCGGGGCTGACCGCGCCGGCCCGCGACCCCGTCGGCGTCGGGTCCGACCTCGGGCGCGCTCCCCCGGCGCATTGCCAATTCCGAGCGGAATGCGATCACCCCCCGTGGCTGTTGCGGCGCCGGTTCGTCTGACGACCAACGCCAGACCGATCGTCCCCGACCTCGGGTTCGGACAACGCAGAACCGGGCGCGTCCGAGGCGACGGACGGCGACCGCGGTACGGCGGTGCGTGGTGCCTGGACCGGTGTTGCGGCATCCGTCTCACGTGCTGCGTTCTGCGCTCGGTCGCGGCAACGGGTTCTGTAGCGCGAGGGGATCGACATCGGCTCGGCCCGGGACGCGACCGGCGACCAAACCCTCGACCCCCAGGCTGGTGCTTGCCGGTGCTCGGGTCGGCCGTCAACCGGGGAACAGGGCGATGCTGGCGGGCGAGTGCATCCGATCGTAGGCGTAGGCGGCGACGGACGCCGGCCACCGGTCCGGCGTCTCCCGGATCCGCCGCCAGACCGCGGCCACGCTCGGCTCGCCCCACCAGTAGGACCAGATCAGGGCGGCGCGGTCGTCGGCCGAGACGAAACGCATCCGGGTGTCCACCCAGCCTTCGCCGCCGACCAGGGCGTCTTGCAGCAACCCGTCCCGCACCCGCTGGGGCGGCCAACCCTCGGCGTGCAGCCGCCAGGCGGCGCGGGTGCCGATCCCGGAGCGGTACCGGGCCAGCAGCGCGCCCACCCGGTCGTCGGGCTCCGTCTGCCAGCCGATCGGGTCCAGCCCCGCGTCGGCGATGCCCTCGAAGACCGAGGAGCTGGCGGTGTTGACGACCGAGAGCAGCGCGTCGGCCGGGACCCGCCCGGCGGCGTACTCCGCCTCCCGGCGCCGGAATTGGACGGAGTGCCCCGGGTAGCCCTCGTGGACCGCCGGGTGGCGAAGCCCAAACAGGGTCAGCGTCGGGTCCAGGTTGAGCCGGATCAGGCGCCGCGCGTCGTCGCACATCGCGTTGTAGGGTACGCCGCGGACCGTCTCGACGCGCATCCCGTCGCGCTTCCCCGCCGGGATCTCCATCCGCTCGACGGTGCGGTCCCAGGCGTCGGAGAGCAGATCGTTGAGCGTGCCCGCGACCGCGACCGGCGGCACCCGGTGGCGCGCCTCCCAGGCGCCGAACTGGTCCTCCGGGCTCCCCCGTACCCAAGCTCGACCAGCACGTCGCGCATCTCCCCGCGCAACCCGTCCAGCTCGGCCGCGGTCGCGGGTCCGGCCGGGACGGGGAGGAAGCCGGCGATCTGGTCCGGGAAGGCGAGCCCGCCGGTCCGCCAGCGGGCAAACGCGATCGCGCTGGCACACGTTTGGGCGTCGTAGCGGCGGCGGTCGGCCTCCGGCAGGTCGCCGGACCGCGCCCCGAGTTCGGCGAACCGGGCGCGCGCGGCGGCGTAGTCGGCGAACGGCTCGGGCGCGTGGGTGGTCGAAAGGTTCAGGACCACCAGCCGCTCGATGTCCCCGCCGCCGGACCGCGCGTTCGTGCCGCGCTCGGCGGCGTAGAGGGCGTCCAACCCGAGCAGCGCCGCGGTCAGCCCTTCGGCGTAGTGGAGCGTGGCGTCGCCGAGCATGGAGGTGGCTCCTTGGCTCCCTCGCGTCCGGTGGACGAAGGCCGAACGGCGGGGCACGGTAGCACATCCGACGCGGACGGGACTCCTCGGAACCGGTCGCCGCGGTTGACGCCCTCGCGGTCCGGTGCGACCCTCACGCTCGCCCGGCGCCCCCTCCTCCCCGCCGTCGTTGCCCGGCGCGGCCCCCGATCCGACCCCAACCGTGCCCCAGAAGGGGATCGTCCGCCGGTCGCGGCGACGGAGGCACCAGCAACGATGGCGGCAGGACCCGGACAACCGCTCGACCGGGCCGGGGCGGGCGACCGCCCGACGGTGCTGATCGCGTCGCCCCTGGAGGAACACCACGCGGCGCGGATCGCCGGGGCGTTCGCGGGCCGGGTCGACACCGTCTACCGCCCCGATCTGCTGCCGCCGATCCGCTTCCCCGGCGACCACGGCGGCTCACCCGGCTGGCGGCGGTCGCCGGAGCAGCAACGGGAGTGGCACGCGGCGTTGCGGCGGGCGGAGGTGCTGTGGGACTTTCCGCTCGGCGAGTCCGAACCGCTCCTGGAGCTGGCGCCCCGGCTGCGCTGGGTCCAGACCACCTCCGCCGGCGTCGGCCAGTACGTGCAGCGGCTCGGGCTGGCCGACAGCGACCTCCTGGTCACCACCGCCAGCGGCGTCCACGCCCAACCGCTGACCGAGTTCGTCTTCGCCGCCCTGCTGCACCACACCAAGCGGGTCGGCCACCTTCAGGACGAGCAGCGCGCCCACCGCTGGGAGCGGTTTTGCGCCCGCGAACTGGACGGGCAAACGATGGCCATCGTCGGACCCGGGCGCATCGGCCGCAAGGTGGCCCAGGTCGCCCGCTGCTTCGGGATGACCGTCTGGGCGATGGCCCGCGCCCACGACCCGGACCGGGCGGCGGCGCTCGGGGTCGACCGCCTGTTCGCCCGGGGGGACTTCCACGCGATGCTGGCCGGCGCGGACTGCGTCGTCCTCTGCGCGCCCCACACCCCCGAAACGGACAACCTGCTCGACCGGGAGGCGATCGCCATCCTCAAGCCCGGGGTCGTGCTGGTCAACATCGCCCGCGGCGCGGTGGTCGACGAGGACGCGCTGGTCGAGGCGCTGCGGGCGGGCAGGATCGGCCTCGCCGCGCTCGACGTCTTCCGCGCCGAGCCGCTCCCCCCCACCTCGCCGTTCTGGGACCTGCCGAACGTGCTGGTCTGCCCCCACTCGGCCAGCACCGCCGACACCGAGAACGCCAAGCTGACCGATCGCTTCGTCCGCAACCTCGGCTTCTACCTGGACGGGCGCCTCGACCGCATGGAGCCGGCGCTCGACAAGGCGCGCCTCTACTGAGCGGGCGCGGACGGGTCAGGCCGGCGACCCGGTCCGCTCCCGTCCCCCGGCCATCGCGGTCGCGATCAACGAGACCGGGATCGCGCCGTAGCCTAAGAACCGGTCGTGGAACGTGCGCGGCGAGAAGGACGCACCCTCGATCGCCGCCAGCCGCCGGCGCAGGTCCCGCATCGCGTCGGTGCCGATCGGGTACATCATCGCCGCGCCAGGGAACGTCGCGTTCTTGACCGCCTCGCCGCGGGCCGCGGCCGGGGGCATTCCCGCTTCGCGCTCGGAGAACGCCGCCGCCTCGGTCAGGGTCAGCCGCCGGTGTGGAGTCACCTCCCGGACCCAGGCGCCGTCGTCGAAGCCGCCCTGGTTCTCCGCCGTGCCGGTGGTCAGCTCGTCGAGGACGTTCTTGATCGGGTTGGCGTAGTAGAGGGTGCGCCACTCCTTGCGGGCGTTGCCGCCGGCGGGGTAGAAGCGGGCCGGCACCACCGGCTCCTTGAACGCGACCGCGTCCGAGGTCGCCGCCTTGATCGTTTCGGGGCTCCCGAACTGCTGCACCGGGCGGGTGATGATCGCGCCCTTCGAGCCGTAGAGCCGGACCTCGATCCTCGGGGAGTTGCCGACGGTGACGACGCTGGTCGGGACCGACCCGATGGCGCCGTTGGCGAACTTGCCCGTCAACAGCCTGATCGGCAGGTCCCGCAAGCTCGTCGCGGCGGCGGGCGGGCCGCCGATCCGCTTCCACGGCCTCCGCCACACCAGCGCGACCCTGCTCCTGGCCGCCGGCGAGCGCCCGAAGATCGCGCTCGATCGGCTAGGGCCCAGCGACGTCGGGATCACCCCGAACCGCTCGTCGCACGTCACCCCGGACATGCAGCGGGGCGCCGCCCCGCCGACCGCCTCGACGCGGCCATCGACGGCGACCGCGAGGCGGCGTCGTGAGCGCCATGCGGCAACGTCGCGGCAATGTCGCCCGGTGACCCTCGGGATTCCCCGAATCCAGGCCACGTTTGAGGACCAGGTGCCGGAGGGGGGATTCGAACCCCCACGGTTTCCCGCCGCATTTTGAGTGCGGTGCGTCTGCCATTCCGCCACTCCGGCCGGAGGGCTGCGTCCGGAAGTGTACCCCAGCCGCGTCAGCGCCCGCCGCCGTCGCGGCCCGGTTCCTGCCATCTCCGATT
>CADCWE010000217.1 GCA_902806325.1 uncultured Thermomicrobiales bacterium | reverse complement strand
GACGCCGCTTCGAGGCCAGGACCGGCGTGGCACTCCTTCCTTGGTTCGCCCTATCTTGGGGTCATTCCGGGCGAAGCGAAGAACCTCGTTCGTGGTGAGCGACCGAGGACGCTGCCGCGGTGGGAGATTCGTCGATCCGACCAGAACGATGACCGCGTGTCGATGTCCTACGTTGGTGTCGTCGAGACGAATCCCGTCTCCCCCCTCCATTGGCGCGCGCTACGTGGTTGATGCGCCATCGCCTGCCCTCCAGGCGGAGATGACGTGTGGGTCCGCTACCGATTCAGGCCGGCCCTACATGGTTCCCTGATCGTCGTCGTGGTCGGCGTCGGGGTCGGTCGGCATCGAGCCCATCAGGCCGCTCTCCGTGTCGCCCATCATCGCGGCGGCGTATTCGTGCTCCTGGCGGCGCTCTTCGGGCGAAAGGAGGGCGGCGCAGGGGGTGCCAAAGCGGGGCCGGGCGAACGGGAGATGGCTGTCACCGCGGGCCAGGATGTGGGAGCCGTTGGTGCCCTTGGTGACGGGGTCGACGGCCGCGGCGGCGTGCGGGTCGTCGTGGTCGGCGTCGGCGCCCCACTGGGTGAAGGAGCGGGCGTTGCAGTAGTGGCCGACGAAGGCGCGTCGGAACCGATCTTCCGTAAAGTTCCGCTTCGAGCGGTGCAGGACGTGGCCACCGAAGAAGACCACGTCCCCGGCCTCGGCGGAGACGAGCACGTTCGGGTAGCGGGCGCCGATCGGGGCGAGGTCGTTCTGGGCGTCGTCGGGGTTGCTGGCGCCGCCGATGGCCGGGATGTCGCCCAGGGCGCGGTCGCCAAACCCGTAGCCGGATGCCGGCGGGTAGACCGGCTCGTGCTGGGACCCGGTCGCCATCCACATCGCGCCGTTGAGTTCGTCGCAGTCATCCACCGCGATCCAAGCGCCGCACAAGGAATCCGGGTGGGTGGGGATGTAGTAGGAGTCCTGGTGCCAGCCCTGGCCGGGTTTGCCGGGCGGCTTGAGGAAGAGCATCGTCTGCAAGGCCAGCACGTCCGGCCCGATCAGGGCCTGCAGCACGTCGAGGACCCGGGGGTGGAGCAGGTACCGCTCGTGGAGCTCCAGCTTGCGGTGCAGCATGTGGATGCGCAGGAAGTGGTCGGCCTTCTCCCGCGGGGAAAGGTGCTCCGGCGGCGCCTCCAGCCCCTGGATCGAGGTCCCGGTATCGCCGCCGGGGACGCGCCCGGCCATCGCGGTCCCCCGCTGCTCGGGAAGGCGACCCTGCATCAACTCCTCGGTGTGGCCTCGCAGTTCGGCGATCTCCGCGGCCGAGACCAACCCCGGCACCACCAGGAAACCGTCGCGGCGGAACGCCTTGTACTGCTCGACCGAGAAGCGGTAGCGCTCGGATTCGATGGACGCGACAGGCGGGCTGGGCGCGGTTGCGATCATGGGGGTTGCTCCTCTCATGGTGACCGGGGAGAAGGGCGGGAATGCGTCGCCGCCGGGGCACTGGTACGCGCCCGCTCGGCGGCTGTTGCCGTCCGAAACCGCGAACGGCCGTCCAAGGATGCGTCACGCCGCCCGGCGACGGCGCGCATGCTATGCGCCCCTACCGCCGACCGCCTTCGTCGTCCAACTCCGCCAGCAGCCCGTTCAGGTCCAGCGGATCGAGGGTCATCGTCAGCTCGCCGTCCGGGGTGCGGGGCCATTCCTCGCGCGGGCGGTCGCGGTAGATTTCGATCCCGTTGCCGTCCGGGTCGTCGAGGTAGATCGCCTCGCTGACGCCGTGGTCCGACGCGCCGCCGATGCGGACGCCGTGGTCGAGCAGGCGGCGCAGGGCGCGGGCCAGCTCGAGCCGGTCCGGGTAGAGGATGGCGAAATGGTAGAGGCCGGTCGAGCCGGGGGCGGGGGGACTGCCACCGCGGCTTTCCCAGGTGTTGAGGCCGAGGTGGTGGTGGTAGCCGCCGGCGGAGAGGAAGGCGGCTTGGTCGCCGTAGCGGGCCGTGACCGCGAACCCGAAGGCGTCGCGGTAAAAAGCGACCGCGCGTTCTAGGTCCGAAACCCGGAGGTGGACGTGGCCGATGCCGACCGCGGGGTGGACGGCGGGGCGGTCCGACGCGACATCGGGGGCGGGGAACGGGGTGGACGTGGACACGGGCGTCTCCTTGGCGAGCGCGGGATCGGCCGGTTCGGTGCCCAGTATCGCGCCTGGCGCGCGCCGTGTCACCGCACCGCGCTGTCGCGCCGCGATCCGCCGTCGTCCGTGACCGTTCCGTGACAATCCCGCCATCGAGCCGTGACCGGCCGCGTCTATCCTACGTTCAGGTCAAGCGCGAGGCACCGAGCGGCCGTCCCTCCCGGCCCCGGATCGAACCCCCCGCTGGACCGCGACGAACGCGACCATTCCGTTCCTGTTCCTCCTCCTCCTTTCTCCTCCCGTTGACGGCCTCGGGCGTAATGCCCGGGGCCGTCGGCGTTAATGTGCGTTGGCGTTCTGGCCGCGTATTGGCCCCCTCTCCTCCACCGTCGGGGGGAAGGGGGGAGCCGCAAGGTTGCGATCTTGAGCAACGCATCGGCGAAAGCCCCTCCCCCGGGTGCCCTTTGGGCGATTGGGGGAGGGGTTGGGGAGGGGGCCGTTGGACGACACGCCGCCCCTACCGCTTCCGCGTCCGCGGGTCGAGCGCGTCGCGCAACCCGTCCCCGCTCAGGTTGGTCGCCAGGACGGTGGCGACGAGGAGCGCGCCGGGGAAGACCGAGACCCACCAGGCCTGCTGGAGCCGGGGTTGGCCGCTGCTGACCATGCTGCCCCAGGTCGGGGTCTCCGGCGGCACGCCGGCGCCGAGGAACGAGAGCGACGCTTCGGCCAGGATCCCGAACGCGACGACGAAGGTGCCCTGGACGATCAGCGGCGACAGCGAGTTCATGAAGATGTACCGCCGCATGATCGGGAAATCCCGCATCCCGATCGCGCGGGCGGATTCCACGTAGGGTTGGTGCTTGTTCATCAGCGTCGTGCCCCGCACCAGGCGTGCGATGTTGGGGGTGTAGACCACCGACAAGGCGACGATCACGTTCCGCGTCGCCGGCCCCAGGGTCGCCATGATCGCGATCGCCAGCAGGATGCTGGGAAACGCTTCCAGGCCGTCCATGACGCGCATCAGCAGGGTGTCGAGCCGGCGGTAGAACCCGGCGACCAGCCCGATCAGGGAGCCCATCACGGTCGCCCCGACCATCACGCTGACCCCGACCAGGAGCGAGATCCGGGCCCCGTAGACGACGCGGCTGAACACGTCGCGGCCCAGGTCGTCGGTGCCGAAAACGTGATCCGCCGACGGGGCTTGGAGGCGGACGGCCGGGTCAACGAAGTTCGGCTCGTGCGGAGCGACGATCGGCGCCAGGACGGCCATCAAGAAGATCAGCAGCACGAGGCCGAGGCTGGCCAGCGCGGCCGGGTTCTGGAGCAGCAAGCGCAGCCAGTAGTACCGCGACGCCGGCGTGATCGCCGACAAGCGCCAGCGGCGCCAGCCGCGCCCGCGATCGGGTGTTGCCACCGCGGCGTGGTTCGCCACCCCCCGGAACTCAGTCACCGCCATAGCGGACCCTCGGGTCGACGTAGACGTAGAGGACGTCGACGAGCAGCATCACCAGCACCTGGATCGCCGCGACCGTCATCACCGCGCCCTGGACCACCGGAAAATCGCGCCGGGTGACGCTTTGCACGAGCAGCCGGCCCATGCCCGGGATGTTGAACACGGTCTCGATCACCACGGCGCCGCCGAGCATCCCGGCCAGCGAGATCCCGATCACGGTCAGGACCGGGATCATCGCGTTGCGCAGGGCGTGCCCGAGGACCACGCGCCGCCGGAGCAAGCCCTTGGCGTAGGCGGTGCGCACGTAGTCCTCGTTGAAGACGTCGAGCATGGTCGAGCGGACCAGGCGGGCCAGCAGCCCGGCGGCGGAGAACCCGAGCGCGATGGTCGGCAGCAGCATATAGCGCAGGTGCTGGACCGGGTCGTCGCCGATGTCCGCGTAGCCGCCGGACGGCAGCCAGCCGAGGACGACGGCGAAGAGCAGGATCAGCAGGATGCCGAAAAAGAAGCTCGGGATCGCGGCGCCGCCGATCGAGACGACCATCAGCAGCCGGTCCGGCAGCGAGTTCGCCCGCACCGCGGCGATGACCCCGGCCGGGATCGCGATCAGGATCGAGAGCGTCAGCGAGTAGAGGGTCAGCAGGCCGGTCGGTTGGACCCGCTCCAGCAGCGCCTCGGTGACCGGTTTGCCGATGAACAGGGAATCGCCGAAGTCCAACCGCAGGGCATCACCAAACCACTGCACGAACTGGACGTGGAACGGCTCGTCGAGGCCGAGTTGCTCGCGCAGCGCGTCCTTCTGCTCCGTGGTCGCGTCCCGCCCCAGCATCACCGAGGCCGGATCGCCGGGGGTCAGGTGGACCAGGGTGAAGACGATCACGCCGACGATCAGCAGCACCGGAAACAGGAGCAGCAGCCGACGGACGATGAAGGCGATCACGGCCAATCTCCGCGGTGTGCGAACCACGAACGGCCAACGACGCGCGCGGCCCAGTATGACGGGATGGGGAACGGGAAGGGCTCGGGGACGCTGGCGTCAACGAGTCAGTCGGCCGCCCCCGTCCGTCATGCCGAGCGCGGCGAAGCATCTCCCGCCCGCAGGCGACGTTCCTTGTTCGACGGACGCTGTCGCGGCAGGAGATGCTTCGCCGCGCTCAGCATGACCCCCGGTTTGGATGGGTATGCCCCCAAGTTGGATGGTTCTGGCGGCCATTGATGGCGATGCCCGGCGCGAAAACTACCCCTCCTCGATCCAGCAGTTGGCGAACTCGGGTTCGATCTCGAAGTGGGTTTGGCCGAGGAGACCCTGGACCCGCGACGAGAGGGCGGCGACGCCGTAGTTGTTGACCAGCTTGACGGCCGGTGCTTGTTCGTACCAGAGCCGCTGCAACTCTTCGAGGGCCGCGTACCGGGCCTCGAAGTCGGACTCGGTTTGGAGCCGCTCGACCGCGGCGACCTTCTCGGGCGAGCACCATTGGCCGTCCGCCGCGCAGCTCGCGAACGCCGCGATCAGGACCGGATCGGGGCGGAAGACGTAGGCGTTGGTGGTCATGTCCCACCGCTCGTCGTCTTCGATGTTCTCCTCCAGCGTCGCCTCGTCGCTCACCTCCAACTCGACGGCGAAGCCGGCCGCTTCCAGCTGTTGCTGGACGACGACGGCGGCGTTGTAGTCGCCGAGATCCTCCTGGGTGGCCAGAAGGCGGACGGGAGTGCCGTCGTAACCGGCGGTTTCGAGCAGTTGGCGCGCCTTCTCGGGATTGTTCTGGTTGTAGAGTTCGGCCGAGACGTCCGAGTTCCAGGCCGTTTGGGGCATCATGATCCCGGGGCCGGGTTCGAAGTACCCTTCGCCGTGCGAGGCTTGGCCGGTCGGCTCGACGGCGATCGCCGCCTGCACCGCTTGGCGGATCGTGACGTTGCTCATCAGGCCGGCGACGGTGTTCATGATCACCACGCCGTACGACCGCGGCGGCAGGATCTCGATCGTCACGTCCGGGTTGTCCTGGAGGACCTCGATCTGGTCGGGGATGATCTCCTCCAGGTAGTCGTACTCGCCCGATTGCAAACCGGCGACGCGGGCCGCCTCGTCCGGCACCGGGATAAACTCGATCTCGTCCAGGTAGGCCGCCTTGGCGCCGGCGTAGCCGCTCGGCGCGGTCTCCAGGCTGGCGTACTCCTCGAACCGGCCGAGCCGCGTGAAGCGGTCCGTTTGGCGCTCGACGAACCGGTACGGCCCGGTGCCGATGTACCCCTCGTCGGTCAGCGGGTTGACGCCCGCGGCGTCGAGCACGCTCTTGGGGTGGATCGAGAGCCCCTGCGCCTGGCGCGCCAGCAGGCTGGGCAGGGTCGCCAGCGGGTTCTTGAGCCGGAACTCGACGGTGTAGGGGTCGACCTCGACGACCTCGTTGAGGAACGGCGCGATCGCCAGGCCGAGGCTGCTGACCGGCGCCCAGCGGTTGTACGAGGCGATCACGTCGGCGGCGACCATCTCCGCGCCGTTGTGGAAGGGGACGCCCTGGCGCAGCGCGATCGTCGCCGTCAACCCGTCCGCGCCGACCGTGATCCCTTCGGCCAGCATCGGCACGGTCGCGTAGTCGGCGTCGAAGGTAAACAGGGCCTCGTACATGTTCCAGCCGATCAGGGTGATGGTCCGCTGGTTGACCAGGTGCATGTCCAGACCCGCCGGTTGGCCGGTGGTGGCCACCCGCAGCGTCCCGCCGGGTTGCCCTTGGCCCGCCTCCTGGCGGAGCAGCGCCGGCCTGGCGGATGCGGGACCGGGTTTCGCGCCGGCCCCGCGCGGGACCAGCGTCCCGGCCGCCGCGATCCCCGCCGCGCCGGCCACCCCGGCGCGCACCAGCGCCCGCCGGCTTACCCCCGGCGGGCGGATGAATTCCGTGAACGGCGTGGTGCCCCGCTCGTCCGGTCGTTGCCGCTGGCTCATCCCGGTCCTCCTTGGCGATGGTCGGTCGTTCCCGGCGAAGACGTTCTGGCGGCGTTGCCCGTTGGTGTCGTCGCTACGGTCGAACCAAGATTCCCTCCTGGGCCGCCTCGACGGCCCCGCACCCGCATCGGGGCGGCCGGCGTCGATCCGGCCGCCCCGCGTGCCTACGCCCCGCCGACCGCGCCGTGTCGCGCCGCCGTGGCCTGGTCGATGCCGCGCGGCCACTCCCGCCGCTGGGGATCGCGCACCGAGACGGCCAGGGTGCCGATCCGGTCGATCGTCATCGCGACGCGGTCCCCGTCCTGCAGCGCGCCGAGGCCCTGGTGGTTGGTGCCGCAGAGCAGGACATCGCCGGGGACCAGCGTCATGTAGGCGCTAATGAACGCCAGCACCTCGACGACGCCGTACTCCATGTCGGCGGTCGAATAATCCTGGCGCGGTTCGCCGTTGACCGAGAGGGTGACCCGCAGGGCTTGGGGATCCGGCACCTCGTCCGGCGTCGCGATCGCCGGGCCGAGCGGGGTGAACGTGTCGAACGACTTGCCGATCCGGCTCGGCCCCATCCGGCCCAACCCGCGCCCCGAGACGTCGATCGCGGCCGCGTAGCCCGCCAGCGCGTCCAACGCGCGCTCGTCGGCCGGCAGGTCTTTGGCCCGCCGGCCGATCACCAGCGCCAATTCGGCTTCGTGGTGGAAGATGGTCGCCGGGTGGTTCGGCAGCACGACGACCCCGTCCGGGCCGATCACCGAGTCCGGGCTTTCCAGGAACATGTCCTGCGCCTGGCGCTCGCGGTCCGACCCTTCGCGGTAATTGCCGAACGCCGCGATCAGTTTTGGCGGGCGCGGCACCGGCGCCTGGAGCGCGGGCATCGCCTCCGGCGCGCCGCCCGCCGCCAGCTCGTCGACGCGGGCGCGGCGTTCCCCCAGCAGCGCCAGGACCCGCGGCATCCGATCGGCCGCGGTGCGGAAGCGGACATCGGCAAAGGCGGCCGAGACGTCGACCATGCCGTCGCCGCGCAGCACCCCGAGCCGGTTGTCTCCGGTCAGGACGAGTTTCATCGGGCGGACCCTCCACTGCCGGCCTGGGCGGCGGTTTGGGCGGCGGGGTGCTGGGCCATCGCCTTCACCCGTTCCGCCATCTCCCGGTCGACGCCGCGGGTCCAGGCCCGCTCGTGCTCGTCGCGGACGTGGATCGTGAACGCGCCGATGCCGGAGATCGCGGTCACGACCGCGTCGCCGTCCTGCATCGCGCCGAGGCCCTGGTGGTTGGTGCCGCAGCAGATCACGTCGCCGGGGTGGAGGGTCATCACCGAAGAGATGTAGGTCAGCAGTTCCTGGACCGGGCGCTCCATGTCGGCGGTCGAGTAGTCCTGGCGGCGTTCCCCGTTGACGTCGACGGTGACGTGCAGCGCCTGGGGATCCGGCACTTCGTCCTTGGTCACGATCCAGGGGCCGAAGGCGGCGAAGGTGTCGAACGATTTGCCGAGAAAGGAGTTGATCCCGGCGCGGCCCAGCCCGCGGGCGGAGACGTCGTTGTAGACGACGTAGCCGAAGACGGCGTCCAGCGCCTCCGCCTCGGCCAGATCCTTCGCCTCGCGCCCGATCACCACCGCCAGTTCGGCCTCGTGGTGAAAAATGCTGGCCTGGTGCGGGGGCAGGACGACGGTGTCGCCGGGACCGGAGATCCCCTCCGGCGACTTGAAGAAGAGGTCGAGGATCTGGACCGGGCGGTCCGTCCCCTCGCGGTAATTGCCGACCAGGCAGACGATCTTTGACGGCCGGGTCAGCGGCGACCGCAGCCGCGCCTCCGCCACCGGAACGCCGCCGCCGGCGGCGACCCGGCGTGCCAACTCCGGCCGCAGGTCGGCGAAATGGGCGATCAGGTCCGGCAGCAGGGCCTCGGGCCCGAGCGGATCGTAGCACTTCAGGAGATCGGTGACGTCGACGACCGTCTCGTCGTTCCCGATGACGCCGATCCGATCGCGATCGAACGCGGCAACGCGCATCGCGCTTCCTCCCCCATCTTCGCTTCCCCGCTCCAGCCGCGCGGGGTGGGCGGCGATTCTTCCACCGCGGCCGGATCGTGTCAACGATGGGCGGCGTCGCGTTAGCGGCGGCGTCGAGATCGCGCCACCGGGGATCGCGAGCGGAAGGCTCGATGCGGTTGGCGCGCCTCAACGCCCGTGGACCGGCGGCGGACCCGCCGCGCGGCGGGCGCGGGCATGCGCCCGCTGGTTCGATAGGGTGAACGGTCCGGCAATCAAGGCGTGCGCCGGAGCGTCCGGCAGCGGGTCCGGTTGGACGACGAACCCGCGCTCGCGTGGGACGAGGGCTTCCCGTACCACCATCCCGGGGTCGTTTCGCCCCGCCGCCTTCGGCGACCCCGCTTCGATCCGAAACACGGATTTGGTCACGGCCGTTGCCGAGATCGGGGACGCCCCGAAGGAGTCCGACTCGGCCCGGAGTCCGGTCGGCTGCCGGACTCGGTGCCGCGTCGGGACGAGCGATTCGTGGCGAACCGCCGTCCTCGGCGTCGTCGAGCCCTCGGCGTACGGCGCAGGATCGCTACCCGCGGGTTGGGTGCCTCATCAATGGATCGTGCCACGCGCTTGGCGCGGAAACGCTGGCACTCCCGGACACACAACCCCCCCTCCCCCGGGTGCCCTCTGGGCGATTGGGGGAGGGGGCCGGTCCACCGCTGACCGGATTCGTCACGCCGATCCGAGGTACGCCCCTTCCAAGGAGAGGAGACGTTCCTTGATCCCGACCCCGCCGGTGTAGCCGCCGAGGGAGTGGTCGGAGCGGACGATCCGGTGGCAGGGGACGATCACCGGGATCGGGTTGCGGCCGAGGGCGTTGCCGACGGCTCGGGTGGCGCCGGGGTTGCCGAGTTGGGTCGCGATGTCGCGGTAGGTGCGGAGTTGGCCGAACGGGACCTCGGCGGTGGCGTTCAGGACGGAGCGGGTGAACGGCGTGACCCCGGAAAAATCCAGCGGCGTCTCGAACCGGTCCCGGTGCCCCGCGAAGTACTCGCCCAGCTCCCCGGCGACGGCGCCGATCGCCGCCTGGTCCCGCTCCGGGGTCAGGCCGCGGGCCTCCAACCGGGCGCGAAAGGCGTCCTCGGACTCATAGACCGCGAACCCGACCTCGCAGACCCCGGCCTCGGTGGCGGCGACGAACAGCTCGCCAAGGGGGCTGGCGACCCGCCCGAAGCCGGCGCGGCAGGTTTCGCACCGGAACCGCGGCGCCGGCTTGGTGACCAGCACGTCCGCCAGCCGATCCAGCGCGGTGGCGACCCGCCGGTAGCCACCGACCTCGCCGGCGCAGTAGCCGCAGGTCGCGGTGTGGCCGAGCAGCCAGACCGCCTCCGGCGCCGAAAGGTCGCCGACCGCGTAGCCCGGCGCGGCCGCGCAGGCGAGATCGCACGGATCCGCCTCCGGCCGCGCCACCTCCGCCAGCAGGTCGAAGCCGAGCGCCCCGGCGGTGGAGCCGGGATCCGTCCGGCCGTTGGCCGGCTCTTCCGGGGTGGGAAACGCCCCCGGCCGGTCGCCCGGAAGCCGTTGCGGGGGCGGCGGAGCCGAACGGGTCGGCGGTTCAGCGGCGGTCATCGGCGCGTCCGTCCATCGTGGGGTCCTCCGTGGCGGGTTGACGGCGGTCGGCGAGGCGATCGGCGAACGGGGTCTGGGGGGCGGCGAACCCGCCGGGCGCGGCGTCCCCATCAAAGCCGGTCCCCGAAGCCGCGGCGCAGCTTGCGCAGGGCCTCGTGGACGTTGGCGCGGGCGGCTTCTTCGGAACACTCCAGGCTGGCCGCGATCTCGGCGTAGCCGACCTCGTGGAACTTGCGCAGGACCAGCGCCACGCGCTGTTTGCGGGGCAAGGCGGCGACGAAGGCGGAAACTTCGGAGAGCAGGTCGCGCGCGTCCAGCCCGGCGGCGTGGTCGAGGGAGGCGGCGGGCAAGGTGGCCTCCAGGGCGTCGTCGATCGGGTGCTCCCGGCCGCGCTTGCGGCGGTCGCCGAGGAAGGTGTTGGTGGCGATCTTGTAGAGCCAGGCGCGGTAGTTGTGGGTCTCGGCGCCGTCGAGGCGGCCGAACGCCCGGTACGCCTTGAGCATCGTGTCCTGGTAGAGGTCGTCGGCGTCGGCGCAGTTGCGGGTCAGGTGGCAGGCGTAGCGGTAGATCTCGGCCGAGTGGCGGTCGAGCAGGTCGTCGAAGGAGGTGGGTCGGTGCGCGGCGGCGCCGGGCGCGCCGTCGGCGGTGACCCCGTCCCAGCCCGGACCCGCCCGGGAAATCACGGCGGTGCCGGCCCCGGTGGCGGCCCCGAACACGATCGCGTCGGTCATCGAACAAACTGCTCCGTCCGTCCCGCCCTCCGCGGCGGCGCTGGCCCCGGTTCCGGCCCGTCTTCCCGTATCCGATCCGTCCTCGCGTCCCCCGCGCGTTCCCCACGATGCTGTAACGCGGCGGGGAACCGAGTGTGAGATCGGGGGTGAAGCATGGATTTGGCGGGTTGCCCATGGTCTCCGGTTGAACCCGGGGCTACGCCGACGACGCCTCGCCGAGCAACCCGGTGCGTGGTACTCACGGCGTCCTCCTCAAGAACGCGTCCCGGTAGGTTTGCCAGTTGGCTTTGAGGTCGGCAATCCCTTGCGCGTCTGAGTTCGTACCGGACGACGAAGCGGACGACCTCTCCGTGTTCGATCCGCATCCGGACCCGCCCGGCGTTCCCAGGGACGAGGTCGACATCGAAGCCTCTTGTTTCCCACTCCGCCCGCCCGCCGGTCTCCCTTTCGATCGCATGCGCCGGCCAACGACCCGGTCGGCGATGCCCTACGGCGTGCCGGCCCCTTTCCGCTCCGCCTCCGCCTCCATCAACTGTTCCCCGGCCGGTTCGGTCTGGCCGCTGGCGGGGTCGGTGGCGCCCCCGGCGTCGGCGCCGGGCGGCGGGTCGGGCGTCGGGACGACGGCCAGGGGGTCCATCCCCGGCGCCCAGACCGGCTCGCCGTCCGGCACCGGTTCGACCGTCACCCCGAGCCGTTGCAGCAGTTCGGCGCACCAGGCGGCCCGCCAGGGGCGCGGGTCGACGGGCACGCCGGGGGCGTGGGAGTCGGAGCCGCAGGCGATCAGCAGGTCGTGGCGGGTTGCCATCTCGCGGTATTCGGCGGTTTGGGCGTCGGTGTAGGAGCGATAGTGGGCTTCCAGGCCGTCGAGCGGGATCGTGCGCCGGATCCGCTCCAGGTCGCCTTCGGTCATCGCCCCGACCGAGTCGGCGCGGCCCGGGTGGGCCATCACGCAGATTCCGCCCGCCTCGTGCGCCGCGGTGACGACCCGCGCCAGCGGCAGATCGGTGGTGAAGGTGCCGCCCAGTTCCGTCACCAGGTCGGCGGCCTGCTTCAGGTTCTCGGCGTGCTTGTCGGCAATCGCCGCCGAAAGGACGTGGAACGGCCACATCGGGCGCCCGGCCAGCACCTCGTTCAGGGAGGGCAACGCCCGGCCGGAGCGCTCGATCCGCCGCCGCGCGTCGACCGCCGCGTTTTGGAGCAGCGCGTCCAGCTCGGTCAGCAGCGCCTGGAACGCGGCCGCGTCCGGGTCCCGCCGCTCCGGCCCGATGCCGTAGACCAGCAGGTGCCACTGCCGGTCCGCCCAACGGGTGGTCACCTCCACCCCCGGGATCACCCGGATCCCGCGCGCCGCCCCCAACCGGGTCGCCTCGGCGACCGAGCGCTGAGAATCGTGGTCGCAGACCGCGACCACCCGAAACCCCTGCCCCGCGAGGTGGTTGATCAGGGCGGCCGGGGTCCAGGCGCCGTCGCTGGCGAGGGTGTGCAGGTGCAGGTCGACCCGGTCGTCCGGGGCGAGGACGAGCGGGGTCGAATCGGCGGGCGCGGCGGAACGGGTCGAATCCACGGGCGCAGGCTCCTCGGAGGTCGTCGGATCGCGGACACGACGCGACCCCGACGGACGCGCCGTCGCGCCCGGGGCCGCCCGTGAAGGGGATCAGTCTAGCCGACCGCCGACCGCCGGTTTCCGCCAACCGCTACGCCCGGCGCCGCGGTCGTTCGCCCCCTTCGTCGGCGCGGTGGTCCCCGCCTTGCCTTCGGGTACGGTACGATCCCTCGGTCCGCTCGCCGCCGTTCTACCAAGGACGCCCCCCGATGCGCCACGACGACCGCCGCTTCCTTGCCGGACCGAACCGGTTCGGTTCGGGGCCGGTCGCGGCGCTGCGGGTCGCGGTCGAGGCGGGAGAAGACCCGGCGGCGGTCGCCGCGCGCCTGGCCGACGCCGTCCGCTCGGTCTGCGCGGCGCGCGGGTTCCCTGCGACCGAGACCACGGCCACGGTGCGGCCGGGTCCGCGCACCGTCTCGGTGGGGATCTCCTGTCCCAACCGCGCCCGCGCCGCCTTGCTGCTCCAATGGCTGGGAACGGAACTGGGGTTCGAAGACCCGGACCCGGAGGGGACCATGGGCGCCTGGGACGCGGCGGGCGACGAGCCCGAAGGCCCCGCCCCGGCGCCGGTGCCCACCGTCGCCGTCACCGGCACCAACGGCAAGAGCACCACCACCCGGCTCCTCGCCCGCATCCTCCGCGCCGCGGGGCGCCACCCCGGCGTCACCACCTCCGACGGCGTCTGGGTCGGCGAGCGCCAGGTCCTCGCCGGCGACTACACCGGCCCGCAGGGGGCGACCCGCGCCCTGGCCGAACCGGGGCTGGACGTGGCGGTGCTGGAGGTGGCGCGCGGCGGCCTGCTGCTGAAGGGCCTCGGCGTGCCGTCGGTGGACGTCGGGGTGGTGACCAACGTCGCCGCCGATCACCTGGGGCTGGACGGGGTCGAAACGCTGGAGGAGCTGGTGCTGGTCAAGGGGATCGTGCCCCGGTCCGTCCGCCCCGGTGGGGTCGCCGTCCTCAACGCCGTCGACCCGGCTTTGGCCGTGCTCCGCGCCCAAACCGAGGAGCGGGTGGCGCTGTTTGCCCGCGACCCGATGGCCCCGACGATCCTCGCCCACCGCGCCAGCGGCGGCGACGCGGTCGTGGTGCGCGACGAAACGATCGTAGCGCTGCGCGGAAACGACGAAACCCCGCTGTTGGCGGTGGCCGAGGTGCCGATTGCGCTCGGCGGGGTGGCGGTCCACAACGTCGAGAACGCCCTCGCCGCCGCCGCCGCCGCGCTGGCGCTGGGGATCGCCCCGGAAGCCGTCGCCGCCGGTCTGCGCGCCTTTCGCCCGACGCCGGAGGACAACCCCGGCCGCCTCAACGTCTTTGCCCACGCCGGCCGCACCGTGATCGTCGATTTCGCCCACAACCCGGCTGGGCTGGCGGCGCTGCTGGACCTCGCCCGCGCCCTCGCCGACCGCCAGAACGGCCAAGCCACCGGCCACGCCAGCGGCCAGGTCCTGGCCGTGATCGGCACCGCTGGCGACCGTCGCGACGAGGACATCGCCGCCCTTGGCGAGATCGCCGCCCGCCGCGCCGCCGCCGTCTTCATCAAGAAAACCATCCAGTACACCCGCGGCCGGGAGTACGCCGCGATGCTGGCCCTCTACCGCGCCGGTATCGCCCGCGGCGGCCAAGACCCGTCCACCACCCCGGTCGTCCCGGACGAGGTCTCCGGCCTCCGCGCCGCCCTCGCCGCGTCCCGCCCCGGCGACGTGATCGCGGTGATGTGCCAGGAGCAACGGAGGGAACTGTGGGCGTTGCTGGAAGGGGAGGAAGCGCACGACGGCGTTGGCGGGGAGTAGTGCCGATCGATCGGGTTTCGGGTTATGGCAACCGAAGAGGGCGGACGTGGGATGGAGCAGATGATCGTCCGCGACGCCGAGGAGGGCGGCTACCGGGCCAAGGGTCCGGCGTTGCCGGGGTGCGCGACTCGGGGCGAGACGATGGACGAACTGTTCGCTAACGTTCATGAGGCCATCGAGGGGTGGCTGGCGGTTGTCGACTCCAACGCTTGACCGTTGGCGCCGGGCGATCCCTCGTCCCGGTCTTTAGGCCGGGGTGAGGGCTGGCGTTCTCCCCTCCACCCCCGACCGCTTCCCCGGCAGCCCGTCCAAAAACCGCCCGACCCGGTCCAGCGCTTCCTCCAACTTCGGCAGCGCGGTGGCGTACGAGGCGCGGACGTGGCCGGCGCCGCCGAGGCCGAAGACATCCCCCGGCACCACGGCGACGCGCGCCTCGTGGAGCAGGCGGTCGGCGAACTCGTCGGCCGAGAGGCCGGTCGGGGCGATCGAGGGGAAGGCGTAAAAGGCGCCGTCCGGCAGGTGGCAGGGCAGGCCGAGGCGGTTGAAGCCGGCCACGATCAGGCGGCGCCGGGCGTCGTAGTCGTCGACCATCGCCAGCACGTCGCGCTCGCCCCGGCGCAGCGCTTCCAGGGCCGCGTCCTGGGCCGGGCGGCTGGCGCAGAGCGCGGTGTACTGGTGGATCTTGGTCATCGCCGCGACCCACGGCTCCGGCCCGGCCGCGTAGCCGACCCGCCACCCGGTCATCGCGTAGGCTTTCGAGAAGCCGTTCAGCAGCAGCGTCCGCTCCGCCATCCCCGGCAGGGCGGCGAAGATCTGGTGGACTCCGGCGTAGGTCAGGCGGTCGTAGACCTCGTCGCTGAGCACCACCAGGTCGTGGCGGGCGGCGATTTCGGCCAGCGCCAGCAGGAGTGGCCGGTTCATCGTGGCGCCGGTCGGGTTGTTCGGGTAGTTGATCACGATCGCCCGGGTGCGGGGCGTGACCAGGCGTTCGAGCCGGTCCGGCCGCGGCACGAAGCCGTCCTCGGCGGTCGTTTCCAGCGGCACCGGGATCCCGCCGGCCAGGCGCACGCACGGCGCGTAGGAGACGTAGCACGGCTCCGGCACGATCACCTCGTCGCCGGGGTTGATCAGCGCTCGCAGCCCGAGATCCAGCCCTTCGCTGACCCCAACGGTGACCAGCACCTGCTCGTGCGGGTCGTACTCCGGCCCGCCGCGCGACGCGACGTGGGCGGCGATCGC
The DNA here is from genome assembly GCA_902806325.1 of uncultured Thermomicrobiales bacterium. Lineage (GTDB taxonomy): Bacteria > Chloroflexota > Chloroflexia > Thermomicrobiales > UBA6265 > CADCWE01. The sequence continues at coordinate 3,959 of CADCWE010000217.1, read as the reverse complement.
CCGCCGCAACTCGATCAGGCCGTGGTTGGCGGTGTAGGAGGTGCGCCCCCGCTCCAGGCCAAAGATCGCCGCCTCGCGCGCGGTCCAGGGGGTGGCGAAATCCGGCTCGCCGACGCCGAGGGAGATCACGTCCTCCATCCGCGAGACGGCATCGAAGAAGCGCCGGATGCCGGAGGGGGGGACGGCGAGGACCGATTCGGAGAGCCTCACGGCGCCACCGCCAGTCGCCCGTCCTGGGGCGCGTCCTCGGCCAGCACCTCGCCGTCTTCCTTGTAGGTCTTGAGCAGGAAGTGGGTGTTGGTGCCGGTGACGTGGTCGATCGGCGACAGCTTTTCGGAGACGAAGGCGGCGATGGCGCGGATGCTCTCCCCTTCGACCAGCACCCGCAGGTCGCTGCCGCCGGAGACGAGGTGGACCGAGCGCACCTCCGGGTAGCGCGCGATCCGGGCCGCGACCTGGTCGAACCCGACCTCGCGCTGCGGCGAGACGCCGACATCAATGAACGCGACCACCGTCTCCGCGCCCGCCCGCTCCCAGTCCACCACCGTCTTGTAGCGGCGGATCACCCCGTCGCGCTCGGCCTTCGCCACCGCCGCCGCGACCTCGCCGGCGTCGACGCCGATCATCGCAGCCAGGCGTGCCGCGTCCAGCCGGGCGTCCTTGGCCAGCGCCGCGAGGATCTTGCGGGTGGTGACGTCTGGGGGGGTGGCGGCGGGCACGGTGGCGGATGCTCCTTGGCTGTCGGGCGGATCGTTGGGGGCGAGGGTACCACCCCGGGGCGGGCGCGTGGTGAAGCCCCCTAACCCCCCAACGCCCTTTCCCCCGGCGATCGGGGGGAAGGGGGCTATGGTTGCCCACATCGAACGTTCGCTATCCCAACGGCTCCCCTCTTGTCCCCGCGATCGGGGGAAAGGGGGGAGGGGGATGTCACCCCGGCCCCGCCGCCGCCGTCCCCTCACTCGGCGCCAACACCGCCGCCGAGGCGATCGCCCGCTCGACGCAATCCTGGTCGTCTGGCGCGCAGTGGTCCACCGCGGCGGGAACGTCGGCACCGACCCTTGGGGCGGTCAAGGACGGCGCGGGGCGGGTCCGACCGTCCGGGGTGGCGTCGAGGGGAATCGCGCCACCGAGGGCGCGGGCGGCGCGGCGGGCGATTCCCCGCAGCCCGATCCGCAGCCGGGCCAGCGGCGCGCCCTGGGAGCGGACGGAGTCGGCGTAGTCGGTGGCGGAGTCGACCGGGCCGGGGTTGTAGCCGTAGCGTTGTTCCAGCTCCTCGCGGTGGTGCATCACCCAGAGGTAGACATCGGCCTCGGTCCGGTCCGGGAAGCGGTCGAGGATCCCGCGCTCGGTGGCGACGGTGACGATCGGGCAGTAGATGAAGTCGTACCAGTCCGCCGCCGCCTCTTCGGCGGTCGCCGGGCGGTCCCAGATCTCCGACAGCCAGCGCTGGTGGCCGACGATCTGCTGCCAAATCTCGTCGTAGCGGCCAAGCGCGGTCGGGCGGATGTCGTGGTCCGGCCGCGTGCGATCGAGGTTGGTGTGGCGCAAGAACTCCGCGTACTCCGCCTGGAGCAGCAGTTCCGCCGGGCGCATCGAGGCGTAGAGGGGGACGCGGACGTGGCCCTCGATCACCTCGGCGTCGATGAAGTCGACGCCCTTCTCGCGCGCCACCGAGACGCGGTGGTTGCCGTCCTTGACGAAGTAGACGTCGCCGACCTTGTAGAGCTGGATCGGCGGCAGGGTGACGTCGTTGTAGTAGGCGCGGTCGACGTTTTGCCACCGGCCGGCGGTGTGGCGCTGGCGGGGCAAAAAGGCGCGATCGAAGTCGCCGAAGCGGTCCATGCTGCCGACGATCTGGTCGATCGGCACCACCTGAAGCCCGCGGTAGCTCTCGCCCTCCGGGGAAACGCGGCGGCGCAGCTCGTGGTACGGGATCAGGTCGTTCGGCCGCCGGGCGAGGGCCGCGACCAGGTCGTGGACGAACGCCTTTTGGCGCGCCCGGTCGAAGTCCGAGCGGACCATCTCTTCTACCATGCCGGCGGTTCCCGTCCCAGCTCGGCGGCGCGGGGCGTCGCCAGCGGCGCGGCGAGCGGCGCCGGCGCGGCGGCGCCGACCTCGGGCACGGGGGGCGCCAACCGCTCCAGGTCCACCACCTGGTAGGGATAGACGTTGACGACCTCGGTGGCGGCGAAGCGCCGGACGTGGCTTTGAGAGCGGTCGTAGAGGTGGACGTGGCCGTGCAACTGGTAGCGTGGCCGGAACCAGCGCAGGAAGCGGCGCAGGGCGAGAAAGCCCCGGTGCGGTTTGTCCGGCCGATCCCCGACGTCGCGCGGCGGGGAGTGGGTGATCAAGACGTCGAGGGCGCGGCCGTGACGCCACCGGTTCCAGAGCAGGCGCGGCGCCATGTCGATCATCATGGCGAAGATCTGCCACTCGGAATACTGCTCCGGCTCGTCTTCGCAGTACTTGGGCGAGCCGGGGATGCCGGCCAGGATCAGACCCGTCGCCGGATCACGCAGCACTTTGCCACCGAGGTCGGTGCAGCCGGCGGGGAGGTAGCGCTGGCCCTGTTCGCCCTGCCGGGTCAGCTCCTCGGCGTGGTTGCCAAGCACGTAGTAGACCGGCTTGTCCAGGGCATCGGCCAAAAACTCCAGGTAGCGGGCCGGCAGATCGCCGCAGGAGAAGACGATCTCGACATCCGCCATCCGTTGGCGCACGGAGGCGCTGTAGATCCGCTGGTCGATCTGGTCCGAGACGGCCAGGGCGCGCACGGCCCGTTGGGGGACGGCGTCCTGGTCCGGGTCGGGATCGGGGTCGGGTTCGGTCATGCTGGAGATGCTCCCCCAGGCGGCGCCCGTCGTTCTGGCGCCGCCGAATCGGGGACTTGGGCGCCGTCGCCCGGCCCGCTCGTCGCGACGGCGCCCGCGGTGGCCGCATCGGGACCGGCGCCGCCCGTTCGAGGCAATGGTACCCGACCCGAGGGCTTGGCGGCGTCCAACGCGAAGGGGCGGCGCGGTTTCCCGCGCCGCCCCTTCGTCGGGCCTCAATCGGTGGTCGGTCGCGTTGCGCCTAGTCGCGCGCGGTGCCGGCCCGGAGCTTCAGACCGCCAGCCGCGAGCACGACCGCGAAGGCGGCCAGGGCGGCGAGCAGCAGGCCGTTGCCGGTCTGGGCGACGGTCGAGCCGACGCCGGCCGCCGGGGCGGTGGTCGCGGTGGTGCCGCCAACGGCGGCGGCGTCGCCGGCCGGAGCCTCGGTGGTCTCCTCTTCGCTGGCGTCCTCCGCCGGGGCGTCGGCGGTCTCCTCGTCTTCCACGGACACGTCCTCGCCGCCGACGGCCGCGTTGAGGTTGCCGCAGGCGATGTAGACGCCGATCTCCTCGGCGGAGAGGTGGATGTTGATCGCGTACTCGCCCTCGGTCAGCTCGGCTAGGCCGCCGTCGGCCTCGACCGCGTCGTCGCCGGTGTTCTCGCTCAGGCCGTCGGCGTCAACGTCGAGCAGCGGGTAGATCGGGTTCGGATCGAGGTCGTCGCAGGTGCCTTCGTGGATGTGGGCCGGGTGGTCGCCGGTGACGGCGTCGCCGGTCAGCTCCAGGGAGACCTCGACCAACCCGTCGTCGGTCTCGGACAGGAAGGCGGCGCCGGTGACCCCGGAGTCGTTGAGTTCGGACAGCTCGATCTCGACCTCGTCCTGGGCGGCGACCGGCGCCGAGAATGCCAGGGCACTCAACCCCAGCACCATCGCCAAGGTGGCCGCGACCCGGCCCAGACCATGAACCAGCCGTTGACCCTGCATCGTGACGTCCCCCTTCGGCGCAAAACGACTATTCCCGCCGCCGGAACCCCCGGCGGAAGCGCGGGCAGCGTAGCGGTTGGTTGGCAATCGCGCAAGGGGGACGAGGGAGACGGGGAACCGTAAACAAGGAAAAGGCGCACGATGCTGAAATCGGTATCACACTGATG
>CADCWE010000216.1 GCA_902806325.1 uncultured Thermomicrobiales bacterium | reverse complement strand
AAGGCGGTGCTGTCATCACCGATGGCCGGTGTCGCCTCCTGCGCAGAGGACCCGCCGGGGATGAGCATGGCTAATCCAAGAGGGAACCCGGCATACGGACGAAAGCCGAACATTCTGGCCTCCAGACCGACGGACGGACAACTGCGGAGCGACACTGTCCGCAGTGTAGCATCCCATTCCATGCATGCCGCCCTTGCGCCGGGTCGGCAGATGGCGGGAGGTCGACCCAAGCCGCGCCGTCCGGGAACACGGCGGCGGCCTTCTCGGCCCCTCGCGAATCGTGGCTCCGTTACCTCGAGCTGGACCTCACGAGCAGGGATGGAGCGACCAGAACCTCCGTGTCCCGATCATACAGGTGGCTCGGGGTGCCGGCGACAATCAGCGAAGCGCGCTCCCACGGGCGGTCCTGCGCCAGGAACGCCACCTCCTCGAGCGTCCACTCTCCCCACAGGGCACCTGCCACCTCGGGCCCACGGTAGTAATCCGGGGCAATGAGGCGAACGGGTGGAGGGGCCGCGTCGCTGGGAGGCGGAGCCTGAAGCTCTGGCACCTGCCGACGAGGGGACGCACTGGGACGCTCGGACCGGTGTACCTGACCAGCGGGGGCCGGCCGGTACTGGGGGTGGATTCGCCGGTGCCCGCGCCCGGCTCGCTTGAACGCGCCGCACTCCATCAGCCTCGGCAGGACGGGCTGCTCATGCCGCTCGGCCCGCAGATGCACCTTGGTTGGGAAGTCTCCCCGACGTCGGCCGAGGGCCCCGGCCGACGGGTCCCTCCTTTTGCCCCGGCGGCGTGCTGGTGCGCCCGAACTATGGTGCTGTCCACCAGGTGCCGGGCCCAGGCGAGCCGCCCGTCCGCGTCCGCCTGCCGCCGCAAGGCGGCCAGGACCCGGTCCCAGACCCCGGCCTTCTGCCAGCGGGAGAAGCGGCTGGAGACCGTCTTCCAGGAACCGTAGCGCGCGGGGAGGCAGCGCCACGGGCAGCCGGTCCGCAGCACCCAGAGGATGCCGTTGATCGCCGTGCGGCGGTCGTGGGCGGGGCAGCCGGTCGGGGGCGTCTGGATCGGCCGCAGGGGGCGCTGCCTTTCCCACCGCGCACCGGTCGGGTCGCCCGTCTCCACTCGAAGAGGCGTCGGCGTCCCGACGCTGGCGGACGCGCCCTGGTCGAGGCAGCCGCCGGGGGTTTCCCGCGCGACCGGATCTGCGTATAGTCCCCTCCGCTTCGAGACCGAGTCGCGGCGGAGGGCATCCGGTGCTGAGGGTTCTGCGGCGGCGCGACTTCGCCCTGCTCTGGTTCGCTGGGTTGATCTCGATTGTCGGCGACTGGATGCTGAGCGTCGCGCTGCCGATCGCCGTCTACCGGCTGACCGATTCGGCCGTGGCGACCGGGGGGCTGGTCGTCGCCCGCCTGCTGCCCTCCCTCCTCCTCGGGTCGGTCGCCGGGGTCTTCGTCGACCGATGGGACCGCAAGCGGACGATGGTGCTGGTCAACCTGCTCCGCGCCCCAACCCTCCTCCTGCTGCCGCTGGTCGATTCCGCCGGGGAGGTCTGGATCGTCTTCGTGGTCGCCTTCGTCGGGTCCGCCCTCGGCCAGTTCTTCGGCCCGGCCGAGAACGCCCTCCTGCCCACGCTCGTCGGGGAGGAGGACCTGATCCCGGCGAACGCCCTCAACATCCTGAACAACAACCTCGCCCGCCTGATCGGCCCCGCGCTCGGCGGCGTGGTCGCGGGCTGGTACGGCCTGGGCGGGGTCGCCGCGGCCGACTCCGCCACCTTCTTGGTCGCCGCCGCCTTGATCGCCTTGATCGCCAGTCCGGCCCGCCCGCATCGAGGGGCGCCGAAGGAGGCCTCGGTCGGCGGCCGCTGGCGAGCGCTTCGCGAGGAGTGGATCGGCGGCATGCGCGTCATCCGCCGCAGCCGCGGTCTGGGGATCGTCTTCGCCGTCTCCGCGATCAGCGGCTTCGGCGAGGGCCTGATCAGCGCCGCGTTCCCCGTCTACGTGACCGACGTGCTCGACGGCGGCGCCCGGGAGGCCGGGTGGCTGATGAGCGGCCAGGCGATCGGCGGGTTCATCGGGGCCTTCTTCGTCGGCTCCTGGGCCAAACGGATGCCGCCGTTGCGCCTCTTCGCCTGGGGGGCGATCGGCACGGGCGCGATCGACCTCTTGATCTTCACCTACCCGTCGGTCCTCTCCGCCGGCGTCTGGCTCGGGGTCGCCCTCTTCGTCGTCGTCGGCCTGCCGATCACCGGCTTTCTGACCGGCGGCATGACGGCCTTGCAGTCCGAGACCGACGACGCCCACCGGGGCCGGGTCTTCGGCGCCCTGAACACGACGATGGCGTTCCTGATGATCGTCTCGGCGGCGATCGCCGGCTTCGCCACCGACCGCTTCGGGGCAATGGCCGTCCTTTCCTTCGACAGCCTCGCCTACGTCGTCTCCGGCCTCGTCGCCCTCAGGCTGATCGGCGGCGCGGCGGTGGCCCGCTCCGCCCGCTCGACCGCGGCAACGTAGGCCCCCTGCCCCCTCCCCGCCGACGACCGCACCGTCCTGATCTGGTCCTACTGGTGGAGCGAGCCGAGCGTGGCCGCGGTCTGGCGACGGGTCCGAGAGACGCCGGACCGGTGGCCGGCGTCCGTCGCCTACGCCTACGATCTGATGCTCTCGGCCGACAGCATCACCTTGTTTCCCGGTTAGAGGATCAACGGTGGCCGATTGTAGACACAGCCACGACCGGTTTGGTCATAGTTAGGTCACCGCCGGCGAGGAAGCGCCCCCCACCGCATCCCAACCGCGAGTCTCTTTGATTTACCCTGCCAATGACAACCGGAGGGGAGCGGCCCTAGGAGCCTGGTGAAGAAATCTTGGTGGGGGCATCGCGTGACTGGCGCTGTGCGCTGATCGGGCCGAGCGGGCGAGGGCATCGTTGTCCCGGTCGGTCCAGCGCAACACCAGTTGCGGCCCGCCATTGTGTTCGGTACCGGCAGCTCTACCTCGACGACCTGGAGAGCCCGCCGCTGCCGGTGGTCCCCGACCTCGGCCGCTTCGTGGTCCGGACCCGCGTCACCGGCACCCCGGCCAAGACCCACGCCGTCGACCCGGATGGCCCGGGCGAACCGGCC
>CADCWE010000215.1 GCA_902806325.1 uncultured Thermomicrobiales bacterium | reverse complement strand
CTTCTCGGCGTGGCGCAGCAGGCGCTCGGCCTTGCGGTAGCCCTCCGGCCGCGCCATGCCGAAGTTGCGGCCCAGGTTCTCCCGCGTGTTGGTGCCCTTTTGGTGGCCGAGCACGAGGACCGTCCGGCCGTCGAAGCAGCCCAAACCGCCGATCAGGGCGCGGTCGTCGCCGAAGGCGCGGTCGCCGTGGAGTTCGACGAACCCGGCGACCAGCTCCCGCACGTAGTCCAGCGTGTGCGGCCGGTCCGGCTCGCGCGCCAGCTTGACCCGCTCCCAGGCGCTGCGGGGGAGATGCGGGTCGGGCGGCGCAAGCCCAACCGCGCCGGTCCGCCCGTCCGTCCCGATCGCGACCGTCATCGCTCGACTCCGGCCGGGACCGGCTCCGCCAGGGTCGCGACGGCGACGGACGGGTCGCCGCGCCCCGCGGCCCGCGGCCCGCCCAGCGCGTCCCCGGCGGCGACGCCGTTCGGGGGCCCGGACGCGACCGACCGATCGGCGCCCACTCTAGCCGGGCGGCGCGCCGTGGCGTAATGGCCGAGCAGGGTGACCAGGGTCGGGCGGAGCAGCGTGCGGTCGACGATCGCGTCGATCATCCCGTGGGCGAGCAGAAACTCGGCGGTCTGGAACCCGTCCGGCAGTTTCTGCTTGGTGATCTGCTCGATCACCCGCGGCCCCGCGAACCCGATCAGGGCGCCGGGCTCGGCCAGAATCACGTCGGCCACCGTGGCGTAGGACGCGGTGACGCCGCCGTAGCAGGGGTCGGTCAACAGCGAGAGGTGGGGCACCCCGGCGCGGCCGAGGCGGGCCAGGGCGGAAACCGTCTTGGCCATCTGCATCAAGGAGAACAACCCCTCGTGCATCCGGGCGCCACCGGAGGCGGAGACGGTCAACAGCGGCTCCCCCGCCTCGCCGCAGCGCTCGACGGCGCGGACCAGTTTTTCGCCGAACACCGACCCCATGCTGGCGCCGAGAAACTCGAAGTCGCAGACCACCAGCCCGATCGGGAGCCCGTCGACCGTGGCGCGGCCGGAGACGACCGCCTCGGCCTCGCCGCTCTTGGCGCGGGTCTTCTCCAGCTTGCGTCCGTACGGACCGCCGCCATCAACGAACCGCAGCGGATCCTCGGCCCGCAGCCCGGCGTCCCATTCCCGGAACGAGCCGTCGTCGACCAGTTGGGCGAGGCGTTCGCGCGCCCGGAGGCGGAAGTGGTGGGCGCACTTGGGGCAGACTTGGAGGTTGTTTTGGAGCTCTTTGGAGTAGAGGATCTCCTGGCACCGCGGGCACTTCACCCACAGGTCGTCGGGGATCTGGACCGCCGCCTCGGCCCGCTCGTCGTCGACCGGAACGGGCTGGAACTTGCCCCCGCGGTGGAAAAAAGAACGCATCGCCCGCCCGCTCCCCTGCGCCTGATGGCGCCGTGGCGTCTCCCCCGGTGGTGGTGGTCGTGGTCGTGGTCGTCCGTGCGGTCGTGGCCGTGACCGGGGTCACCGGGACGGGGACGATGCCGCGGCCCCCCACGGCCCGACCGTCTCCGCGTCCGATTGCGTCGTCAGGATACGCGAGGGGCGGGGTCGGGGCAAGCGCGGCGGGGTGCTCGGGTTTGGGGGACGGGGGACGGATGTGATCCCCTCCGCCACCGGCCAAGCGGCCGCGGCGTCGTGGCATTGCGACCCGCGACCGGAGCGTCGCCCGGCACCCGGCGGGGTCGCGGAGCGGGCCGACGCGATGCGGGGCGGTGGAGAACCCCCCACCGCCCCGCCCGGTCGTGCCCGCTCGGGTTTGCACCTCGCCCGGTTCTATCCGGTGCCTTCGATCAGGTCGCGCCGCTGGTTGTAGCCGAGCAGGCCGCCGACGGCCGCCGCGCCCAAGGCCAGGACCAACCCGGCCAGGGTACCCCAGGCGCCGTCGCGAACCTCGTCGTAGGACGAGGTGATGGCGTTGGAGACGGAGGTTTGCGCCCCGGCGATCTCGTCCTGCGCCGCGTCTGCCTGGGCGGCGGCGTCGTCGGCGGTGGTCACGCCCTGCGTCTGGGCCTGGTCCTGGACCACGTTGGCGATGTCGCCGATGTTGGCGCCGACGGTGCCGAAGAGGTTGCCCAGCCCGGCGCCGGTCAGGTAGAGGATCAGGGCCAGCGCGGTCGCCCCGACCATGAAGCCGTTGATCATCCCGCTGCCCCGGCCGCCGACGGCCGCGGTCTTGGCGGCGATCCAGCCGCCGATGAAGAACGAGACGATGGCGGTGATGCCGCCCCAGATGGCGGCGGCGGTGCCGATGCTCTCGCCGGAGTCGCGCGGCTCGAAGGCGGAGGCGCCGATCGCCAGCCCCAGCACGGACAGGACGATCAGGGACGCGATCGTGGTCAACAGGCCGGCGACGATCGGGCCCCACTGCACCCGGTTGCGGACCGGCATCTCGTTTTCGCCGACGAGGGTGCCCGAGTGCTGGGCAACGCTCGGGCGATGGGTGCGCGACACGCCGATGGTGTCGTTATCGAGCGTGGTGTTCATGGTGGTCGTCCTCCTGGACGGATCGAGTAGGGGGTATGGATACCTAACGGGACGCCGGCGGCGAACCGGAACCGGAGCCAATCGGCACCGGCGCCTCGCGGCCGCCGGCGCTTCGGGGCGCGGTCTGGCCGGTCCCCTGCTGCTTGAGCTTGTCGGCGACGTCGGGGAAGGTCTCGTCGATGGCGGAGCGAACCTTTTCGGTCACCATCCCCATCAGCGCCGCCATCGCGCCGGAGAGCGTGTCTTCGAGACCGGAGCTCTTGACGGCGTCGCGGATGCCACCGGCGTTGCCGCCCTGAGTTGCGCCCGCCGACTGCCCCCCGGGGTGCTGGTTCTGGCCGCCGCCGCCCATGCCCATCTTGCCGAGGAAGAAGCCGCCCGCCAGCGCCCCGCCGAGGGCCAGCAACGGCCGCTCCTCGACCAGCTTGACCAGGTCGACGCTCTCCTTGACCTTCTGCACGGTCTCGTCGACGGTCGCCTTGGCGGTGCCGACGGTGTCCTCGACGGCGTCCTTGGCCTGCTGCACGGTGCCCTCGACGACATCCCTGGCCTGCTGCACCGTGCCTTCGACGGTGTCCTTGGCTTGCTGGACGGAGCCTTCGACCATCGCCTCCCGAG
>CADCWE010000214.1 GCA_902806325.1 uncultured Thermomicrobiales bacterium | reverse complement strand
CGGGGGTTCGCCTTCGCCTGCGCGTACTTCGTCCTCGGCGGGGTCGCGTTCAGCCACAAACCGCTCACGCCGTTGCCGCCTGGCTGCACTCTGAACGTCCACGGCCACTTCCACAAGAGCGCGCACCGGGACGCGGAGTTCGCGGGCGACCTCTACTTCCAGGGACACCGGCACCGGTACCGCCTGGTGCAGATCGAGGACACGTTGGCGCCGTTCCGGTTGGGGGACGTGGTCGGGCGTTAGGCTTTAGGCGGTCGGCGGTTCGAACCCGGCGTTGGAACCCCGGGTTCGGACCGCCGACCGCACGGGCTTACCGGATCGGGACCGATCCGCCCCCGTTGGCCGCCCAGATCGCCTCCGCTAGCACCGGTGGCTTGATCGGGATCGAGGTCACGCGGACGCCGGCGATGTCGCGGATGGCGTTGGCGATGGTGGCCGGGCCGGGAATCGCCGGTGGTTCACCGACGCCCTTGGCGCCGTACGGTCCGGCGTCGGAGGCGACCTCGACCAGCACGGTCTCGATCGGCGGGATCATGTGGGAGCGGGGCAGGGTGTAGTCCATCAGGGTCGCCGTCAGGAGCTGGCCGTCGTCGTCGTAGGCCATGCCCTCGTAGAGCGCCCAACCGATACCCTGGGCCACGCCGCCGTGGATCTGGCCCTCGACCGCGGACGGGTTGATCGCGTAGCCGACGTCCTGCACCGCGACGTAGCGGACGACGCGGGTTTCGCCGGTCACGTCGTCGACCTCGACCTCGGCCAGGTGGGCGGCGAACCCGGGCGCGCTTTGGGTGATCGCGGAGGCGCCGCGCCCGTAGACCGGCTCGTACTTGCCCCCAAAGCTCATGCTCATCCCGGCGATCTCTTGGAGCGAGACGCCGGAGGAGGGCACGCCCTTGACCCGGACCACGCCCTCGGCGACCTCCAGGTCTTCGACCGCCGCTTCCAGGTGCTGGGCGGCGATCGCCATGATCTGCTCGCGGGCGTCACTGGCGGCCTTCTGGACCGCGGCGCCGACGGTGTAGGTGATCTTGGAGCCGCCGCTGCCGCCGGCGAACGGGGCGTTGTCGGTGCTGGCGGTGTTCACCTGGATCTTGTCGAGACCGACGCCGAGGCCTTCGGCGGCGATCTGGGCGAAGCTGGTGTTGGTGCCGTTGAGGTCGGAGGAGCCCAGGATCACCGTCAGGGTGCCGTCGGCGTCGAGGCGGCAGACCGCGCTGGCCGGCTCGATCCCGCCCGGCCAACCGCCGACCGCGATCCCGACGCCGCGTCCCTGGGCGCGGGCCTGCTCGCGGTTCTGCCAGGCCGGGTGCGCTTGGAGCGCTTCCAAACACTGCTTGAGGCCGATTTTCGGCCACTCGTTGCCGTTCGGACGCAGGTCGCCTTCGACGCAGGCGTTCTGGATCCGGAACGCCATCGGGTCCAGGTCCAGCTTCCGCGCCAGCTCGTCCATCGCCGACTCGATGGCGAAGGTGCCCTGCTGGGCGCCGGGCGCGCGGTAGGCGCCGGAACTCGGCTTGTGGGTGGTGACCTCGGTCCCGACGATGTCGAGGTTGTCGACCCGGTAGTAGCAGCCAAGGGTGATCGCCGAAATCTGCAACGGCGAGCCCTTGGCCGCGCCGGCGTCGAAGACCAGGTTCGCTTGGAGCGCGGTGATCGTGCCGTCGCGCTTGCCGCCGAGCTTGACCGAGATCTTGCAGTCCGGCGCCGGGTTGCCGGCCAGGAAATCTTCCATCCGGCTGTACTGCAACAGAACGGGGCGACCGACGGCGACCGCCGCCGCCGCGACCAGCGGCTCGATCAGGACGAACTTGCCGCCGAACCCGCCGCCGACCGGCATCGTGACCACGTTGACCCGGTGGACCGGGATGCCGAGCATGTCCGCGACCCGCGTCCGCCCGGAGAAGGCGCCCTGGGTGCTGGTGTAGACGGTCAGGTTGCCGAGCGGTTCGACGTTGACCAGGCAGGCTTGGGTTTCCAGGTAGCCCTGGTGGACGGTCAGGGAGTCGAACGACAGCTCGACGATCGCGTCGGCCTCGGCAAAGCCGCGGTCCAGGTCTCCGCGCTGGAAGTGGAGCTGGTCGGAGACGTTCGGCGCCGAGGGGGCGGTCGCGCTCTCGGTGTGCTGGGCGGCGTCGGCGTTGTGGGCGCCGCCATCGTCGTGGGCGCCGACCGCCTCGGTCTCGCGGACACGGGCCGTGGCCGGGTCCAGCGCCTGGTCCAGACCGACGACCACCGGCATCGGTTCGTAGTCCACCTCGACCGCGTCGACGCCGTCCTGGGCGGCGGCGTCGGACTCGGCCAGCACCAGGGCCACCGCCTGGCCGGCGTGGACGGCTTCGCCGTCCGCCAGCGGGGCGGCGACCGGTTTGCCGTTCTCGTCCTTGGCGATCGGCAGGTCCTTGGCGGTCAACACGGCGACCACGCCGGGAATGGCGAGCGCCGCCGCGGCGTCGATGCCGTTGATCCGGGCGTGGGCGTAGGGGCTGCCGACCGGGCGGGCGTGCAGCAGACCCGGCAGCTTGAGATCGGCGGTGAAACGTTCCTGGCCGGTCAGCTTCGGCGGCGAGTCGATCCGCTTCGTCCGCTGACCGACGACGGCGTGGGCGACCATAGAGGGGTGGATCCTTTCGGGTGACGGGAGAGGACTGAGGGCTGAGGACCGAGCCGATGCCGCGTCCGGTTGGATTCTACCCCGCCGACCGGGATCCGGCATGAGTCTTGGCGCGACGGTGGTCCAACCTAGCGGCGGGTGGGGACGACCAGGCAGAGGACGCCCAGCAGGGCAAAGCCGGCCAACCCCACGCCGAGGGCAGGGTAGCCGCCGAGGGAGATCAGCAGCCCGCCGACGGCCGTTCCCGCGGCGGTGCCGATGTTGAACACGGAGCCGTTGAGGACCATCGTGGTCCCGGCGCCGACCGGCGTCTCCTGGCCGAGCAGGGTCGCGATCCAGACGAACGCCGGACCGCCGCTGAAGGCAACCAGGACCAGCAGACCGAGCGCCACCGGCGCGTCCAGCGGCAGGATCAGCAGCGCCCCGATCAGCAGCCCTTGGAGCCCGGTCGCAACCGCGACACCGGGGCGCTGGGGTACCCGAGCGAACCAGCGGGGCGTGGCGAGGTTGCCCAAAAACGCGCCGCCGCCGGCGAGGACGAAGGCGAGGCCGATGCCGTCGGCGCCGAAGCCGAACTCCGCCGTCAGAAACGCCGCCAGATACGTGAACAGCCCGATCCAGCAGGCCGCGCGCAGCGCGCCGATCGCGTAGAGACGGACCATCCGCCCGTCGCGGAGCAGCGGGCCGTACGGGGCAAACAGCGATCGCGCTCCAGTTTCCCCCACCCGGCGCTCGCCCTCGGGGAGCCAACGGATCGCCCACCAGATCATCCCGATCGCCCCGGCGCCGACCGCGGCGATCGCCGACCGCCAGCCAAGGACCGTGCCCGCCAGCGTCAACAGCGGGATGCCGAGCGACGACCCGATCGGCAACGACGCCGCGGTCCAGGCGACGGCACGGGTTTTGGCGGCACCGACGAAGTGGGTCCCGGCGATGGCGAGCGGCAAGCCGAAGAGCGCCGCGTCGCCGAGACCGCCGATCGCGGCCAAACCCAACAGCACCGGATACGAGGGGGCGATGCCGACCCCGATCAGGTTGACTCCGACGGCGACCATGCCACCGGCGAGCAAGCGGCGGGCGCCGAAGCGGTCCGCCAACGGCCCGACCGCCAGGCCGAGCACGGCGCTGAGCACCGTCATCATCGTGGTCAACTGACCGAGCAGCGGCACGGTGGTGTCGAGGTCGTCGGCGATCCGGGTGAAAAACGGAGCCGGGGCGGCGAAGTTGAGGACCGCCAGGATCGAGGCCGCGCAGAGGACCAGCAGGATCCGGCGGTCGGCGCCGGACATGGCGGCGATTGGCGGCCCGATCGGGTGTTCCATAGGGTCGAGCGGCCTCCATCGACCTGTTCTGGAGAACCGCCTACTCCCGGGTCAATCCGCGCGTGACGAGGAACCCCGTCGTCTCCTGGGGAAACGAGATTCCTCGCCACGCTCGGAACGACCGGAAATCCGGAGCCAACTCCCCCGCTCAGACTCGGAGAGGTTTCGTCGGCGTAGCCCGGACGTTCAAGGCCGGGACTCCCGCCACCGGTTCTACCCGTCTGCGGTCAGCACGTCCTCCGGCCCCCACTCCCGGACCTGGAGGGGTTGGGCCTCCAAGTGGTCGAGGAAGCCGTAGCGGGCGAGCGCGGTCTGGACCTGGGCGGCGCTCTCCGCTTCCCAGAGCGAGAAGATGCGGTCGTCGTGCAGGTCGGGCGACCAGGCGCGGAGCCAGCGCGGCGAGGCGCCTGGTCCGCCCAGCGCGCGGGCGAGGGCGGTCAACCGCGACGGGGGCGCGGGCGAACCATCGTCCGCATCGGGGCGGGGGCTGTGGACGACCAAGTAGAGCGCCATCGGCCGCGGTCATCCTTCCCCGCCGGACGCGGGCGCGCCGCCCCGACCGCCGCGTCCCCGGCGGCGGCGGCGGCGGCGGTTGATGCCGCCCTCGGCGCTCGGCGCGGTTTCGGTCGCGTCCCCCGCGGCGGCCATCTCGCCCGACTCGACCGGGATCGGCGGCTGGTCCGGTTCGGTGGTCGGAACCAGCACCCGCACCGGCGCCGCCGCGACGACGGACGGACCGGCGTGGATGGGAGCGACGGGCGCGGTTTGGGTCGCCGCGTCGGCGACCGGTTTGCGCTCCTTCCCGCCGAGATTCAGCTCCGCACCGGGAAAGACGACATCGGTGTTGTTGTGGGCCAGGCGAACCGTGACCAGTTCCTTGATCACCTGCAGCGAGACGACCATGCCGGGGCCGGCCGGGGTCTCGATCGGCTGGCCGAGGCGGGGCAACACCGCCTTCATCTGCTTGTACTGCTCGTTTTCGTACGACAGGCAGCAGAGCAGGCGACCGCAGACGCCGGAGACCTTGCCCGGGTTCAGGGCCAGATCCTGGGTCTTGGCCATTCCCATCGAGATCTCCGGGTAGACCGGCAACCAGGAGGAGCAGCAGAGGGTCCGGCCGCAGCGCCCGAGCCCGCCCAGCAGCCGGGCTTCGTCGCGCGGTCCGACCTGGCGCAGTTCGACCCGGCACCCAAAATGGTCGGCCAGCTCGCGGTGCAGGTCCCGCAGTTCCGGCCGGTCCTGGGTCGAGTAGTTGAGGACCAGGATGCCGCCGTCGAACGAAAAGTCGGCGCTGATCGGCTTCAGCGGCACGCGGCGGGCGCGGGCGCGCTCGGAAAACACCCGCACGGCGCGGGCGGCGTCCTTCTTCAGGCCGTCCATCCGCCGCAGGTCGTCCCCGCCGAGGAGGCGCAGGATCGGTTTCAGCTCGCCTTGGAGCCGGTCCAAACGGACCTGGTGGGGGGCGATCACGACCCGCCCGGCCTCGCGCCCGCGCGCCGTCTCGACGACCACCCAATCGCCGGGATTCAGGTCGAACCCGACGGCGGCGAAGTAGTAGACCCGCCCGGAGTCGCGGAAGCGGACCCCGGCCGCGCGCGCCGCCGGGGCGCCGGACGTCGCGTCCTCGGCCGCTTCGGCGGCGGGGTCGTGGCAATTGCAGTCGCCGACCTTCTCGCCCGCGGCGACCTTCTCCTTGAATCGTTCGCGGGCCAGGGCGCGGGCTTCGTCGAGGGTTCGGGTCGGCGCGGGCGCGACCCGGAGCGGATCGGTCAGCGGGGCGGGCGAGGCGGCGCCGCCCGGGGGGACGGCGAGTCGCTGGGGTTGGAGTTGATCGGCCATTGGAGCACCATCGTTTCCATCGCCAGGCGCGGCCGGACGTTCGACTCCAGATCGGCGAGACAGGTCTGCACGGCGCAGACCGCCTGGTGGAGATCGTCCAGGTTCCAGCCGCGCGCCAGCTCGGCGAGTCGTTCCGCGATCCCGCGGTAGGTCAGGTGATGGGGGAGGGCGGCGCGAAGCAGGAGCGCGTCCCGCCAGACGCCGAGTAGCGTGCCGAGGTCGGCAAAGGTCTCCGGACGCTGTTTGGTGAAGCCGTCGCCGAGACGGACGGCGGTCACCAGACGATCGTAAGCCGAGCCGGCGATCCAGGCCAGCGCGCGCTCGACCGCGTCCTCGCGTTTCTTGATCAGCTTGGCATCGGCCGCGGCCCGAAACGCCCAGCCGGGGCGACCGTTCGCCAGCGCGGCGATCTCGTCGGCCCGGTCCGGTTGCGTGCCGTGAGCGGCGAGGGCGGCGGCGACCGCGGGGCGGTTCGCCGGGCGCAGCTCGATCGCCTGGCAGCGGGAGCGGATCGTCGGCAGCAAGAGTTCGGCGTCGTCGGCCAGCAGCAGCAGGACGACGAACCCGGGCGGTTCTTCGAGCGTTTTGAGGAGGGCTTCTTGGGCCGGACCTTGGAGCGTTTCGGCGTCCTCGACCGCGATCACCCGCCAGCGGCCTTCCATCGGCCGCAGGGCGGTGGTCGCGGCGAGGTCGCGCATGGACTCGATGGTCAGGGTGGTGTTCTTGGTTTTGGTTTCTGCCATCGTCGCCTGGCGTTCGAGGCCGAACGTTTGGACGTCCGGGTGGACCCCGCGGGCGATCTTGCGGCAGGTCAAGCAGCGGCCGCAGGCGAGGTCCGGCGCGGGCCGGTCCTGGCAGCAGAGCACCTGGGCGAGGGCCTGGGCGAGGGTGGTTTTGCCGACCCCGTCCGGACCGGCGACGAGGAAGGCGTGCCGCACCCGGTCGTGCCGCACCGCTTGGCGGAGCCGGGCGACGGCGGCGTCCTGGCCCCAGACGGGCCAGCCGCCGGGCGCGGGATTCGCCCAGTCGGTGATCGGCAAGGCCGAGACGGGGGTGCTGGCCACGTCAGGCGGCCCGGCGCCGCTTGACGGGCCGGCGAACGACGGGCTGCGCCGGGAGTTCCAACTCCTCACCGGCGGTCATGAGCGCGCGGATCCGTTCGCGGTCGGCGGGGCGGATGCTCTCGTCCGGCGGCAGGGCGCGGACGAAGGGGGGCAACTCTTCGAGCAGCAGCCCCTCGTAGTCGGTCTCCTCCGAATCGAGGCGAATCAGCGGGTTGACGAAGACGATCGCCCCGGTGACCTCGACCTCGGACTGGTTGGCGGCCAACGCCTGCTCGACGACGGCGATGGCGTCCCGGGTGTCCTTGGACGGGTCACCCAATTGCGGCCCGCTGAAGGCGAACAAGCGGCGCAGCGGTGAGGATCGCTTGCGCCAGCGGGAGCCGCGCCCGACGACCTCTCCGGGGAGGTCGCGGGCGGTGATGACCAGCAGACCGCCGGGGTGGAGCAGGACGTGGTCGACGATCCGATTGCCGACCTGGACGTAGTGGAACAAGTCGTACTTGTCGTTGAACTTGGCCAACTCCCGATCGAGCAAGGTATCGGTGCGCGGGGTCTTGGCCCACCGCGCGATCTGCTGCATCCCGGTGTTGAACGCGACGAAGCCGCCGAGCATCAACGCCCAGGCGACCAGGACCAGGTTCGGCCGCGAGATGAGGAAGAACGGCCCCATCAGGAGCAGGAAGCCGACGATGGCCGACCGTTTCGCCGCCCGTTTGCGGCGCTTGACGTGGCCGATGTTGCGAACGACGCGCATGGTCCAATCCACCGGTCCCGACGCGCCAAGGCGACGGGAACACCACTGCCCACGGGGATCCGATCTGGTACGTCCGGCACCCGGACGCGTACGTTTATGGACCCCTTAACCGTTGCCCGAGTGTAGCACAACCCGCTCCGGCGGCCGGGCTCAGACCGGCGGCACCAGTCCAATGGTGGCTTCCAACCAGTACCGGGCGCCGGCGATCGCCGCCATCGCCACGAACGCCAGCAGCAGCGCGGCGGCGGCCGGGGCGCGCAGTTGCGAAGGGGCGGTGAACGTCGCATCCTGGCGCCGCAGCAGGACCACGATCACCAGCAGGATCGCCCCGACCGCGAACACCGCCGACGCCAGCAGGGCCACCGCCAGCGGCACCCACGCCCACGACGCCCCGGAGCGGACGAGCAGCGCGAACGGTGCTTGGAGGACAACCACCAGTGCCAACTCGCGCAGCCCGCCGACGGGCGGCGCCTTGGGATCGCCGTGGCCGTCGCGCCAGAGGGTGGAGCCGACCAGGAACCAGACCACCGTCGCCAGGGCGATGCCCGTCAGGAGGCCGGTCGCCAAGCGCAGATCGTTTTGGGGGGCGTAGGCGTGCCAGACCTGGAGGTCGAGCAGGAACGAGTTGAGCCCGTCGACCGCCATCGCGACTACGAAGAGACCGAGCGCCGCCAACACGCGCAGCGGCGGCAGGCCGAAGACCCTGGTTCGCCCGCGCAGCAGGAGGTAGGCGGCGGTGACCAGGAAGCCGCCGTAGATGCCGGTCATCCGGGCGTCAAACGGCAAGCGCCGCTCGCCGAGGGCGAAGGAGTGACTCGGCGTTTGGGCGCAGAGTCCGTGGAGGGCGGCCCGCGCCTTGTCCTCGAACGACCACGGCGCGAGGAAGAACACGCCGACCACGAGCGCGGCCAGCGCGGGCAAGGCATAGGACGCGAGGTCGCTCCGGTTCGGTCCGCCCGCGGGCGCGATCAACGGCCCGGACGCGGTCGGTGGCGCGAAGGGGGACGACACGGGGAACTCCCGGAACGAGCGGCGGCACCCGGCGGCGATGCGCTGGCAAGTGTACGCCGAGGAGACCGGGTGGAACCGCGCCGGACGGCTACAATCGCGCAGGATCGGCAGCGTCACGGCGGACAAGCGAAGGAGACGACGGTTGGCGGGCTGGCGATGGGACGCGGCGGTTGTCGCGGAGCGGGCGACGACGCAGGCGACGGCGGAGCGGGAACGGCGTGCCCTGGTCGGGATCGCGGCGGCGCTGGCGATCTTCGCGGTGCTGTTCGCAATCGTGCGAACGAACCGCAGCGCCTCGGCCGACACGGCGCTGACCCTCAAGCTGCAACGGCGCCGCGACCCGTGGTTCGACCGGCTGATGCGCCTGGTCTCGTGGCCCGGGTTTCCGCCCCAAAGCCGGATCATTCCGCCGGCCATCGGCGCCCTGGTGCTCACACTCGGGCATCCGATCGAGTCGGTGTTCCAATTGCTCGCCTGGGGCACCGGCGGGGTGTCGTTCACGTTCAAGCGGATCATGCGTCGCCCCCGGCCGAGCGCCGACCACCACCCGCGGATCCGGGTGGCGGTGGCGCGGATCGGCGGCAGCAGCTTTCCGAGCGGGCACGTCCTCAACTACCTTGGGGTCTACGGGTTCTTCGCCTTCCTGATCCAGACCTGGGTCAAACCGCCCGCGTTGCGGCGAACGCTGGTGGGGCTGCTGGCATCGCTGGTGGCGCTGGTCGGGCCGAGCCGGGTCTATCTGGGCCACCATTGGGCGACCGACGTCTCGGCGTCCTACCTGCTCGGGACGTCCTATCTGATCGGCCTGATCGGGGTCTACCGGCGGGTCCGGGCCTGGTTGGCGGGCTGAGGTGGGCGGTCGAACCGGGAACGAGCCAGAGATCATCGGGCACGGGGGCGCGGGCGGTCACGCGCCGGGCAACAGTCGCGCCGCGCTCGAAGCCGGGCTTCGCCTCGGCGTCCATCGGGTCGAGTGCGATCTCCGACTGACCGCGGACGGCGACCTGGCGCTGGTCCACGACGCCGCGGTCTCCGGGGTGGACGGGTCCGTGCCGGTGCGGGCGTCAACGTCCGCCGGCCTCCGCCAGCGGCTGCCCGGACTGTTGGTGATCGGCGAGGCCGTCGAGCTGGTTGCCGGGCGGGTGCCGTTCATGCTCGATCTTAAGGAGGCCGACGCCGCGCCCGCCTTGATCACGGCGATCCGGCGGCACGGGTTGGCCGAGGCGTCGTCGGTCTCCTGCCGTTCTTGGCCGGCGCTGCGCCGGTTGCGGGCCGGGTTACCGGGGATGCGGTTGGGCTTGTCCGTCGGCGATCTGGCCGCGGCGACGCCGACCCGACCGGCACGGGCGATCGCCCGCCAAGGGTTTCGGCGGACCCTGCCGCTCTGGCTGCCGGGCGCCTTGCGGTCCCTCGACGCGACGGAGGTGATGCTCAGCCGACGGATGCTGACGCCGGGGTTGGTCCGTGCCGTCCACCGGGTCGGTAAGCGGGTCAACGTCTGGACCCTGGACGACCCGGACGATCTCCGGCGCGCCATCGCGGCCGGGGTGGACGGGGTGATCACCAATTACCCCGATCGGGCGCAAACCGGCTAGGGATGGTGATCGGCGGGACCGGGCGGTAGTTCGACGCCATCGCGGGGAGGCAAACCGGTCCTTTGGTCAGGACCGATCCCCACGACTCGTCTTGCCCGCAACCCGGTTCCTTTATCCCAGCCATTGCGCGCCCGGTGGACGAAACCCACCGGTCGGACCAGCCGCGCCCCGGGTCGACCCGTTGCGATCGGCACTCCGGCCGATCGGCTACCCGGCCCGGGTGCGTCCCGGGTACGCGCCCCGACAACCTTGGCGCAGACTGGCGATCGGCTATCGGTGCGCGCCCCCAGACGCGATGCGGGCCACCGCCGCCACCACCCGCTCGATCTCCTCCTCGGTCGTCGGGTAGTGAACCGACGCCCGGATCAGCTCGGTCAACCCCCGCGCTTCCATGTCGAACCGGGTGCTGGTCACCGTCGAGGTCGAGACGTTGATCGCCTCGGCCCGGAGCGCGGCCTTGACCGCGTCGGCGGCGCCGCCCGCGACGGTGAAGGTGACGATGCCGCCCTTGATTCGGCCCTGGTCGTGGACCGCGACGCCGGGGATCGCCGCCAGGCGTTGCCGGAGCAGCGCGCCGAGGGACCGGACCCGATCCCAGATCGCCTCGAGACCGAGGTCCAGGGCGTACTCCACCGCCACGCCGAGGCCGATCTTGCCCGCGACGTTGCTTTCCCAGTTTTCGAACCGGCGGGCGTCGGTCCGGACCTCGTAGTCGTCGGCGGCGGTCCAGGTCGCGGCGTGGATGTCCAGGAACGGCGGCGCCAGGCGCTCCACGATCGGGCGGCGGACGTAGAGGAACCCGACGCCACGCGGCCCGCGGAGAAACTTGCGGCTGGTCGCGGACAGGATGTCGCATCCGAGCGCTGCGACGTCCACCGGCATCTGGCCGACGGTCTGGCAGGCGTCGAGGACGAACAGCGCGCCCGCCGCCCGCGCCAGCCGTCCGATCTCGGCCGCCGGTTGGACCAACCCGCCGTTGGTCGGCATGTGGGACACGACCACCGCCGTGACCCGGTCGTCCAGCATCCCGGCGAGCGCGGAGACCGAGACTTGGCCGTGTTCGTCGTTCGGCACGACGTCCACGGTGACCCCGTGCTGGCGGGCGATCTGGAGCAGCGCGATCGCGTTGCTGCCGTACTCGCTTTGGGCGGTCAGGACGCGGTCGCCGGTCTGCCAGGGGATGCCATAGACGGCCATATCCCAGGCGCGCGTCGCGTTCTCGACGACGGCGATCTCCTCCGGATCGGCGTTGATCAGTCGCCCGATCGACCGATAGAGCGAATCCAGGCGCGACGCCGCCTCGTCCTCGGCCTCGTAGCCGCCAATCTCGGCTTCTCGCTCGAGGTGGGCGATCGTGGCGTCGAGGACTGGTCGAGGCGACAGCGAATCCCCGGCGTGGTTGAAGTGGACGACGTGGGCGCAGCCGGGCGTGTCGGCGCGGAGTCGCTCGATGTCCAGGGGCGCGGTGCGTGGTTCGGTCGCGATCACCGGTTCTCCTCTCGTTCGATCGTCCGGCGACCCATTATGCCGGACCCGAAGCGGAAGATCGGAGGGATCGCGTGTGGTCGGCCTGCTGAGCGATGAACGGCCTCAGCCAGACGGGTACGCCGGGTCGTGGGACGAGCGTTCGCTGGCGCGCTCGTCTTCGAGGACGTCGGGGGCCGCGGCGAAGCGGTCGCTTTCTTCGCCGGGGGCGGTTTCGCCCATGCCCCAGGCCTGGTCCGGGCGGGGGGTAAAGGCGCCAAGCTGCATCAGCGCGGCTTCCTGCTGGTCCATCGGCAGGTCGCCGAGGAGGACTTCGGCGAGCTGTTGGGACTGCTTGGACGTCACCCGGGCGTCCGAGCCGAGACCGAACTCGCCTTTGAGCGCGTTGTGGACGCGGTCTTGGTCCACGCCGAACGCGGTGGCGACCTGGGCCGCGTCGAAGGTCGCGTCTTGGCCCTGATCTTCGCCCGCCGGAACGTACTCGGTGTCGTCGTCGCGCGCGGACGGAGCGGTTGAGGTGGCGCCGTCGGTCATCGGTCTTCCCCCCCGAGGTCCGATCCTTGGGCGACGCCGGATCCGGTGCCGGTGCCGGAGCCGGTGTTTTGGGCGGCGGTGGTGGTGCCGGTCTCGGCGGTGAAGTCGGCGGAGTCGCCCTCGCCGATCGGGGAGGCGTTGGCGCCGAGGTCTTCGTGCATCACGCGCCGGGTGCCGCCCGTGTCTTCCTCGGGGTAGGAGCGGTCGCCGCCGAACTGCCGCCCTTGGGTGCCGAACCCTTCGCCGAAGCCGTGGGCGCCGATCGGGTCGCCGTCGCGCTCGGGGTTCAGGTCGTCGAGGTCGCGCTGGGCGATCCAGGTACCCTCCGGGAAAGGTTCGCCGGTGGTGAGGAGGCGGCTCTCGCCCCGTGCGGCCTCGACGTAGAAACCGTCGTGGTCGGCGGCGGCACCGGCGACGTCGAGGCGACCGAGGTCGTCCTCGGCCAGGCCCAGGCCTTGCAGATACGGGTAGCGGTCGAGCGCGCCGCGCTCGCGGAGCATCGTCATCGGTTCGTTATCCTTTCGGTCGACCCGGCCGTCCGTGATGGCGGCCGGACCGGGTGTCGCAACCCGTGTGCCGTCTCGCGTCAATCGGCCACCGTGCGGAATCGCGAAAGAGACGGAACGCCGCGTGATCGACCTCCTGCTGCTCGGCAACACCGGGATGCAGCCGCTGCCGGATCGGTGGCTGTCGAGCCTGCTCGTCCGTTCCGGCGGGGCGCTGACGCTGTTCGACTGCGGCGAGGGGACCCAGATCCCCCTCAAACGGTTCGGCTGGGGGTTTCGTCAGATCGGCGCGATCTGCCTCACCCACGTCCACGCCGACCACGTCGCCGGGCTGCCGGGCCTGCTGCACGGGATGGCGAACGCGGATCGGACGGAGCCGGTCGCCATCTACGGGCCGGCAGGGACCGCGCGGGTGGTGGCCGGGCTGAGGACTATCGCCCCCGACCTGCCCTACGAGGTGACGGTGAGCGACCTGCGGGGCGGGGAATCGTTCCCGTTGCCGGGCGGGTTGACCGGCTCCGCGTTGTCCGGGTTGCACCGGATACCGGTCGTCGCCTACCGGATCCACGTCGGCAGGGGGCGCGGCTTCCTCCGCGACCGGGCCGAGGCGCTCGGGGTGCCGCAACCGCTGTGGGGTCGGTTGCAGCGCGGCGAGGCCGCGCGCTGGCCGGGCGGCGACGCGACCCCGGAGCAGGTGCTGGGGCCACCACGGCGCGGCCTGAGCGTCGGCCTTGTCACCGACACCCGGCCGCTGCCGACGATGCCCCCGTTCTTGTCCGGGGTCGACCTGCTGGTCTGCGAGGCGACCTACGGCGACCCGGCCGACGCCGAGAAGGCGGTCGCCTACCGCCACATGACCTTCGCCGAGGCGGCGACGTTGGCCCGCGACGCCGGGGCCGCCGCGCTGTGGCTGACCCACTTCAGCCCGAAACTGACCGACCCGTCGCTCTGGCTGCCGCAAGCGACGACGGTGTTCGCGGCGACGACCCTGGGCTACTCGGGCCTGACCACGTCGTTGGTGTTCGAACCGTAGGGGCGCACGGCGTGCGCCCCGGTTGGAGGGCGGCGCGTGACGAATATGGGAACGGCAGTCCGGCCCATCAGAACGCTCCCGCGACGGGGGCCCACGCCGTGCGCTCCTACAAGGCTTCCCGGATCGCGCGGCCGATCGCTTCGAGGTCGCCGGTCAGCACTGGGGTTCCATCCCGGTTTTCGAATCGGACCAGCGACGGGTCGAGGCCGACCAGAGCGAAGGCGGAACGATCGACGGCAAGGGCGATCCGGGCCAAGGCGAGTTGCTCGGGGAACAGAAAGCTGGTTTGGACGGCGTCGCCGAGGGCGGCGATGACGCGGCCGGTGCGGGGCAGCGTGCCGATGTTTTGCCCTTCGGCGAAGAGGGCGAGCAGGACCCGTGTTTGGCGTTCGCGGCGGTTGTCCTCGGCGCCGTCGGGGCGGAGGCGGATGTAGGCCAGGGCCTGGGCACCGGAGAGGGTTTGGCGACCGGCGGCGAAGGCGATCGGGCGGCTGCCGCCGCCGGGCAGCGGATAGGCGTCGTCGGCGAGGGGGGCGGGGATGTCGATCTCGACGCCGCCCACGGCGTCGACCACCCGCTGGAAGCCGGCGAAATCGACCAGCACGTAGCTGTCGATGGCGACGCCGAAGGACGCGACGAGGGTGTCGCGCACGGCGACCACGCCGGCGACGGGGTCGTCTGGCCGCGCCCGCGCCCCAGTCCCGTAGGCGCTCGAGAGCGGACCCGTGCCGGCGCCGGGGATCTCGACCAGGAGGTCGGCCGGCAGCAACACGCCGCGGACGGTCTTGGCGGCGAGGTCGAGCCTCGCCAGGATCACGACATCGCTTTCCACCCGCTCGGTCGCGGCTCCGGCTTGGCGGTCCAGCCCGAGGACGAGCACGGTCAACGACGTGCGGCCCTTCCAAACGGGGTCGGCGCCGGGGTCGCCTTGGGCCAGCCCGGCCCGGACGAGTTCCCGCGCGATGTCGGCTCCGGAGAGGGTATAGAGCGCGGGCGGAGCCGGGGTGGCGCCGGCCGGGACCGCGCCGGGGGTGGGCAACGGCACCACCGCCTGCCGTTGGGCGTCGCCGATGGCGCCGAGCAGGCGCCAGCCGACCGCCGCCGCCGCGATCAGCGGCAGCAGGACCAGCAGCGCGAGCCAGGGCGCGAGCGGGCGGCGTCGTTTGGCCACGGGTGGCGTGCCTCCTGGGGCGCGGCTGAGCCGGAGAGCGGGCGGTTGGGGACGCATTGTAGGCGGTCGGCGGGTCCAAAAAGCAGCTCCCGGTTGGCACCGGTTCGTCGCCTCAAACGCCCCGATTGCCTTGACCGGGCGGCACGTATCGTCTACAATACGAACATCCGTTCGACATGCTCGGACGCATCCCCGCCCCGAAGGAGAACCCGCATGGCCGCCCCCGTGACCAACCGCGACGCCGCCGACCTGCTGTTTAACGTCGCCACCATCCTCGAGCTGGCCGAGGACAACCCCTACCGCGTGCGCGCCTACCGGCGGGCCGCCCGCCTGCTCCTGCGTAGCCGCGAGGACGCTCGGATCAAGCTGACCGACGGCAAGGAGTTGGACCTGCCGGGACTTGGACCGCGCCTGCGTCGCAAGCTCGGCGAGCTGATCTCGACCGGCCGGATGGGCTTCTACGTCGAACTCTGCGCCGATCTGCCGCCCGACATCGCCCGCCTGATGCTGATCCCCCACGTCGGGCCGAAGACCGCGCTCCGGCTGCACGAGGAGCTGGGTCTGGTCGACGCGGCTGGGGTCTACGCCGCCGCCCAGGCCGGCAAGATCCGCGCGCTCTACGGCTTCGGCGAGAAGCGGGAGCGGCAACTGCTCGACGGCGCCTCGGACGTGCTGGCCGGGCGGCCGAAGATCTACGCCGTGCCGCCGCTGGACGACGAGGAGGACGCCGACCGGGCGATCGCGGTGGTTCCCTTGGTGCCCGCCGCCGCGCAACTTTCGCTGCCGGACGCGGCCTGATGCCGCGACCGTATCCCGGGGCGGCGTTCCGCGGCCGGTCCCCCAAACGCGCATCCGCCACGGTGGCCGCCGGCGGCGATTCGGCACCGATCGAGGACTCCGAAGCCACGGCCGAGATGGCGTTCGACGACCTCTTCGCCGCGCTGGAGCCCGAACCGGACGCGGACGCGGCCGATGCCTACGCCGAGACCACGGTCGAGACCGACACGGTCGCCGGACTGGTGACGCCCGGGGTCCGCGCCGGGTTCGGGTTGGCGCGGGCGCCGCGCTTCGACCTCACGCCGCGGCCCTACCAGGACGAGGCGGTCGCGGCCTGGGCGCGCCACGATGGCCGGGGCGTGGTCGTGCTGCCGACCGGGGCCGGGAAGACGGTCGTCGCGCTGATGATCGCGGCCCGGCTCGGGGTGCGGACCCTGGTCGTCGCGCCGACGATCGAGCTGCTGCACCAATGGCGAACCGGTCTCGCCGAGCGCTTGGGCTATCCGCTGGATGAGGTCGGCATCGTCGGCGGCGGCAAGCGGACGGTGCGCGATTTAACCGTGATCACCTACGACTCGGCGGCGATGCCGAGCCGGCGGCTGGACGGGTTCGGCCTCCTGATCGTCGACGAGGTCCACCACCTGCCGGCGCGGGCCTACCGCGCGATCGCGGGCAAGGTCAACGCGCCGTTCCGGCTCGGCCTCTCGGCGACCCCGGAGCGCTCCGACGACGGGCACGAGGCGCTTGAGCAGTTGATCGGCCCGGTCGTCCTCCGCAAAAGCGCGGCGGAACTGTCGCGCGACAAGCACATCGCCGCCTACAAGGAGAAGCGGGTCTTCGTCGACCTGTCGGTCGACGAGCAACTCCGCTACGACCAGTTGATGGCGGAGTACAAGTTCTACCTCGCCTCCCGCCGGGGCAGCCTCGGTCGGCCGGAAGGGATGTTCGTCGAGATGATCCGCCGCTCCGGCCACGACCCGGCCGCGCGCTCGGCGCTGCGCGCCCACCATCAGGCGCGGATGATCGCCCTCAACGCCGAGGCCAAGATCGCCAAGGTCGTCGAGCTGCTGACCAAGCACCGCGACGACAAGGTGATCGTCTTCTCCGAGTACAACGCGATGGTCGACGTCCTCAGCGAGCGCCTCCTCCTGCCCGCGATCACCTACCGCACCGAAGCCAAGGAGCGGCGCGAGACGCTGGATCGGTTTCGCGACGGGACCTACTCCAAACTCGTCACCGGGCGGGTGTTGAACGAGGGCGTCGACGTGCCGGACGCCAACGTGGCGCTGGTCGTCAGCGGCTCGTCGGCGACCCGGGAGTACATCCAACGGCTCGGCCGCGTCCTGCGCCCGAAGGCGACCGAAGCGCAGCTCTACGAACTGGTTACCCGTCGCACCACCGAAGGCCGCTCCGCCCGCAAGCGGCGGCCGAAGGACGAGATCGACCCCGACCGTGCACAGGCGGTCCGCGGTCGGCGGTAGGCGGCGTCCCGCCGTCTCAGCTCTCGGTCCGCCGTCCGCAGTCCGCCCTCCGCCGTCCGCAGTCCTCTCCCGTTCCGACGTCCTATCGCCTTCCGCCCCGCAAGGAGGCCCCCGCCATGGCGTTCCGCCGCCAGGACATCCCGAAGACGACCCGCAAAGGCAATGAGGGAGAGCACCGACGCCTCCATCCCCGGTTCATCCGCGACCGGACGGTGGTGCCGAAGATCGACCTCGCGATCGGGTACCTGGATGGGATGGTCGGTCGCAAGCGGGGCGACCTCTCGCCGGACGTGGTGCTCGAGTTGTTCGGCGATCCCAAGCTGGCGCGGTGCGTCCTGACCTGCCTGGCCGAAAGCTACCGGTACCGGACGCCGGAGATGGCCGAGGTGATCGGCGAGGACGCGGCCGGGGCGCTCACGGCCTGGGATATCATGACCCCGGCCGATCTCCGCGCTCACCTGTATCGCGCCGCCAACGCCGAACTCGGCGGCTTCGTCGCGGACACGGATCGGGCGGCGTTCTTGGAGCGGGCGGCCGGTCCGCTCGGAGTGGGCCCCGATCTGCTGGCAGAGCTGATCCATCTCGACGCGGAGCGGAACGCGATCCTGGTGCGGATCGGCCCGCGACCCGTCGCGGAAGACGTGGTGGCGCGCTACAATGCGATGCTGTGCGTCTCGGTCCTCCGCCACGCCGCCGCCATCGAGCTCGATCTGCCGGGGCTGGACCCGAGCACGGTCGAGACGGTCTGCGGGCGATCGGAAGTCGGCTTCAAACGGATCGCGAACGAGTCGGTGCGCCTCGGCGGACGGCGGAACGCCCACGGGTCGTTCGCCGGGTTCGGGGCGCGGGTCGCCCGGTGCGCCGTGCAGTTGATCGCCCTCTGCCCGAAGACGCCGTCCGGTCGGGCCGTCGTCTACCTCGACGACCGGCCGCTGGCATTCGCGCTCGACGCCAAAAGCATCGCGCCGCTGCGGCCGAAGCTGCGCGCGGTGGCCGGGTCGGATGGGGTGGTCCGGACGGCGATCCTGGTCGAGGAGATCGCCGCGCTGCGGCGCAAGACCAGCGGCGCGACCAACGGCTGGACCCTCCGCCGCCACGCCGAGCCGATCGCCGTCGACGGCGCGCTGGCCGTCCCGGAACTGGTCTTGACCCGCGGCCAAACCGCGATCGCGGTGGTCCCGGTGCCGGCGGGCGCCGGACGGGCCGAGGCGCTGGCGGCGCTGGAACTGGTGAACCGGGTCCGCCCGGCGATCGCCCTGGGGATCGAACCGGGCGCCGCGGAGGTGCCCGCGCTGGCCGTGCCGCACGCGGCGGCGCTGGTCGATTTGCTGGAGCAGGTCGCCGACGGCCTGGCCGCGTCGCCGACCCCGCTCGGCACGATCCGCGACGAACTGGCCGACCACGGCTGGGTGACAACGCCTCGCCTGGCCGAGATCCTCGGCGAGTCGAGCGACCCGGCTCCGCGGCTCGCCCCGCTCCTCGATGACGGCGAAGCTGCCCTGGTGCCGGGCTTCGGACTGTGCCGGGTGGTGGTCTTGGACGAGTTGGTGGACCGGCTTGTTTCCGGACCGTTGGACATTGCGCGGCTGCGTGCGGATGTGTCCGCCGCCGTCGGCGAGGGGTCGGGGGTGGACGCCTTGACATTGCACTTGCTCGGTCGGCAAACGCTCGTCGGCTTGCCCGGGTCCCCGACTGCACCGGGCGGCGTGGACGTGGCCGCTTAGCGGTCGCCGTGTCGGATCGGGTCGAGCCGCGTCACCGGTGATGCGGCTCGACGCCATCAGCCGACCCGACGGACCCAGGGGTGGGGCCGGGGGACCGGGCGACCGGGATGATCAAGCAGCGGAACTCGCCGAACGCCGGTGTCCCGAGGGTGGAATAGTGCCGCCAATGAAGCAGATACGACCCGTGAACCCGAAGGGGTTGCTCGCGCCCGCGCGTCGTGCCCGCGCCGGCGTGCGCCCGCCAACGCAGTTCGCCACTCACCACGCGACCCTCCGTGAGTGGAAAGTCGGCGTCGATGGTGTCAAGCGCGCGGTCAATGATCCTGGGAGAACCCCAGTACAGCGGGTCGTTCGTGAGGGCGATCACGTAGCCGGGCGTGGTTTGGCGGGCGGCGACCACCCCCTCGACGCGAACAAGATCCTTGATGACATCGTAGCGTCCTAAGTCTTGCGCTCCCCGCTGCTTCAGCGAGAATCGTTCGCCTTGGTCCTCAACGTCGATACGGTGGGTCAAGTATTTCAGCTCGATCGGGATTGCTGCGCTGCCCGTCGCGATCTACAGGTCCAGGTACATCGGCTCGGTCGGCAAGGGACGGTATTCCAACCGGATGACCGCACCGGGCAGCATCCTATGAATCTGCCAGGCCAGCGCGTGCTGGAAGTCGGCCTCGGAGTGGAACACTGGCCGGTGAGACGCCAACGCCCGCATCGCACCGAGCAGATCCAGCATCGACCATCGCTCCTTTAGCGAGCCGGTCAACCCGAACGGCGACCCGTGGGTGGGAGGGCCCTTACGATCGCTCTTTCGCCGCTTCCTCCTGACCAAGCGTCTGGGTCCGCCGGTAGGCGGCGTAGACGGCGCGGGAGAGGACGGTGCGGAGGCCGCCCTTCTCCATCTGGTAGATCGCCTCGGCCGAGGTGCCGCCGGGGGAGGTGACCATGTTCCGCAGATCCGCCATGTGCT
>CADCWE010000213.1 GCA_902806325.1 uncultured Thermomicrobiales bacterium | reverse complement strand
CACTCCTTGGCGGGCGGGCCGATCGACGCCCATCCCCCGCACGGCCCAGTCCACCGGCGTTTGAGGCTTGACGGACCACTAGTCCGCCGCCCCCTTCTCCGCCAGATCCACCGCCGGTGGCGCCGCCGCCAGCACCGCCGTGGCCAGCGGCACCACCTTCACCATCCGGTCCAGGGTGCCCGGCCAGTCGGCGAGCAGCGCCTCGGCCTGGCGGCTCTTGGTCAGGCGGAGGTGGCGCTCCAGCAGGGTGCGCAGCAGCGAGGCGTCCGTCTCGGACGAGATCGGCTCCAGGCGGACCGACTCGGCGTTGATCCGCTCGTCGAATCGCCCGTCGGCGTCGAGGACGAAGGCGACGCCGTTGGTCATCCCGGCGCCGAAGTTGCGGCCGGTCGGGCCCAGCACCGCCACCGCGCCGCCGGTCATGTACTCGCAGCCGTGGTCGCCGACGCCCTCGACCACCGCCACCGCGCCGGAGTTGCGGACCGCGAACCGCTCCCCGGCCCGGCCGGAAACGTAGAGCGCGCCGCCGGTGGCGCCGTAGAGGATGGTGTTGCCGGCGATGGTCTGGGGGTCGGCAAACGCGGCCTGGCGGGGCGGCCGGATCGCGATCTCGCCGCCGGAGATGCCCTTGGCGACGTAGTCGTTGGCCTCGCCCTCCAGGATCAGGCGCATCCCGGCCACCGAGAAGGCGCCAAAGCTCTGGCCGGCGCTGCCCGTGAAGCGGACCGTCACCGCGCCGTTGGCCTGGCCGTTGTTGCGGCGCACGGTCAACTCGCCCGCCAGTTTGGCGCCGGCGGTGCGGTGTTCGGTGCGGATCGTTTCGACCACGCTGGCGGCGCGCCCGCCGTCGAGTGCCGGGCGGATCGCGTCGAGGATCCGGTCGTCCAGCGTCGGTTGACCGTGGTCGATCGCGACGCACTTTTTGCGCTGGAACGCCGGCGCCGGGGTGGCGAAGAGGGCCGAAAGATCGAGCAGCGCGGCCCGCCCCGCAACCGGCGCCGCCGCCAGCAGGTCGGAGCGGCCGACCAGATCGTCGATGCTGCGGGCGCCCAACGAGGCCAGCAGCTCCCGCGTCGTCGCCGCCAGGTGCGTGAAGTAGGCGACCACCTGCTCCGGGGTGCCGGTGTACTTGGCGCGCAGGTCCTCGCGCTGGGTCGCGATCCCGGTCGGGCAGGTGTTTAAGTGGCACTGGCGGGCCATGTCGCAGCCGATCGCGACCAGGACGCTGGTGCCGAAGCCGAACTCCTCGGCCCCAAGCATCGCCGCCACCGCGACGTCCTCGGCGGTTTTGATCCCGCCGTCGGTGCGCAGTCGGACGCGGGAGCGCAGCCCGTTCATGACCAGGGTCTGCTGCGTTTCCGCCAGCCCCAGCTCCCACGGGCAGCCGGCGTGCTTGATCGAGGCCAGGGGAGAGGCGCCGGTGCCGCCGGAGTGGCCGGAGATCAGGATGTAGTCGGCGCGGGTCTTGGCGACCCCGGCCGCGACGGTGCCGACGCCGGCCTCGGCGACCAGTTTGACCCCGATCTTGGCCCGCGGGTTGATCTGCCGCAGGTCGTAGATCAGTTGGGCCAAATCCTCGATCGAGTAGATGTCGTGGTGCGGCGGCGGCGAGATCAGCGGCATCCCGGGCACGGCGTAGCGGAGACGGGCGATGAACTCGGTCACCTTGTGGCCGGGCAGTTGGCCGCCCTCGCCCGGCTTCGATCCCTGGGAGATTTTGATCTCCAGCTCTTCGGCCCGGCTCAGGTAGTCGGCGGTGACGCCGAAGCGGCCGGAGGCGACCTGCTTGACCTTGGAGTGGGGCACGTCGGGACCGGCCTCGTGGTACCAGTGCGGGTCCTCGCCGCCCTCGCCGGAGTTGGAGCGGGCGCCGAGCCGGTTCATCGCAATCGCCAGCGTCCGGTACGCTTCCGGGCTGAGCGCGCCCAACGACATCGCGGTGACGACGAACCGGCGGACGATCGCCTCGGCCGGCTCGACCGCCTCAATCGGTACCGCCGGGCCGAGCGGCAGCAGCGTCATCAGGTCGCGGATCGCGGTCGGCGGCTGGGCGTGGACGTGGTCGCGGTAGGCGGCGTAGTCGGCCCGCGCGCCGGTGTTGACGGCCTGCTGGAGCGCCTTGACCACGGTTGGGGCGAAGGCGTGGGACTCGCCGTCCTTTCGGTAGCGGATCAACCCGAAGTCCGGCAGTTTCGGCGCGGGCGACGTCTCCGCGTACGCTTCGGCGTGCCGCAGCCGCACGTCGGCCTCGATCTCGGCCAGGCCGATCCCGCCCAGCCGCGACGGCGTGCCGGCGAAGCACCGCTCCACCAGCTCGTGCCCGAGGCCGATCGCCTCAAAAATCTGGGCGCCGCGGTAGCCGGCGGCGGTCGAGATCCCCATCTTCGAGGCGACTTTGAGGAAGCCGTTTTCGAGGGCCTCGCGGTAGTTGCGCTGCAGGTCGCCGGCGGAGAGGTGCTCGTAGCCGCGCTGCCCGGCCAGTTCCGCCCCGGCGGCGAGCACCAGGTAGGGGTGGACCGCCGAGGCGCCGTAGCCGACCAGCAGCACCAGGTGGTGGATGTCCCAGACGTCGCCGGTGTCGCAGACCAGGTCCGCCTTGAGTCGCAGCCCGCGCCGGATCAGTTCGTGGTGGACGGCGCCGATCGCGAGCAGCATCGGCAGGGCGGCGTTGGCGCGATCCACGCCCCGGTCGCCCAGGATCAGAATTCCGGCGCCACGTTCGACCGCCGCGATGGCCTCCTCGACGACCCGGTCCAACGCCGCCGCCAGCGCGCCTTCTCCTTCGAGCGCGAACAGCGTCGAGACCGGCGCCGATCGGATCGGGGCACCGTCGCCGAGCGCGGTGATGGCGTCCATCTGCCCGGTGGTGAGGACCACGCTCGGCAGGTGCAGCAGGCGTGCCTGGTCCGCGTCGGCCACCAGCAGGTTGCCGCGCGGTCCCAGGTACGTGTCGAGCGCCATCACCCGCCGCTCGCGTAGGGAGTCGATGGCGGGGTTGGTGACCTGGGCAAAGCGTTGGCGGAAGAAGGCGGAGAGCGGGCGCGGCCGTTCCGCCAGCACCGCCAGCGGTGCGTCGTCGCCCATCGACCAGGTCGGCTCCTTGGCCTCGGCGGCCATCG
Source organism: uncultured Thermomicrobiales bacterium (assembly GCA_902806325.1). Taxonomy (GTDB): domain Bacteria; phylum Chloroflexota; class Chloroflexia; order Thermomicrobiales; family UBA6265; genus CADCWE01. Next base: position 17,009 of record CADCWE010000213.1, on the reverse strand, counting down.
GCTGCACGATCAGGCGGATGTCCTCGGCGGTGTAGCCGAAGGCGCGCTGGACGGCCACCGTCGCGGCGTCGGTCTTGGTTCGCACCGGGGCGGCCATCCGCTTGCCCGGGGCGGACCCGGCGGGGGCGGGGGCGGGAGCGGCGATCTGGATCGGCGCGGTGACCGGCTCCTCTACCGGCTCCACCACGGCGAGCCGGACCCGGCCGGAGGCCAGCCACGCCTCGTACGGCGCGGCGGCGGCGACCTCGGCTTTCAGTTCGGCGTTGTGCAGCACCACGCCGCGGGCGGTGTCGACGACGATCGCCTGGCCCGGGCCGAGCCGCCCCTTCTCGACGATGGTGCCCTGATCGATCTCGACCGTGCCGGCTTCCGACCCGGCGACCAGCAAGCCGTCGCTCGTGATCGCGTAGCGCAGCGGGCGCAGGCCGTTGCGGTCCAGCGTCGCGCCGGCCAGGACGCCGTCGGAGAAGGCGAGCGCGGCCGGCCCGTCCCACTGCTCCATCAGCCCGGCGTGGAAGTCGTAGAAGGCGCGCAGATCCGGCGCGAGGTCGGCGATCTGCTCCCACGGCTCCGGGACCAGCATCATCAGGGCGTGGGGCAGCGGCCGGCCGCCGTGGTAGAGCAACTCCAGCGCGTTGTCGAGCGAGAGCGAGTCGGAGCCGCTCATGCTGACGGCCGGCCGCAACGCCTCGCCGCCGACGCCGTCGGCGAAGGCGAGGGTGCCCTCGCGCGCCCGCATCCAGGCGCGGTTGCCCTGCACGGTGTTGATCTCGCCGTTGTGGGCCAGGAAGCGGAACGGCTGGGCGAGCGACCAGGTCGGCAGGGTGTTGGTCGAGTAGCGCTGGTGGAAGAGGGCGATCGCGCTCTGGTAGCGGTCGTCGCGCAGGTCGGCGTAGAAGCGCGCCAGGTCTTCCGGCAAACAAAACCCCTTGTAGATCAGGGTCCGCGCCGAGCACGACGCGACGAAGAAGTCCACCAATCCATCGGCCGCCGCCGCCCGCTCGGCCGCCTTGCGCGCCAGTAGCAGTTCCCGCTCGAAGGCGTCGCCGTCCATGGCGTCCGGGCGGGCGATCAGGAGCTGGGCAATCTCGGGCCGGGTCGCGGCGGCGGTCTCGCCGAGGATGCCGGTCTCGACCGGCACCTCGCGCCAGCCGAGCGGGTCCAGCCCCTGGTCGGCGACCGCCGCTTCCAGGCAAGCGCGGGCGCGGGCGTTCTCCGCCGCGTCGCGGGGCAGAAAGGCCATCGCCACACCGAACTCGCCCGCTGCCACGTCCGGCCGACCGAGGCGGGCAAGGTCTTGGGCGAAGAGGGCGCGCGGGATCTGGGTCAGGATGCCGGCGCCGTCGCCGGTCCGGGCGTCGGCGCCCACCCCGCCGCGGTGGGTCAGGTTGACCAGACCGGCCAGGGCGCGGGTCACGATCTGGCGCGAGGGCCGCCCGGCGATATCGACCACCAACCCGACGCCGCAGGCGTCGTGCTCGTAGCCCGGGTCGTAGAGGGGGGCAAGGGCAGGGTCGTGGAGGCGAGGACCCGAAACTGCGGCCATAAGAGGAACCTCCGCGGTGCGATGGGTCCGCCGCCCGCCCAGCGAGCGAGCGCGGAACCCCCAGACAACGACGAAGCCAATGCGGCGAGACCGGGAGCCCGATCCGCCGAGCGCCCCTGGCACGGACAGCGGCGCCCGGAAACGCCGAAACGCCGGGCGCCTCGCTCGTCCGCGAGCGACGCCCCGTTTCGGGCACGATCCTGCCACGTCGTTGTGGGGTCTTTAGTCTATGGCCATCCCACGCCAGGTGATAGGTACCGGTTGCCAAGAACGCCGCGCCCCCGTTTTGGGCGCGGCGCCCAAGGGGCAAGATCGGAACGGGGCGGCCGGCACCAAGATCGTCGCCTATGTGTGAACAACTCCTGCCTTTGTCTGGATCTGGTCGGTGACGATTGCGTTGGCGGCGCCCGGGGTCGTTCGAACCGGGAGCGGGTCGCCCCCGCTGCCCGGCTCCGACGAGCCGGGCCGAAGCCCGTTTGCCCCGGAAACGGGGCCGCGATCGAGATATGCGACCGATACCGCCGTTGTTCAGCCGGATTCGGTCGACGTCTGGGATTTAGCCCGGCGCTTCGGGGCCGGGCGGCGTGCCCGCGGCGTCCCGATTCCGCCCGCCCGTTCCCGGCTCCGGGGTCGGGCGCCGGATTCGCCGACGGCCGGTCCACCTCGATTCACCGACCCAATCGGCCACGGATTGCGCCGTCCCCCGCCGCCCGATACACTCCCCCGGTCGTCCGCTTGGACGCCCAGCCCAAATGTCCGCCTCGCGCCGATCCGGAAGGACCAACGACGATGACCGCCGAGGCGACCCGGCCCCGGACCGCCAACCCGCTGCTGGACGCCGCCGCGACCGCGGCGGCGCTGGAAACGGTCACCCGCGAGCGCGTCGGCGTGGTCGACCTCCAGTTCAGCGACATCGGCGGCGGCGCCAAGGCCCTGACCATCCCGGCCGATCTGCTGCCGGCCACCCTCGCCCACGGCTACCGGTTCGATGGCGCGGCGCTGACCGGCGGCATGCGCCAGGTCGAACTCGACCTCTATCTGGTGCCGGACCCGCAGACCCTGCTCCTCTTTCCGGCGATCACCGGTGAGGCGCGGCGGGCGCGGCTCTACTGCTCCGTTCGTCGCCGCGACGGCCAGCCGTTCGCCGGCGACCCGCGCTCGGTCCTGGAGCGAACCCTGCTCGCCGCCGCCGCCGAAGGCTACGACTACCGGGTCGGGTTGGAGATCGAGTTCTACCTGTGGCGCGGCAGCGGCGCCGGCCCGATCGGGGAAACCACGCCGGACCTCCCGCTCGGGGATCCGGCCGGCTACTTCGACGCCGGCGAAGAGCTGATCGCCGGCACGCGGGACGAAATCCTGACCACCCTCCACGGCGCCGGCGTCGGCGTCGGCGGCGCCCACCACGAGACCGGCCCCGGCCAGGAAGAACTGGACCTGCTCGCCACCGGCGGCGTCCGGATGGCCGACCAGATCATGACCGTGCGCCAGGTGATCCGCTCCGTCGCCCAGCGGCGCGGTCTCCGCGCCACCTTCATGCCCAAACCGCTGACCGCCGCCCCCGGCTCCGGGATGCACCTGTTTCAACGCCTGGCCCGCTACCCGGAGGGCGACGACCTGCTGCGCGCCCCGGGCGATGCCACCGCCTTCGACGAGGACCTTTCCCCGATCGCCCGCCGGATGATCGCCGGCCAACTGGCCCACGCCGGCGGCATGTGCGCCGTGGTCTGCCCGACCGTCAACTCCTACAAACGGCTGGCCGCCGGCCACCGCGCGCCCCGCCACGCGACCTGGGCCAGGGTCGGCCAGTCCTCCCTGATCCGGGTCCCGGCCTGGATGCCGGGCGAGGCCGCCGAGCTGGAGCTGCGCTCCCCGGACGCGATGGCGAACCCGTACCTCGCCCTGGCCGTTGCGCTGGCCTGCGCCCTCGACGGCGTCCGCCGCGGCGACGAGCCGCCCGATCCCTTAGACGAGATTCTGGCCCCGTTCGAGGACGCCGAACTCCAGCGCCTCGGCGCCCCCCGCCTCCCGGCCACCCTCGGCGACGCCCTGACCGCCCTCGCCGCCGACGAGACGATCCGCGCCACTCTCGGCGACGCGATCTTCGACCAGCTCCTGGCCGTTAAACGCGCCGAGTGGGACGACTACCGCCGCCACGTCGGACCGTGGGAGCACGCGCGGTACGGGGACGCGTAGATGGGGACGGGGGACGGGGAACGGGGGACGTGTTCCGTAGGCGCGCTGCTTGCCGCGCCCCTTTCGGTGGCGCCAGCAACCGGTTCCCGGAGCGGCCGTCCCAGGACTCGTCGCCTCGCCTCGGGGAGGAGAGGGCGCGGCAAGCAGCGCGCCTACGGACCCCCGTCCCCCTCATGATCACGGTCGGCGACGTGATCCGGCTCGCCCTGCCGGAGGGGACGCGGGTGGCGGCGGGCAGGGCCGGGTTGGACCGCGAGGTGACCTGGGCAACGCGGCTGCGGGCGACGCCGCCGGCCTTCGGCAACCTGGCCGAGGGCGAATTGGTGCTGCTGCCGGCGGGGCTGCTGGCGGCACTGGACGAGCGGTTGACGTTGGGCGCGGTGGTCCGGCAGTTGGCCGGGTTCAAGGTGGCCGGGATCGCCCACGCCGGGCCGGTGCCGGCCGAGGCCCGGACCGCCGCCAATAAGGCCCGCGTGCCGTTGCTGGAGTTGCCCCCCGACGCCGATCTGGCCCGGTTGGAGCAGGAAGCCTCGCTCCTGATCACCCAGCGGCGGCGGGCGGTCCAGCGGCGCGGCCAGGAGGTCGGGCGGCGCCTGATGGAGCTGGCGATCGCCGGCGAGCCGCTGTCGGCCCTGGTCCGCAGCCTGGGAGAACTGGCGGGACGAACCGTCGCGCTCGAAGACCGGATCGGCGCGGTGCTGGCGGTGGAGGGGGTAGCCGCCGGACCGCCGGGCGAGATCGTCGCCGATCTGCTGGCCGCGGCCGGAGCGGGACTGGGGGCGTGGTTGCGGGTCGCGGCGGCCAGCTCGTCGGCCGAACCGCCGACGACCGTCGCCGTCTTGGGCGACGGGTGGGCGCGGGTGGTGGCGCCGGTGATCGGCCGCGAAGGGTTGCTCGGCACCCTCTCGCTGGTGGTGCCGCGGGGGACGGAGACGCCGGAGGACGCCCAACTGACGTCGCGCGGCGCGGCGGCCTGCGCGGTCGTGCTGGCGCGGGACCAGGCCGCCGCCAGCGCCCGCCGCGAGGTCGAACTCAACGTCCTCGACGAGATCCTCGACGGCGCCCTGCGGGCCGAAGCCTCGCTCCTCCGCCAAGCGCGCCAACTCGGCCACGACCTCGGCCAACGGCACGTCGCCCTCGTCGCCCGGCTCGATCAGACCGGCGGCGCCCCCGCCCGCAGCCGCGACGGGCGCTGGGCGACCATCGGCGAGACCCTGGCCCGGACCGGCGCGCTCCGCGACGCCCCCAGCCTGCCGCTGTGGCGGGTGCGTCACAACAGCGCCGAGCTGGTCTGGCCGGTCGCGGTCGCCGCCGACGCGCCACGCCTCGCCCGCGCGATCCGGGACGACCTCGCCGTCGGGCTGGGCGACGGATCCGGCGGCGAAGCGGTCGCCCTCGGGTACGGCCGCCCCCGCGCCGGGTTGGCCGGGATTCGCCAGTCCCACCACGAAGCAAAGCAGGCCCTCGCCCTCGGGCGCCGCCTCCACGGCCCCGGCCACCTGACCGGCTTCGACGATCTGGGGATCCATCGCCTGATCTTCGCCGCCGAGGGCCTGCCGGAGCTGCGGGCGTTCCACGACGAAACCCTCGCCCCCCTGATCGCCTACGACCGCCAGCACGGCGCCGAGTTGGTCCGCACCCTGGACGCCTTCTTCGCCGCCAACGCCGGGCCGAAAGAGGCGGCAGCCCGCCTCGGCGTCCACCGCAACACCGTCCTCTACCGCCTCGACCGGGTCCGCGAGATCACCGGCCTCGACCTCGACGACGCCGACGTCCGGCTGCGCCTGGCGCTGGCGCTGCGGGTGCATCTGGCGCTGTTTGCGGGCGCGGAGGAGGGGGGCGTTGGCGCGAACGTTGACCCCGCTACGCCTTTAACCCGGCCCACGCGTGGTGCCATTGCCGGCCGGTGACGTTCTGGCCGTTGTCCTACCGCGCGGCGAGGGACGGGCAACCCGGAATGGGGCGGCATGGCTGGCGAGCGCGGCTTCAGCTACTTCGGCAACCGCTATCCTACCCACGCGCGCGACGACCTGCGGGCGATGGCCGGGGCCGGCGCCACCTTCGTCGTCCATGTGATGACCGAGGAGGATCTGGCCTGGAACCCGGGCACGATCCGGGATCTGGTGGCGGCGACCCACCGGCAGGGGATGACCGCCTGGCTCGACTCCTGGGGCGCCGGCGGCGTCTTCGGCGGCGAGGCGGCCAGCTACGCGGTGATGGCCCACCCAGGGGCCTGTCAGAAGACCAACCTCGGCAAACACCAACCGGCGCGTTGCCCCCGCCAGCCCGCCCTTCGGGATCCGATCGCGCGGTGGCTGGACGCCGCCGTCGCCAGCGACGCAACGATCGTGCTCTGGGACGAGCCGCACCTGTTCATCCTCCGCCCCCAGCGGAGCGATCTGCGCTGGTCGTGCCGGTGTGCCCGGTGCCGACGGGCGTTCCTGCGTCGCCACGGTGTCCCGATGCCGACCCTTTGAACGCCGGCGGTGCGGGCTGAGCTGGAGGACCTGATCGCCGAGACCGTGGTCTGGCTGATCGGCGCCGCCCATGAGCGCGGCCTCGGCAGCGCCGTCATTCTCTTGCCGGACGAGGATGACTACGACGACGCCCTCTGGCGGTTCGTCGCCGCTCAACCGGGCGTGGTCGTCTTCGGCACCGACCCGTACGGGTTCGACCGCGGCGCCGACGAGGACAAGAATCGCTCCTCCGTCCGCCGCTGGAGCGAACGCACCGTCGCCGCGACCGCCGGTCTCCCGGCCCGCGCGATGGGCTGGCCCCAGGCCTTCCGCGTCCCCGCCGGTCGCGAACCCGAACTGATCTGGGGCGCGGCGGAGATGGAAGCCGCCGGGATCGAGACGGTCGCCGCCTGGGCCTTCGGCGGCTGCGCGGCGATGTCCGGCCTCGCCTCGGCGGACCCGGACGCGGTTTCGTCGGCACTCGAACGGGCCTTCGCCGATGACGCGATAGGGGTGCGCCGCCTGGCGCGCCACGCCAACTGACGACCGGTGACTGGAGTTCGCGACTCTTGGGGAAGTTTCGTGCATTCTGTCACTTGCCATACGATTCGCGTCATGGCCGATAAGACGATTGAGGGTGTTTGATTGGGAACGTTGCAAAAGGTCCAAGCCCGAGGGCAAATCACGCTGACCAGCGAACTTCGGCGCGAGGTCGGCATCGATCCCGGGGACACCGTGCTGCTGCGGGCGACCAAGCCGCACATCATCGAGTTGACGGTGCTGCCGCGGCTGACGCTGGCCGAGGCCCTAAAACGGTATCGGATCGACGGACCGGTCGACGTGGCGGTACTGGGGCGGACGCGGAGAAGGCGATGGTCGCCGACGCGCTGCTGGGCATCGATGGATAGCGGCTTGCTCGACACCAACGTCGTGATCCATGCCCAGACCACCGACGGCTTCAGTGCCGAGTGCCAGGCGTTTCTGGCCGCCCTGGAGCGCGGCGACGTCCGCGCCCGGCTGGAACCGCCGGTGCTCCACGAGCTGACCTACACCTTGCCTCGGCTGTTCAAGCAGATGGATCGGGCGCAGGTCGCCGCCTATCTGATCATGGTCGTCGGCTGGCCGGGCGTAGAGACCGACAAAGCGGTCCTCGTCGACACCATCCATCGCTGGGCCCAAACGTCGGGTCTGGGTTTTGTGGACGCATACCTGGCCGCCGTGGCCGCCGCCCGCCGCTGCCCGGTCTACACCAAGAACGCGCGCGATTTCGCCAGCAAGGCATCGCGGTTCCCGATCCGTTGCCGGACGGACGCGTCGACCAATAAGAACCCGGCTCCGCCGCTGGCGGGCGCTTCGCCGTTGGCAAGGTCCCCCATGTTGTGACGTGCGAAGTCGTACCACGCCACACGCCAGCACCGGCAGTCACTGGCTGGCGGCGGCGGGTATTCTGAGGCCGGGGATTCGCTTCTACCGCGGCCCCGCCGTCGCCCGGACCATCGTCTCGATCCGCTCCAACGCCTTGGAAAGATTGGCCTCGGAGTTGGCCGTCGAGAGGCGCAGGTAGCCTTCGCCGTGGTCGCCGAAGGCGGTGCCGGCGAGGGTGGCGACGCCGTGCTCCTGGAGCAGGGCGTCGGCGAACGCCTTGCTGGCCATCCCGGTGCCGGTGATGTTCGGGAAGGCGTAGAAGGCGCCTTTGGGGCGGACGCAGGAAATACCGGGGATCGCGTTCAGGCCGTCGACGACCAGGTCGCGGCGGCGGCGGAACGCTTCGCGCATCTCGGCCACGCAATCCTGGGCGCCGGTCAGGGCGGCCAAGCCGGCGCGCTGGACCGCGACCGAGGTGCAGGAGACGCTGTTGACCATCAGCCGGTTGACGGCTTCCACCAGCGGCGGCGGCATCAGGCCGTAGCCGAGGCGCCAGCCGGTCATCGCGTAAGTCTTGGAGAAGCCGTCCAGGATCACCGTCCGCTCGGCCATTCCAGGGAAGGTGGCCAGGGAAACATGCTCGCCCTCGAAGAGCAACTCGGAGTAGATCTCGTCGGCCAGCACGACCAGGTCGTGCTCGACGGCGAGGCGGGCGATCGCTTCCAGATCCCCCCGCTCCAGCACGCCGCCGGTCGGGTTGGCCGGGCTGTTGACGATCAGCAGTTTGGTCCGGGGGGTGATCAGCCCGGCCAGCTCGTCGACGTCGAGCCGGAACTCGCGCTCCTCGCGGAGCGGGATCGGCACGGCGGTGGCGCCGGCGAAATCGATCATCGAGCGGTAGATCGGGAAGCCGGGGTCGGGGTAGATCGCCTCGTCGCCCGCCTCGACCAAGGCCAGGATGACGAAGAACATAATCGGCTTGCCGCCGGGGGCGACGACGACGTGCTCCGGGGCGAAATCGGTGCCGCGCGAGCGGTTGACGTACCCGGCGATCGCCGCCCGCAGATCCGGCTGCCCGGCCGACGGCCCGTAGTGCGTCCAGCCGCCGCGCAGGGCGTCGCAGCCGGCCTCGATCACGTGGGCCGGCGTATCGAAATCCGGCTCGCCGATCTCGAGGTGGATCACGTCGCGGCCCTGCGCTTCCAGCGCCTTGGCCCGGACCAGCACCTCGAACGCCGTCTCGGTGCCCAACCGTCCCATCCGTGCCGCCAGCTTGCCCGCCATCGCGTCGGTCATCGTTCGCCCCCTCCCCGCCGCTCGCGTCGGTCCCGTGCCGGGTTTGTAGCCGACAACGGGGGCGGGCGCAACGGCGACCGATTGGGGTGTGCCGGTGGGCGCCGTTGACGGCACGGACGGGGCTTTGTAGCATGCGCCCGGTCCCGCACCGGTTGGCGCACCACGTCAGCGCGCCTGCGCGGGGAGTTTGCGTCGGCAACGCGGAGGAGGAACCGATGGCGGACGACCGGCAGCACCGAAACGCCGTGACCTTCTGGGGCGGCGCCCGCACGACCCGACGACGCGCGCTCACGATCGGCGCCGGGGGCGCGCTGGCCCTCGCCGGCACGGTTCCAACCTTGGCGCCCCGGGCGAGCGCCCAGGAGACCCCGGTCGCCGGACCGGTCACCGTGACCGACAACGGCCTCCCGCCGGAGAACCAGCCCGAGGCGATCGAGGTCTACAACCAGACCGTCGAGCGCTTTCAGGCGGCCAACCCGGCGATCACCGTCGAGAGCACCGCCAACAGTTGGGACCCGCAGACGTTCCCCGCCCGCCTCGCCGCTGGCGAGCTGGAGGACGCCTTCGGGGTGCCGTACACGGAGCCGCAGGGGATCATCGCCCGTGGCCAGGCCGCCGATATCACCGAGTACCTCCAAGGATGGGAGTTCTTCGACAGCTTCAACCCCGGCGCGTTGGGCATCGCCACCGGCCAGGACGGTCGCCTCTACGGCATCCCGACCTACGGCTACGTGCTGGGGCTGATGTACAACCGGGCCTTCTTCGAGGAGGCGGGACTGGACCCGAACGCGCCGCCGACGACCTGGGAGGCGTTCCGCGAAGCGGCCAAGACGTTGACCGCGAACGGCCACGCCGGGTTCGCCGAAACCAGCAAGGACAACCAGGGCGGCTGGCACTTCACCGCCTGGTCCTACGCCGCCGGCGGCACCCCGGTCACCGCCGAGAACGGCCGCTGGACCGTCGCCTTCAACGACGAGGTCGGCGTCTCCGTCCTTCAGCTCCTCAAGGATCTCCGCTACACCGACCGGGCGATGACCGAACGCCAATTGCTGAACCAGGACGACACCCGGCAGATGCTGGCCACCGGCCAGATCGCGATGGCGGTCCAGGCCCCGGACTCCTTGCCGTGGATCGCGGAGCGCTTCCCGGACGTCGACATCGCCCAATTCGGGTTCGGGATCCTGCCCCAGAACGGCGGCAACGCCACCCTCGGCGGCGGCAGCGTCTGGATGTTCAACCCCAAGTCTTCGCCGGAGGTGCTGCGCGCGGCGGTGCAATGGATCCTGTTCAAGGAGTTCAATCTGGAGAACCTGGACGCCCGGCTCCAGGCCGACCAGGCCCGCGGCGCCCTGATCGGCGCCCCGGAAACGCCGATCTTCTCCGGCGCCTTCCAGGAGCAGCGCCAGGCCGTCTTCGCCAAGTACGCCAACGCCCCGATCGAGAACTACCGGACCTTCATCGAAGGGTCCGAGACCCTCGAACTGCGCGCCGAGCCGCCGGTCGAGACCCAGCAGCTCTACGCCGCGCTCGACCCGGCCGTGCAGGCGGTGTTGACCGACGAGGGCGCCGATCCCCAAGCGCTGCTGGACGAGGCGGCAAGCGGGTTCCAGGCCCAGGTCCTGGACCAGGCGCCGCCGCCGGCGACCCCCACCGCCTAGCAGGCACCGCGTCGTCGCGCGCCGGGGCGGGCGGATCATCCGCCCCGGCGCGCCCACGCCCGAAGGGACCGCGGGACGGTGAAGGCATCCCACGGGGTGATCCGGTTCCGGCGCAATCTGACCGCCTACCTGTTCCTGGCCCCGGCCTTGGGCTTGTTCGCGCTGTTCTCGTGGTACCCGATTGCGCGCGGGTTGGTGGTCAGTTTCCAGCGCGTCGATCTGGTCCAGCCGCCGGTCTGGGTGGGCTGGGACAACGTCCGCCTGCTCTGGAACGACCCGTTGTTCTTCAAGGCGTGGCGCAACACGGCGCGCTTCGCCGCCCTCGGTCTGCTCCTGGGATACCTGGTGCCGTTCGGGCTGGCGATCGTGGTCAACGAGGCACGGCACCTGCGCGGCTACTTCCGGCTTGCCTTCTACCTGCCGGCGGTGCTGCCGCCGATCGTGACGGTCTTTCTGTGGCGCTGGATCTACGACCCCGGGCCGGGCTTGGCCAACACCGCGCTCGGCTGGGTCGGGATCTCGGGCCAACCGTGGTTGCAGTCGCCGGACACCGCGATGCTGTCGCTGGTGATCGTCGCCACCTGGAGCTACGCCGGGTCGACGATGCTGATCTACCTGGCCGCGCTCCAGGGCGTGCCGGCCTCGCTCTACGACGCCGCCGAGGTCGACGGCGCCGGGATCGGCCGCCGTCTGCTCGACATCACCCTGCCCCAGATGCGCTTTATCCTCCTGATCATGCTGATCTTGCAGGTCATCGGCACGATGCAGGTCTTCACCGAGCCGTTCGTCCTTACCGACGGTGGCCCGGCCAACGCCACCGTGACCGTGATGCTCCTGCTCTACCGCTACGCCTTCCAGTACGGCAACTACGGCGCCGCCAGCGCGCTGGGGTTGATGCTGTTCGCCGTCCTGGTCGCGCTCTCGCTGCTCTACCTGTGGGCGACCCGGCGCTTCCGGGAGTAGGGGAACGGGAGTCGCCGTGGGAATCGCGCCGCCTCGACCGCGCCGGGCGGTTGCCCTGCCCCGCCTTCGCCGCGACCGGGCGAGCGCGGACGGAGCGGAGCGCACCCTCGCTTCCCCGCTGGCGCTGCGCCGCCCGCGCGGTCGGGTCGCCTACGGGCTGCTGCTGGCGGCGCTGCTGCTGGCGACGCTGTCGACGATCCTCCCGCTCTACTGGCTGTTCAGCGGCGGCCTGAAGCAGTCGGCCGAGATCTACCGCACGCCGCCGAGTTTGATCCCCGAGCGACCGCAGTGGGACAACTACCGCGTCGCCTGGGACCACCTCCGGTACGCGCGGTATTTCACCAACACCGCCCTGATCGCGCTCGGGTCGTGGGCGGCCCAATTAGTCGTCGCGGCCACCGCCGCCTACGCGCTGTCCAAGCTGCGCCCGGCCGGGGGGCGGGTGGTGCTGTTCTTGTTCCTGAGCACCTTAATGGTGCCGTCGGAGGCGTACCTGATCCCGCAGTACCTGACGGTGCTCGACGTCCCCGTGCTCCACATCCGCCTGGTCGATACCTGGTGGGCGATCTGGTTGCGGGCGGCGGTCAGCGCCTTCAACATCTACTTGCTGAAGAGCTTTTTCGACGAGATCCCGCGCGACCTGACCGACGCGGCGGTGTTGGACGGGGCCAACGCCTGGCAGGTCTTCGTCCAGATCGTACTCCCGCTGTCGAAACCGGTGCTGTCGGTGGTCTCGATCTTCGCCGTGATCGGCACCTGGAAGGATTTCTTCTGGCCGTTCCTGGTGTTGACCTCGCCGGACCTCCAGCCGATCACGGTCGCGCTCTACCGCCTGGCCGACAACGAACCGCTGAACCTGATCGTCGCCGCGCTGGCGATCGCGAGCCTGCCGCCGTTGGCGCTGTTTCTGCTCTTCCAGCGCCAGATCATCGCCGGGATCACCTTTTCGGGGATCAAGGGCTAGCGCCCCGACCGGCCCGGTTGACACGCCCTCCGCGCGCCGGTACCGTCCCCGCCACGAGCCGTGCCGCCGGGAGGAGTCGCCGTGGCCACCGACGCCGTGCCCCACTGGGAATACCTGATCCGGGCGGCGACCGCCGACGACCTCGCCGCGCTCGGCCGGGAGGGGTGGGAGGCGGTTTCTGTCGTGGCGCCGGGCGACCCGCCGACGTGGTGCTGCAAGCGGCCGGCGCCGTCGTTCCGCGAGCGGGTGACGCTGGACCAGAAGCGGCGGGTCTACGCCGAGCGCGGGTTGACCGTGGCGGAGCACCAGCGGTGAAGCGCGGCGGCATCCTCAACCCGGACCTCGCCCACCTGCTGGCCTCCTCCGGGCACACCGATTTCTTCACGGTCTGCGACCGCGGGTTCCCGGTCCCGACCGGGCCGGAGCGGATCGACCTCGCCCTCGTCGACGACCTGCCGACGGTGCTCGACGTGCTGCGGGCGGTGCTGACGGAGTTCGGGGTCGACCGCGTCCTGGTGGCGCAGGAGATGCACGAGGTCAGCCCGGAGCGGGTCGCGGAACTGCGTGCCCTCCTTGGTGACGTCCCCCTGGAAGCCGTGTCGCACCTGGAGTTGAAGCGCCTCAGCCACGCGGCGCGGGCGACGGTCCGCACCGGCGACACCTGCGCCTACGGCAACCTGATCGTGGTCTCGGGGTGAGCAGCCGATCGCGACCGCGTTCCGAATCCGTCGCCGGGGCGCCGCTCATCGCCCCCCCGCGGCCGGAGACCGACCGTGGTCTTGGGCGCCCCCATCCTGGCCCTCGGGGCACGGGCGCGGCACGCAGCGCCCCGATGGCGAGGGTCGCATCGAGACGGATCGCCTACTCGTCCGGCAGCGCGACGGCACGCTTTAAGGCCGATCCGGGGCGGAAGGCGGGCGAGCGGCGAGGGCCGATCTGGATCGGGTCGCGGGTGCGGGGGTTGCGGGCCTCGCGCGCGGCGCGCTCGACGGCGCGGAACGAGCCGAAGCCGCTGATGGTGACCTCGTCGCCGTCGGCCATCGCCTCCTGAATCACGGCGAAGACCGCGGTCACGGCCGCCGTCGCCTGCGCTTCCGAGGTCCGGGTCCGTGCCGCCACCGCCCGCGCCAGATCCTGCTTGCGCATCCGCGTCCTCCCCCCGCCGCCCCGGGGTCGCCCGCGGGGTGCACACCGGTGCCCCGCGTCGCGGGACGTCGAGCGCGGAGTCTACCACCCGGTTGGCACGCGGCCATCCTCCGATTGGGTGGGCTTCCCGGGTGGGATCGGGCGCGCCACGACGCGGGGAGCCGGTTCCGCTACTGCTCCGCGCCGCCGGCGAGCGCCCGGACGGCGTGACGCGGGTGCCCGTCCTCGAGCGCCCGTTTGATTCGGAGGGCGCATTCCATCGGTCCCAGCGCGTCCGTGTCCAGCTCCAGGTCGTAGCGGGCGTGGGCGTGGACCAGATCGAAGAACGCGGCCGCGCCGCCCGGTCCGCGGTCGCCCCGCTCCCGCTCTCGCCGCACGGCGACCTCGCGCGGCAGATGCAGGCCGACGAACAGCACCGGGGAGTCCCGCAACGCCGCGACCGCCGCCTCCAGCACCCGCCGGTCGTGGACCACGGCCTCGACCACGACATCGATCCCGGCCGCGGCCAGGGCGGCGATCCCGCGGTAGAACCCGGCCACCAGGCGCACCCCACCGGGGCCGATCCGGACCTCGACCAGCTCCCCGCTTCCGTACACCGTCTCCCCGCCGTCCCGCGGGGCCACGGTGCGCGCCGTGCCGCCCCGGTACACCAGCAGGAAGTGTTCGGCCGCCGGCGGGTCGATCCCGTCCGAGACCACGAAGCACCGTTCCGGGAGGCGGGGCAGGAAGTGGTCGAGCCCCGTGACGAGGTAGGGCCTCTCCATGACGTCCTGCAACGCCTTGGCGACGCTGGACTTGCCGGCGCTCGACGTCCCGTTGAGCCAGACCACGTTGCCCTGGTCCATTCGGGCTAACCCGGCGTGCCGGCGCCGGCGCCCGGTTCCGGCGGGGCGCTCCGGCGCGGCCCGCGGCGACGCTGGCGGTTGGCCTCGAAAAGGAGAACGCTGGCGGCGACGGCGGCGTTGAGCGATTCCACCCCGCCGGCCAGGGGCACGGCGGCCGAGATGGTCGCCAGGTCGCGGGTTTCGGTGCTGGCCCCGGTCGCCTCCGAACCGACGATCAGGGCGGCCGGTTGGGTCCAGTCGACGGCGTCGTAGGGGACCACCCCGGCGGCGTCGGCCAGCACCCGCAGCGCGCCGGCGGCGACGATGGCGGCCGACTCGTCCTCGCCCAACGCGCGCAGCGGGACCCGGAAGTGGGCGCCCATCGCGCCGCGGACGGTTTTCGGATTGAACGGATCGACCGCGTCCCGGGAGACGAAGACGGCGGAGACCCCGGCCCCGGCGGCGGTCCGCAGCAGCGTGCCGAGATTGCCGGGGTCGCGCAGCCGGTCCACGATCAGGTAGAGGGGCGACCGGGTCTCCGGCAGCGGCAGGTCCGGAAACGGGAAGACCGCCAGCACGCCCTGGGGCGAGACGGCGTCGGTCAGGCCGTCGAACAGCGCCGGGACGACGGTGCGCACCGCCAGCGCGGGGTCGAGCGGGGGCATCGCCGCGAAGTCCTCCTCGCCCGACTCGTCGTCGCGGACCAGGAGCAGGGTCGGCACGGCTCCGGCGGCCAAGGCGTCGGCGACCGCGCGGACCCCTTCGACGACGAACGCCCGCTCCTGGCGGCGCGTGTGGCGCCGTTGGAGCGAGCGGACGTACTTCAGGGTCTTGTTGTCGTGCCCGTGGATGGGCGGAGCGGCGACGGTCGTTGGGACCGGCTTGCCAGCAGTGCCGGCTCGTCGCGCGGGTTCGTCGAACCGGTCGAACGGCAGATCCTCGTCCGCGTCGGGGGAGAGATCGAGGGGTTCGCCGGGATCGGGTCGCCCCGCACGCGCCTTTCGCTCGCCCACCGCCTAGGCGGGGGACGCGGGCAGGGAGCGCTTGGCGACCGCGACCACCTCGGCGAAGGCGGCCTCGTCCTTGACCGCGAGGTCGGCCAGCATCTTCCGGTCCACCGCCACGCCAGCCAGCGAGAGCCCCTGGATCAGGCGGCTGTAGGGCAGGCCGTTGATCCGGGACGCGGCGTTAATGCGGGTGATCCAGAGGCGGCGAAAATCCCGCTTCCGGGTCCGCCGGTCGCGGTAGGCGTATTGCAGCGCGTGCATCAGCGATTCGTGCGCGCGCTTGTAGAGCCGGTTGTTGGTGCCGCGGTGGCCCTTCACCTGGGCCAGCACCTTCTTGTGGCGGCGGTGGGCGGCGACGCCCCGTTTGACGCGGGCCATTGGCGTTCCTCTACGCGGTCGGGGAGACGGGGAGACGGGACATCGGGCAGAACAAACGGTAACGGCCAGATCGGACCGGCGTGCGACTACCCGACTACCCGACTACCCGACTTTCCGCCTCCGCGACTCCGTCTACTTCCCGTACGGCAGCATCCGCTGGACGTGCTGCTTGTTCGAGTCGTCCAACGGGTGCATTCGGTCCAGGGCCCGGAGTACCCGCGGCGCCTTGCGGCGGCGGAAGTGACTCTTCATGCCCTTGGTTTGCATGATCTTGCCGGTCGCGGTGAACTTGAACCGCTTCTTGGCGCCCTTGTGGGTTTTCATCTTGATTTTGGTCACGTCGGATGCCCCCTTCTCGTTCCTGCCCCCGTTCGGCCTGGCTTTGCTTGGCCTTGAGGGGGGCGACGTGCATCGTCATCGTCCGCCCCTCCATCCGGGGCGTCGACTCGATCGTCCCGTGGGGGCGCAAGAGTTCGGCCAGTTGGTCGAGCAACCCTTTGCCGATGTCCGGATGCGCCATCTCCCGGCCGCGGAAGAGCACGGTCAGTTTGACCTTGTCCCCACCGTCGAGGAACTTCGCCGCCTGGCGTCCCTTGGTCTCCAGGTCGTGGTCGTCGATCTTGGGCCGGATCCGGACCTCTTTGAGTTCGACCACGTGCTGGTGCTTGCGGGACTCGCGTTCCTTGCGGCTCTGCTCGTAGCGGAACTTGCCGTAGTCCATCAGCCGGCAAACCGGCGGGACGGCGTTCGGCGCCACCTCGACGAGATCGAGCCCGCGCTGGCGCGCCATCTCGAGCGCATCCCGCGTCTGGATCACCCCGACTTGGGTCCCCTCTTCGTCAATCAGGCGCACCTCGCGGATCCGGATGCGCTCGTTGACGCGGGTTTGGACTGGTCTAGAAATGGTCTTCCTCCCTGATTGGCTGGATCTCAAACGCCGCCGCGCGTTGCGAAACCAAAGACACGCAAAAACGCCGGCACGCCGATCCCGGCGTCCCCGGCGGCGGCGAGGGACCGCCAGTTTAGCACGCGGGCTTGCCGACGGTCAACGCCCGCTCAGCACCGGGGTGTGACTCACGGTTTTGCACGGACGGCGGGGAAGCGTTTCCAGGGATGGTCGGCGGTGGGTCTGCCGGCGACGACGGTCTTGGGGCGGGGGGACGGCGCCGGGGCGGCGGCGGCGGGCGGCGTGGGCGGCGTGGGCGCTGGCGGG
>CADCWE010000212.1 GCA_902806325.1 uncultured Thermomicrobiales bacterium | reverse complement strand
GACGTCGCTACGCGCCACAACCTATACTCGTTCGCGGTCGCCAGGGGGGCATAGCTCAGCTGGGAGAGCGCTACAATCGCACTGTAGAGGTCGGGGGTTCGAGTCCCCCTGCCTCCACCACCGCGACCATGATGAACCTCGGGGTCGGCATCACTGCCGACCCCATTTTTCGTGCCGCGCCGACGAAAAGCCCCCCTCTCCCGTGCTTTAAGAGAGGGGGGCGGGGAATGCCACCGCTTATCCCGCTGGCTGGGGCCGCAATTGCCCGAACCCGGGCGCGTCACGGTCCCGCTCAGGCCGCTCGCTGGCGCGGCCCTCGCTGGCGTCGGCGGCGGCCACCTGGCCGTAGCGGGTTGCCGGACGCCCTGTCGGCGGACCGACCAGATCCGGCGAGGGCCGCGGAGAGTCGAAGAGGGCTTCGAGTTGTTCGCCCTCGATCGTCTCTTCCCGGATCAGCAGTTGGGCGATCGCTTCCAGCTTATCCGCCTCGCGGGTGATCACGTCCTGCGCCCGCGCGTGGGCAGTGTCGATCAGACTCCGGATCTCTTTGTCGATCTGGAAGGCGACCTCGTCGCTGTAGTTGCGGGACTCGCTGATCTCGCGGCCGAGGAAGACCAACTCTTCCTTCTTGCCGAACGCGAGGGGGCCGAGGTTGCGGCTCATCCCGAACTCGGTCACCATCCGCCGCGCGATCGCGGTCGCCCGTTCGATGTCATTGGCGGCGCCGGTGGACTGCTCCTCGAAGATCATCAGCTCCGCGACGTGCCCGGCCATGAACACCGCCAGGTCGTCTTCGAATTGGGCCTTGGTCTTGAACAAGCGGTCCGAATCGGGGACCACCCGGGTGTACCCACCCATCATCCCGCGGGCGACGATCGAGACCTTGCGCACGGGGTCCGAGTTCGGCAGCATCCGCGCCACCAGCGCGTGCCCGGCCTCGTGGTAGGCCGTCATCAAGCGCTCGCGCTCGGTGATCACCCGGCTCTTGCGCTGCGGCCCGGCGATCACGCGGTCGATCGCCTCGGTCAGCTCGTCGTGGCCGACCGTTTTCTTGTTCCGCCGCGCCGCCAGAATCGCCGCCTCGTTGACCAAATTCTCCAGGTCGGCGCCGGAGAAGCCTGGGGTCTGGCGGGCCAGGTTGTCGATCGAGACGCTCTCCTCCATCGGCTTGCCGCGGGAGTGGACCTCCAGGATCGCCTTTCGCCCGGCGATGTCCGGGCGGTCCAGAATCACTTGGCGATCGAACCGGCCGGGACGCAGCAGCGCCGGATCGAGCACGTCCGGCCGGTTGGTGGCCGCGATCACGATCACGTTGGTGCTGGAATCGAACCCGTCCATCTCGACCAGGATCTGGTTCAGCGTCTGCTCCCGCTCGTCGTGCGAGCCGCCCAGACCGGCGCCGCGCTGGCGCCCGACCGCGTCGATCTCGTCGACGAAGACGATGCACGGGGCGTTGCGCTTGGCCTGATCGAAGAGGTCACGGACCCGGCTGGCGCCGACGCCGACGAACATCTCGACGAACTCCGACCCCGAGATGCTGAAGAACGGCACCCCCGCCTCGCCCGCCACCGCCCGCGACAGCAGCGTCTTGCCCGTGCCAGGAGGTCCCACCAGCAACACGCCGCGCGGGATCCGGGCGCCGAGGGACGAGAATTTATCCGGGTACTTGAGGAACTCGACGACCTCGACCAGCTCTTCCTTCGACTCCTCGACCCCGGCCACGTCGGCGAACGTGACGCTCGGCTTGTTGGCGGTGAACAAACGCGCCCGGCTCTTGCCGAACGAGATCGCCTGGTTGTTGCTGCCCTGCGCCTGGCGCATCATAAAGACGACGATGCCGATCAGGAACAAGGTCGGCAGGATGAAGGAGAACGCACCGAGCCAGTTCCCGACCCGGCTCGCCCGCTTGGTGTCGATCTCGACCGCGTCGGCCGCCACGTTGTAATAGCCGAGGGCCTCGTAGATGTCGGTGTCGTTCGGTAGCCGGGAATCGGCGGTCCGTTTGCCGCTGGCTTCGGTGTAATGGACGCGGATGCTGAGGCTGCCGTCTGTCTGGACGATCCGTTCGACTTCCTGATTCTGGATGTCGGCGATCACCTCGCCGAAACTGCGCTTGGTGGTCCCGCCGTCGCCGCCGACGAAGGTGAACCAGAGCGCGACCACCGCCACGATCAGGATGACGTAGACGAACCCGTTACGCATCCACTTGGAGTTGCCCATCAAGAACCCCCGGATACCACGCCAACCGGGCCGCGATCCACGCGCGACCCGGCAGTTGGCGTAGGGACCCGAAAGTATACCACCGGGCCTACTCCGGCAGGATCGCCGATGGGTCCAGGATCGCCACGTACGGAAGGTTGCGATACAGACCGGCGTAGTCCAGCCCGTATCCCACCACAAACTCGTCCGGGATCGGGAACCCGACCGCGTCGACCTGGACCTCCGCCGCCCCTGGCTTCTCCTTCTTCAACAGCGCCACGACGCGGATATCCCGCGGGCCGCGCTGCCGCAACAGTTCCAGCAGGTACTGCAACGTCAGCCCGCTGTCGACGATGTCCTCGACGATCAAGAGCCGCCGGTCGCCGATCTCCGCGTTCAGATCCTTGAGGATCCGGACCACCCCGGAGGTCTTGGTGCTGGCGCCGTAGCTGGAGACCGCCATGAAGTCGATCTCCAGCGGCACCGTCATCGCCCGCATCAGGTCGGTCATGAACGCGACCGCGCCGTTGAGGACGCCGATCAGCAGCGGCGGCTCGTCGGCGTAAATGAGATCCAGTTCCCGCGCCAGCTCCCGGACCCGGATCTGGATCGCGTCCTCGCCGATCAAGACCCGCGCGATGCCCGCCGCCCGCTTCTCACCCGCCACCACCACCCCCACCAACATTTCCTCCTCCGACCCGGCGCCCGGCCTCGACGGGGCACGATACCAAATCGACGCGACCGGGCCTCAATGGCCCGGCCGCAACTCCGCCGCCTGGTTGGTCACACCGATCCGTACGCCGCCCTCCTCCACCCAGACAACCCGGCATGCCCCGACCTCGACACATCGCCGTCCGGCCTTGCAGCGCACCAGATCGAGCACGGCGTCGACCCGATCGGCGCTCGGCGCGGCGCCGATGGCGTCGGTGAGCCACCGCTTAATGATCCGCCGCGCCAACGCCAACGGTTCCTCCGCCAAACGCGAAGCGGAGAGCGCGTCGTCCGACCAGACCCGGTGCCACGCCGCTTCCGCGTACGAGGCGAGTAACCGGTCTTCCTCCCCGGCAATGTTGGCGTAGCGGCCCAACGCGGCGGTGGCACCGGGTTGGAGTCGCTCCAAGAGCGGCAACACCTGATGACGCACCGCGTTGCGGCGGAACACCGGGTCGTCGTTGGAGGCGTCTTCGACCGGGACCAACCCGAGGCCCTCGACGTAGTGGCGCAACGTTTCGGGCGTTTCGCCCAGCAGCGGACGCCAGATCTCGAGCGCCCGAATCGGTTCGGGCGCGCCGGGCCACCACGGCACCGGCAGCACCGACCGCTCGGTCATCCCGGCGATCCCGGCCGGTCCCGCCCCGCGCAGCAGATGGAGCAGCACCGTCTCCGCGTGATCGTCGCGCTGGTGCCCGACGGCGAGCAGGGCGGCGCGCTCGTCTTCCATCACGGCCGCCAACGCCAGGTAGCGCTCCCGCCGGGCCGCCTCTTCCACACCGACGCCGGGGTGCCGCTGGACTACACCCGCCAGTCGGAGGCAACGAAACGGTACGTCGAGCGTCGCCGCCAACGCGCCGGCGCGCATCGCCTCGGCGGCGGACTCCACGCGCAGCGCGTGGTCGATATGGACAGCAAGAAGGGCCGGGCCGGAACGCTGCTGCGTCCGGCTCAGAGCGGCAAGCAACGCCAACGAGTCCGTGCCGCCCGAGAAGGCGACCGCGATCGTTGCGCCAGCGGCAAGGCGGACTTCGCGCACGCGCCGGAGAAGGCGCTGTTCCAATCCGCGCACCGTGGAGGTGGCGGATGGACGCGCCCGGCTCATCGCTCCGCCGGGGCGAAGGCGCCGGGACCGGTCCGGTGGTTCTCGCGAGACGCGTGTTGGTCCATCTGGGTTGGTGCCGACGGGTGGAATCGAACCACCGGCCGAGGGCTTATGAGTCCCTTGCTCTGCCGCTGAGCTACGTCGGCCGACACTGGCCCGAAATTTAGCCCACCTCCCGGCGTCACGTCAAATCCGCTGCCGCTGCGGGGTGCTAGACTCCCCTCCCGTCGCGCTCCCCCCGCGTCGCCCGAAGCGCCCCAGAGGACCATTCCCGCCATGACCACAATCGCCCACCCAACCTCCCTCCTCGACGGCCTGAACGAGGACCAGCAGAAGGCCGTCGTCACCACCGAGGGACCGGTCCTGGTCGTCGCCGGCCCCGGCTCCGGCAAGACCCGCGTCCTCACCCACCGGATCGCTTTCCTGATTCAGGAGCGCGGCATCCGCCCGGAGTCCATCCTCGCCGTCACCTTCACGAACAAGGCCGCCCGGGAGATGAAGGACCGGATCGCGCGTCTGATCGGCGACGGAGCCGCCGACGGCCTCGTGATGGGCACGTTCCACGCCCTCGGCGTCCGTTTCCTGCGCCAGAACCCCGGCGTCGTCGCCGACCGGCTGAACCTGCTGCCAAATTTCCTGATCTACGACACCGCCGACCAACTCGAACTCGCCAAGCGCTCGGTGGTCGCGATCGGCCTCGACCCGAAGCAGCTCGCGCCGCGCCGGGTTCTCTCCCGCATCTCCGCCGCCAAGAGCCTGCTCGTCGGCCCGGACGAGTTCGGCCGCGAGGTCGAGACCTACGACGACGAGGTGATCGCCCGCGTCTACCGCGAGTACGAGCGGGCGCTGCGCTCGGCCAACGCGGTCGACTTCGACGACCTGCTCGCCCTGCCGATCCGCCTTTTCGACGAGGCCCCGGCGGTGCTGGAGCGCTACCAGGACCGCTTCCAGTATCTGATGGTCGACGAGTACCAGGACACCAACCGGGTCCAGTACGTCCTCGTCTCGGCCCTGGCGATGAAGCACCGCAACCTCTTCGTCGTCGGCGACCCCGACCAAAGCATCTACGCCTGGCGCCAGGCCGACATCCGCAACATCCTGGACTTCGAGAAGGACTACCTGGACGCGACCCGGATCCACCTCGAACTGAACTACCGCTCGACCGGCCGGATCGTCGACGCCGCCGACCGGGTGATCCGCGAGAACACCCAGCGAATCGACCGCCGTCTGCGGACCCCGAACGAAGAAGGCGTGCCGCTCATCGTCCGCGAACTCGCCGACGGCCAGCACGAGGCCCAGTTCGTGGTCAACGAGATCCGCCGCGCGGTCAAGACCCATGGTCGCTCCGCCGACGACTTCGCCGTCATGTACCGCACCACCGCCCAGAGCCGGGTCCTGGAGGAAGCGTTCCGCACCTCGGATATCGCCTACCGGATCGTCGGCGGCGTCCGCTTCTACGAGCGCAAGGAGGTCAAGGACGTCCTGGCCGTTCTCCGCCTGCTCCACAACCCGGCCGACAATCTCAGCCTGGAGCGGGTAATCGACAACTTCCCGCTCGGGCGCGGCATCGGCCCGAAGGCGCTCGACGCGATCCGGGACTGGTCCTCCCAGCACCGGCGGTTTCTGATCGACGGCTTCTTGGCGCTCGTCCCGGGCCCTCATGCCGACGAGCCAGCTCCGGCCCTGAGCGGCCAGGCCCGCGCCGCCGCCTCCAAGCTGGGGACGGTCCTCGCCACCCTCCGCGAGCAGGTCGGCAGCCTCGCCCTGGCCGAACTCTTCGACGCCATCGTCGAGCGCACCGGCTACCAGGCGACGTTCGACCACGACAGCGAGGAGGAAATGCAGCGCTGGGCCAACCTGCTCGAACTGCGCGCCGACCTCGAGCGGTACGATCTGGTCGAACCCGCCGAAGCGCTCGCCACCTATTTGGAGCAAGTGGCCCTGATCGCGGACGTTGACTCGCTCCCGGACGGCAGCGCCGGGCAGGTCACCCTGATCACCCTCCACTCCGCCAAGGGCCTCGAATTCCCGATCGTCTTCATCACCGGCGTCGAGGAAGGATTGCTCCCGATCAGCCGCGCCGTCGAGGCCGAGTTCTCCGATCCGCTCCCGCTCGAAGAGGAGCGCCGCCTCTTTTATGTCGGGATCACCCGCGCTCAGAAGGTGCTCTACCTGACTTACGCCGCCAACCGGATGTCCTACGGCCGCTATCAATCTGGTGTTGCCTCCCGCTTCCTGGCCGCGATTCCCCAAGAGAACGTCCGCGCCTCGACCCGTTCCGCCAACCGGAGCCAGAACGGCGCCGGGTCGCCGCGGCTTCAAGACCGCGCCCGCGGAACTCTGGGCAGCCGCCTCACGTGGGAATCCGAACCCCCTTCCCGCGAAGCCGCCCCGCCGCCGCGCGCCGCCGTCGAGCACGTCCCCGGCCAGCGCGTCTTCCACGCCAAATTCGGTGAGGGCGTGATCGCCGAGGTCAACGCCCGCCACGGCGACCCGGAACTGGCCGTCGATTTCGCGCGGCACGGGCGGAAGCGGCTGCTGGCGAGCCTGGCGAACTTGGACGTGGTGGAGTGAATTAAACCGTTCCGTTGGACGCCGGTTCGGATCGCCAGGAGTGTCCGCCCGTTCTCGCCACCCATCAGCGGTGGATCGCCGGGTTTGATTCCGACCCGCGTTCGCCGGCGCCACCTATGTCTGTCCGTACAAGGTGTACAATCCCCTTTATGGACCTCAGCGGATCGACGGAACCGGTCGAAGCACGTTCCCGCCTTGAAGCGCTTGAGGACCGCCTCCTGGCGCCTACCGCCGCACTCGCCGCGACCGCGACCCGCGACGTGCCCGAGGACGAATCCACCGTCCGAACCGCCTTCCAGCGCGACCGCGACCGGATCATTCATACCAAGAGTTTTCGCCGCCTGATGCACAAGACCCAGGTCTTCATCGCCCCGGCGGGCGACCACTACCGCACCCGCCTCACCCACACCCTCGAAGTGACCCAAATCGCCCGCACCATTGGCCGCGCCCTCCGACTGAATGAGGACCTGATCGAGGCGATCGGTCTCGGTCACGACCTCGGCCATACCCCGTTCGGCCACGCCGGGGAGACCGCCCTCGCCGAGGAGTTCCCCGGATTTCGCCACAACGAGCAGAGCCTGCGCGTCGTCGAGCGCCTCGAACGCGACGGCCGGGGGCTCAACCTGACCGACCGCGTCCGCGACGGCATCCTCCACCATTCCAAACCCCGCTCCGGTCTCGCCGACCGCGGTCCGTATCGCCCGACCAGCCTCGAAGGCGAGGTGGTCAAGCTGGCCGACGCCGTCGCCTACATCAACCACGACATCGACGACGCCGTCCGCGCCGGGCTGCTGCGCGACGACGATCTGCCGCCGGTGGTCGCGGAGACCCTCGGCCGCAGCCACGCCGCCCGCATCAACACCCTCGTCTGCGACATCATCGAACACTCCCTGGTCGAAACCACGCCAGGCGCAATTCGACTCTCCGCCGACGTCCGCGCCGCCGCCGACGCACTGCGCGACTTCCTCTTCGACCGCGTCTACACCCCGCTCAACGAACGCCCGGATACCCAGCGCGCCCAGCACGTCGTCCGCGCCCTGTTCCGCCACTTCGTGGACGACCTGGACCGCATCCCGGAGGACCACCGGCTAGCCGGTTCCATCGACCCCGCGCCGCGCCAGGTCGCGGACTTCGTCGCCACGATGACCGACCGCTACGCCGTCGAGTTGTTCCAGCGCTTGTTCGTGCCGCGCTACTGGTCCGTCTGAGTCGCTCAAGCGCGGGAGGTCCCATGGTCCGCGACGCCGTCGCCGAGGTCCGCGAACGCACCGACATCGTCGAGTTAATCTCGACCACCGTTCCCCTGACCCGGGCCGGTCGGTCCTACAAGGGGTTGTGCCCGTTTCACCAGGAGAAGACGCCCTCGTTCGTTGTCTTCCCCGAAACCCAAGGGTTCCACTGCTTCGGCTGCGGCAAGGGCGGCGACGTCTTCACCTATTACATGCTGCACGAAAAGACGGAGTTTAAGGAGGCACTCGAAGAGCTGGCCCGCCGGACCGGGGTCCAGCTCTCGACCGTGCCAACCATCGCACCGGAGGTCGACGCCCACCGCCGCCGGCTGATCGAGATCAACGAACTCGCCGCCACCTTCTACGCCAACATCCTCTCCAACGCCAAGGAGGGCGAACCCGGTCGTCGCGTAATCGCCGAGCGGGGCGTATCGCCGGAGATGGTCTCCCGGTTCCGTCTCGGCTACGCGATCGACGCCTGGGACACGCTGCTCAGGTTCCTCAACAGCCGCAACATCGACCCAGAGGTGGCCGCCGAAGCCGGTTTGCTGTCGCCCCGCGACAGCGGCGGCCACTACGACCGCTTTCGCGGGCGGCTGATGTTTCCGATCCGCAACCGCGACGGCGAGGTCGTCGGCTTCGGTGCCCGGATCGTCGGCGAGGGCCAACCGAAATACCTAAACTCGCCCCAGTCGCCGATCTTCGACAAGAGCGCCCTCGTTTACGGCCTCGATCTGGCCAAGGACGAGGTCCGCAAGCGCGAGCAGGTCGTGATCGTCGAAGGCTACATGGACGCGATCGCCGCCCACCAGTTCGGCCACGCCAACGTGGTCGCCGCGATGGGCACCGCCTTCACCGAAGCCCAGGTCGCCCAGGTCAAGCGCCTCTCGAAACACATCGTGCTCGCCCTCGACGCCGACGCGGCAGGCCAGATGGCGACGCTGCGCTCCCTCGAGACGATGCGGGGCGCGCTCGACGGCGACGAGGTGCCGGTCCCCGATCCGACCGGCTTGGTCCGCTTCGAACGCAAGCTCAACGCCGAGATCTCGATCGTCCAACTGCCCGAAGGCAAGGACCCCGACGAGCTGATCCGCAGGGCGCCGGAGCGGTGGCCGGAGGTCGTCGCCGGCGCGAAGCCGTTCCTGGACTTCTTCGTCAACGCCGTCACCGCCTCCGTCCGCCAGGACGACCCGCGCGCCAAAGCGGACGCGATCGCCCGTCTCGCCCCGGTGCTGCAGCAGATCGCCGACCGCGTCGTACTCTCGCATTATGTCGCCTTAGTCGCCGGCACGTTGCGGCTCGACGAGCGGGTCGTCCGCTCAGAGATCCGGCGCGGCACGGTCCGCACCGCGGCCGCGGCCCCGGCGCGACCGCTCCGGCCGGAGCGGACCTCGGCCGAGGACCACTTGTTGGCGGTCCTGCTTAACCACCGGTCCCTCGTCCGCGACGTCCTGGAGCGCGTGCCGGAGGAAGACCTGACCGACAGCCGGAACCGCGAGCTGCTCCGATTCCTGCTCTCGCCCGATGTGCCCGACGTCAGCGCCGACCAAATCGTGGCTGGGCTGGACGACACCCTGGCCGACCATGCCGAACGCCTCCTCGCAACCCTCGCTGGACGACCCGAGCAGTTCCCCGGTCAGGTCCATCGCGAGGCGACCCAGGCCCTGGACAAGCTAAGCCGTGAGCGATTCGATTTTCTCCGCCAGCAGCTCCAGGCCGGTATCCAGGCCGCGCAGCAAGCCCAAGATTTGGAACAAGTCGCCTTCTACCGGGGGCAAATCGCCTCGCTGGTGGAGCGGCATCGCCGCTTTGATCCGCCCCCGAGCCCCTACTTCCGGGACACCCGGACGTCCAAGGTCCCGGTCTAGCCGTCAAGCCGGTGCCGTCGCCAACGTCTCCGCCAGTACCCGTTCTAGCCGCTCGTCGTCCTCGGGCAGTACGGTGCGGAGATCGAGGACCAGCCGCCCGTCTTCGATTCGCCCGAACACGCCAGGCCGACTCAGTCTCAAGCGGCGCGCCAGGTCGTCGAGCGCCGCGCCGGAATCGGCGCGCGACAACGATATTCCGACGCTGTCCAGCGTTTCACCCGGTAGCGAACCGCCACCGACGGTCGCCTTGGTGGAAACCGTTGCGGCGGTCCAAACCTCGCCGGGCACGCCCATGATGATCCGATCCGCCCGCGCCCGCAGGTCGTTGAAGCTGAGGGTGATCATCCTCCAAACCGGGAGCCGTCGTTCCGCCTCGCCGCGGACGTAGTGGCGTAGGGTCGCGGCCACGCCCGCGAGGCAGGTCTTGTCGGCCCGCACCGCCCGCGCCAACGGGTGCCGGGCGATCGTCTCCACCCAGGTTCGGTCGCCAAGGATCAACCCCGCCTGCGGACCGCCGAGCAGCTTGTCGCCGCTGGCCATCGTAATCGTCGCGCCATCCCGCACACTCTGCCCGAGCGTCGTCTCCCCCCCCAGCCCGTAGTCCCGGGGGTCGAGGACCGTTCCGCTCCCCTGGTCGAACAGCAGCGGCAGGTGCGCCCGCTGTGCGACATCGGCTAACTCGGCCAACCCGGTGTCGTGGACGAAACCCGTGACTTTGAAATTGCTCGGGTGGATCTTGAGCAGCGCGGCCGTGTCGGGCGCGACGGCCCGCTCGTAGTCCGCGGCGTAGGTCCGGTTGGTCGTGCCGACCTCGACCAGCCGCGCCCCGCTCTGCCGCATCACGTCCGGCACCCGGAATCCGCCGCCGATCTCGACCGCCTCGCCCCGCGACAGCACGACGCCGCGCCCTTCGGCGACGGCCGCCAAGGTCAGCAGGACCGCCGCCGCGTTGTTGTTGACGACCAGCGTCGCCTCGGCCCCAACCAGCAATCGCATTAGGCCGGAGATCTCGTCCATCCGCCCGCCGCGCCGGTTGCTCTCCGGCTCGGTCTCGAGCGGCACGGAAGCCCCCGCCGCGGCCGCCATCGCCGCCGCCGTCTCCTCGCTGACCGGCGCCCGACCGAGATTGGTGTGGACGATTACGCCGGTCGCATTGATCACCGGCCTCAGCCGGACCGATTCCGTGGCCCGCAGCGCGGCCAACACCGCCGCCCGGATCGCCCCGGCGTCCGGTCGCGCACCGGCCACGATCGCCGTCCGGTGGTCGTCGAGGACCGCCCGGATCATTGTGGTGAGAGATGCGGGGGAAAGCGACGACGCGTCCATCACCTCAGGATCGGAGGCAAGTGCCGCTACCGACGGCAACGCCCGGAATGCGCTTCGGTGCGCGTCGTCGCTCTTCTCGGGGTGCGTCATCGTCGGTTCCTTGTCAAACGGAACACACGAAAACGGGAGCGGCGAACGCCGCTCCCGTGGTCGATCCTGGTCGGGGCGAGAGGATTTGAACCTCCGACCTCAGCGTCCCGAACGCTGCGCGCTGCCGGACTGCGCCACGCCCCGATTGCCTTCCGATGATAGCACGCGCCGCGACCGTGCCACAAGGAAACCGCCCGTCGCACGCGCGCCGGACGCTGTGCTAGCATCCCGCAATCGGGCGCTCGTCGCCTGTCGCGCCCGCGTAGCTCAGCGGATAGAGCGCCACCGTCCTAAGGTGGGCGTCGGGGGTTCGAGTCCCTCCGCGGGCACCACGACCCAAGTCCGAGGACCGGTCAGGTTCGCCCCGGCCGGTCGTCCGAAGAGGAACCGCACCGATGGAGCTCCTAATCCGCGGGCACGACATCGCCGTCACCGACGAGATCCGGGAATACGTCGCCCGGCGAACCCAAAAGCTGGACCACCTCATCGATCGCGTCGTGGACGCCCAATTGGAACTCCGGACCCGCCACAACCGGACCGGCGGCGATATCACCACCGCCCAATTGACGCTCCAGACGCGGCGCAACATCCTGCGCGCCGAGGAGCGAGATCAGAACCCGCTGCGAGCGATCGATCAAGCGGTCGACAAGATGATCCGCCAAATTCGCCGCTACCACGACAAGCGGACCGACCGCAAAGGACCGCGTCTGGAACTGGTCCCGCCGCCGGGCACCGACCGGACGGACGAACTCGGCGAAGACCTCGACGACGGCAACGATGCCGAATCGGGCGTGGATCAAGCGCGCCTCGTCCGCACCAAACGCTTCGCCGTCAAACCGATGGACACCGACGAGGCGATCGAGAAGATGGAGTTGCTCGGACACGATTTCTACCTGTTCCTCAGCGCCGACGAGGAACAGATGAACGTCGTCTACCGGCGCGACGACGGAACCTACGGCTTGCTGGCGCCGAACCGCCGGTAGCGATCCCGACGCCCCGCCGACTCGTCTCACGCGGTCTTTGCTATCCTTCGGATAGTGCCGACGCGACTTCGCGGAGTGCGCCCGCCATGGGGCACCGCCATTCTCGCCGGTGTCCCATGGCGACCGCCCGCGAAAGGCATTCGGTACCACGTGAGTCCCGACGATGATCCCGGCCCGCCGGTCCACGGCTTCGAGACCGACGCACCATTGCGCAGCATCGCGGCCCTCTCCGTCCACACGTCCCCACTCGCCCCCCTCGGCCGCGGCGACTCCGGCGGGATGAACCTCTACGTCCGCGAGTTGTCCTGCCAAATCGCGACCGGCGGACTTTCGGTCGACATCTTCACCCGCCGCAGCGATCCATGGACCCCCGAAACCGTCGAACTCTGCCCGGGCGTCACCGTCGTGTCCGTCGCCGCCGGACCGCCGACCGCCCTTTCCAAGCACGACCTCTTCCCGCTCCTCCCCGCCTTCGCCGCGGAGGTCGCCCGCTACGCCGCCCGCCGAGGCATCCGCTACGACGTGGTCCACGCCCACTATTGGCTATCGGGTTGGGTCGCCCATCTCCTGAAGCACGAATGGGAAACGCCGTTCGTTCAGATGTTTCACACCACCGCCCATCGAAAGAACGCGGTTGCCAGACCGGATGAGCAGGAATCGGCCCTGCGCCTCGACATCGAGCGCCGTCTGACCGACCTCGCCGACAGCCTCATCGCCGCTAACCCCGACGAACGCGACGACCTGCGCGATCTCCAACGAACCCCGACCGAGAAGGTTTGCGCCATCCCGCCCGGCGTCGATCTTGACCTGTTTCGCCCCCTGGACCGCGCCGCGTGTCGCGCCGACCTCGGTCTTTCCGCCGAGGAGCCGGTGATCCTCTTCGTTGGCCGGATCGACCCGATCAAGGGAATCGACACGCTGTTCGAGGCCATGCAACGACTCGTCGATACCGCTGACCCGATTCCGACGCTGAATCTTGTCGGCGGCGAAACCGGTCCCGATGGCGCTCCGACCGGTTCGCTCGCCGGGCTCGGCGATCTGGCTTCCGAGATGGGGTTGGCGCCACGGATCCGATTCGTCGGGTCAAAACCACAGGACCACCTACCGCGCTGGTACGCCGCGGCCGATGTCGTCGCCGTCCCATCCCGGTACGAATCGTTCGGCCTTGTTGCGGTCGAAGCGATGGCCTGCGGCACCCCGGTGGTCGCCTCGCGCACCGGCGGGCTGGCCCACACCGTCGAAGACGGAGTCTCGGGCCTGCTCGTTTCCGTCGGCGATGCCGATGCCCTCGCCCACGCCCTGGGTCGCGTTCTCGGGGATCCGGCCCTCCGCGAACGCCTCGCCACCGGCGCCCGCGCCGCCGCCCATCGCTACGCCTGGCCCGCCGTCGCCGCCGCGATCCGCCACGTCTACCAGCGGCTCGCGAACGGCCACCGTGCCCGACTCTGCGACGAGGAAGAAATCTTCGCCTGACGAACGAACAAACCCTTCGCTCCGGGACCAAGCAGCAAAGGGCAACAACCCGTCACTTCCCACCTCCGACACCCGGCTCAAATTCCGGCCACCGCCCGCCGGTAAACCTCCAGGAACCCATCGATCTGCCCCGCGTCCACGGTCAACGGCGGGATGATCCGGATTGCCTGATCGTAGGTACCGCACGTCAGGAGCAGCACCCGTTCGGCCAGACAAGCGGCGATCACCCGATTTGCCGCCGCCGCATTGGGAGCGCCGTCCGAGGCCACGAACTCCGTCGCCACCATCAATCCCAGACCGCGCACGTCGCCGATGACCGGGTGGTCGGCTTGGATGTCGCGCAGCCCATCCATCAGGCGCTGGCCCATCCGGGCGGCGTTCTCGACCAGCCCTTCGTCGCGGATCACTTGCAGCGTAGCGACCGCCGCCGCCGTGCCGACCGCGTTGCCGCCGTATGTGCCGCCGTGCGACCCCGGCGCCCAGCGATCCATGATCGCCTTGTCCGCAGCGACCGCGCTAACCGGCATCCCGGAGGCCAGTCCCTTGGCGACGGTAATGATGTCCGGCACCACCCCGAAGTGCTCGAACCCCCACATCTTGCCCGTCCGGCCCATGCCGCTCTGGATTTCGTCCATAATCAGCAGGATGCCATGGCGGTCACATAGCTCGCGCACCAGGCGTACCCAGCGTGCGGTCGGCACCTGGTAGCCGCCTTCGCCCGCCACCGACTCCATCAGGATCGCCGCCACGTCTTCAGGCAGCACCAATTGGTCGAACAGCGACTCCAATTCGCGGAAGTAGGCCAGGTCGGCGTCCTCCGGTGAGCCACCGTAGGGGCTGCGGAACAGGTATGGGTAAGGCGCGTGGTAGACGCTCGGTAGCAGCGGCTCGTAGTGGCCGCGAACCTTCGCCCGCGACGACGTGACGCTCATCGCGGCATGGGTTCGGCCGTGGAACGCGCCCCGGAAGGCGACGATCGCCGGGCGCCCGGTGGCGACCTTGGCCAACTTCAGCGCCCCTTCGACCGCTTCGGCGCCGCTGTTCGTGAAGAAGACCTGATTCAGCGAATCCGGCAGCGTCGCGGTCAACTCGACCGCCGCCCGCATCATCGGCTCGTGGGCAAAGATATTGGCCTGGGCGTGGATGATCTTGGTGGCCTGCTCCTGGATCGCCGCGACCACTCGCGGGTGGCAGTGACCCGTGTTGATCACCGCGATCCCGGACGTGAAGTCGAGCCACCGCTCGCCGTTGATGTCCCAGACGTAGCAGCCTTGACCACGGTCGACGACTACCGGCGAATAGCGTCCAACGACACGGGGGATCAACTCCTCGGGCACCAACTGCGCCCGGGGCGCCACTGCCTGGACCATCGACGTTACTCCTCGCGTAGCCGCCCCGGTCGTCGGATTGTCTTAGCCGGTTTTCTTCTCGCGTTCCTTCTGCTCTTTGTAAAACTTCTTGGTCTTTGGGACCGGCTTCGCGTCTTCCAGGGCTTGCCGCTCCCGGTGCGCCGCCGCCCCGACCTCCATCTCTTCTTCGAGGCGGACGAAGTCGTTGTAGACCCGGACGTTCGAGGCCGCGACCGGCGTCCGCATCAGCATCCGCACCAGTTGGACCAGCGACTGGGCCTGCCCCCCCTGCGCCGCCGGCAACGCCGCCCGGCGCATGATCAGATCGACGCAGTCCACGGACTCCCGCTCCGCGCCGGTGTTAATCAGTCGCTGCCGGATGATCTGCAACCCTTCGAGCACGTTCATGGGCGCCTCCTCGGATAGCCGCTTGCCGCTCGCACCGCCGAGGGCAACCCCATACCGACTCTTGGCCTACGCAAAGCCGAACGAGTATAGCATTGGCCTGGCCGGTCACCCCGCCGCGTGCTACCCTTGGCGGTGACGGTTGCCAGGGGTGCGCGGCGCGCTGAGAGGCGGATCCATCTCGGGTCCCCAACCCTCCGAACCTGATCCGGCTCGTACCGGCGAAGGGACGGCAACAGCACGGGAATCCCGCGTTTTCCCGCGCCGACGGCATCCCGCCGTCGGCGTTTGCCGTTAAAGGATTGCCCGCGTGGACCTCCCATTGCTTCCCGTACCCAAGGCGTTGACGGTCGCCGGGTCCGATTCCGGCGGCGGCGCCGGGATCCAGGCCGACCTCAAAACGTTTGCCGCGCTCGGCGTCTACGGCGCGACGGCGATCGTCGCGGTCACCGCCCAAAACACCCGCCAGGTGCTCGCCATCGCCGAAGTTCCCGAGGACGTCGTCGCGATGCAAATTGACGGCGTGATGGAGGACATCGGCGCCGACGCCGCCAAGACCGGGATGCTTTCCAGCGCCTCGATCATCGAGACCGTTGCCGACCGGCTCGAAGCCTGGGGGGTGACCAACCTCGTCGTCGACCCGGTGATGGTCGCCAAGAGCGGCGACCACCTCCTCCAGGAAAGCGCGGTCGACGCGCTTCGCACCAAGCTGCTGCCCCTCGCCCTCGTCGTGACGCCGAACATCCCCGAGGCGGAAGTGTTGGCCGGGCGGATGATCGCCACCGAGGCCGATATCCGGGTCGCCGCCGCCGCGATCGCCGCCCTTGGACCCCGCTACGTCGTGATCAAGGGTGGCCACCGCAAGGGCGACCCCGTGGATGTCGTCTTCGATGGTCGGACCTACACCAGCTTGCCCGCCGAGCGCGTCGAGACTCGCAACACCCACGGCACCGGCTGCACCTTCTCCGCCGCGATCGCCGCCCGCCTCGCCCGTGGCGACGACGCGCCGACCGCCATCGCCACCGCCAAACGGTTCGTCTCCGGCGCCCTGCGCGCCAGCTACCCGATCGGCGATAGCGAAGGGCACTCCCCGGTCAATCACTTCCACGCCGTCCGGCTCGACGCCGCGCCGGTTGGCGCGCGAGAGGAGCGCTAGATGATTCCCGGCAACCGTACCGACACCCCGCTGACGATCGCCGGCAAGTCCTTCTCCAGCCGCCTGATGGTTGGCACCGGCAAGTACCGTGGCAGCGCCGAGATGAACGCCGCCTTGGCCGCCTCGGGGGCCGAGATCGTCACCGTCGCCCTGCGCCGGATCGACTTCGACGATCCCCAAAGCCGGTCCGTGCTGGAGGACGTCGACTGGACCCGCTACACCATCTTGCCAAACACCGCCGGGTGCCGCACCGCCGAAGAAGCGGTCCGGGTCGCCCGGATGGCCCGTGCGATGGAGCTGTCGGACTGGATCAAGGTCGAGGTGATCCCCGATCCGACCTACCTCCTACCGGACCCGCTCGGCACCTACGAGGCGTGCCAGACGCTGGTCGCCGAAGGGTTTGTCGTCCTACCATACATCGGCGCCGACCCGGTGTTGGCGCGACGGTTGGAGGAATTGGGCACCGCGACGGTGATGCCGCTCGGCTCCCCGATCGGCTCTGGTCAGGGCTTAACCAACGCCGAGGCGATCCGGATCATCGTCGAGCAGGCGAACGTTCCAGTCGTCGTCGACGCCGGGATCGGTGTTCCCTCCGATGCCGCCCAGGCGATGGAGTTGGGCGCCGACGCTTGCCTGGTCAACACCGCGATCGCCCTCGCCAGTGACCCCGAGATGATGGCCGCGGCGATGGCAGAGGGCGTCCGCGCCGGGCGCAACGCCTTCCTCGCCGGGCGCATGCCGCGCAAATTCGCGGCGTCCGCCAGCAGTCCCCTCGCCGGCGTCGTCGGCGCCGCGGCGTAGCGCCGCCATGCCGCGACCGGATCTCGCCGCCCGCCTCGCCGTCTACCTGGTCGCCGATCCCGACCAAACCGCCGGCTCGTTGATCGGCGTGGTGACGGCGGCGCTGCGCGGCGGCGTGACGGCGGTGCAACTGCGGGCCAAGGAGCAATCGGACCGCGAGGCGCTCCGCCTAGCGCTGGAGGTGCGGGCACTCTGTCATCGGCACGCGGCCATATTCCTGGTCAACGACCGGGTGGATGTTTCCTTGGCGGCCCACGCCGACGGCGTCCACCTCGGCGTGGACGACCTGCCGTTGGAACAGGCCCGCCGGCTCACCGACGCCGCCGGCCGCCCGGATTTCCTCCTAGGCTACTCCCCGGACGGGCACGCCGAGATCGCCCCCGGGCGCGGCGACGCCGCCGACTATCTCGGCGTCGGTCCGGTCTACGCGACCGCTTCCAAGTCCGACGCGGGTTCCGCGATCGGGTTGGACGGGTTGGCCCGTCGCATCCGCGCGGCCGCGCTGCCGGTGATCGGGATCGGTGGCATCGACGCCGGCAACGCGGGTGACGTGATCGCGGCCGGAGCCGTCGGTGTGGCGGTGGTCGGCAATATCATGCGCGCCGCCGACCCCGAACGCGCCGCCCGTGAGTTGGTGCAAGCCGTCGGGTCCGTACGGGCAGCGACCGGTGGGTAGTGGCCCGCGCATCCCGCGCCTAATGCTGGTTTCGGACAGGCGGCGGTTTCCGACCGCGTTTCCGGACCTCGCTGCGCTCGCGGTCGCCGGTGGCGTGCACGCGGTCCAGCTACGCGAACCCGACCTGTCGCCTCAGGAGCTGGTCGCGACCGCGCTCCTGTTGGCCCGAGGGGTTGGGCTCGACGTGCCCGTACTGATCAACGGCTCCTTCGCCGTCGCAGCCCGGTTCGGCTTCGGGATCCACCTCCCCGAAGCGGGACCGGCGGTGGCGGAAGCACGACGCGTCGTCGGCGAGGGTGCGTTGGTCGGCCGATCGGTCCACTCCGCCGTCGCCGCGAGGGGCGCGGGGGGCGCCGACTATCTCCTGGTCGGCAACGTCTTCCCGACCGATAGCAAACCCGCCCACCCGCACCTCGGTCTGGACGGCCTGAACCAGATCGCCAACGCCACGCCGATCCCGGTCCTGGCCATCGGCGGCGTGGGCGAAACCAACGCCGCGGAGGTTCTCGCGGCGGGAGCCCACGGCATCGCCGTCGTCGCCGCGATCGCCGGGTCGTCCGACCCGACCGGGGCGGCCCGTCGCCTCCGAGCCATCGTCGATGCCGTCCCCGCCGACTAGCGTCCGGAGCCTCAGGTGACGGAAGGAACATCGTCGATCGCGATTACCGTCAACGGCAAACCGGCCGAGGCACCGGCCGGCGCCACGGTTACCGAATACCTAGTCGCGCGTGGCGTCGAGCCGCGCCTGGTCGTGGTCGAGCGCAACGGTCTCATCCTGCCGCGACGAGACCACGAATCCACGCGCCTCGAGCGCGGCGATCGTCTCGAAATCGTCCACTTCGTCGGCGGAGGTTGACGCGGCCGAAATCCGGTCGTCCCACGGAACCCACAGAAACCGTGGCAGGTCGACCTGATACTCGTCGACGAACGCGATGCCCTCGGCCACCAGCCGATCCCGCATCACGTCCGGATGGCCGAAATGCCAACCGCCAGACAGGAAGCCGATCCGGTTGACCACCCGATGGCACGGCAGACGCAGCTCCGGTGGCGGCGCCATCAACGCCCAGCCCACCATCCTGGCGCCCCGGATCGAGCCGATCGCCTCCGCCACCGTGCCGTAGGTCGTGACTCGACCGCGTGGAATCCGGGCGACGATCTCGTAGACCTTGGCCGTGAATGCTGGCGATGCCGGCACGGTCGTCCTCCCGAGGCATATCGGAGCGGGTGATCAGCGACCGAACGGCCGGCCGCGACCCGGCGCGGCGTATACTGAACGCGTCATCACGCTCGGCCGCGTCGTCGCGCCCAGCGCGCCCTTCGCCGGCCTTCACCGCTGGAGTGTCTACCCATGCGCGGTCTGTTGTCCAAGTTCCGGGGTGATCCGGACGCCAAAGCCGTCAAGGAGTTCACCCCGACCGTCGAGCAGATCGGGGCCCTCGAATCGGAGATGGTCGCGCTCTCCGACGACGAGTTGCGCTCCCTGAGTTCCGAGTTCCGAGAGCGGATCGCCGACGGCGAAGACCTCGACGATCTGCTGCCAGAGTCATTCGCCGCCACCCGAGAGGCGGCCAAGCGCGTCCTGGGCCAGCGCCACTACGACGTCCAGCTTCTCGGCGGGATGGTCCTCCATTCCGGCAAGATCGCCGAGATGCGGACCGGCGAAGGCAAGACGCAAACCGCGACCCTCGCCGTCGCTCTCAACGCCCTCGCCGGGCGCGGCGTCCACGTCGTCACGCCGAACGACTACCTCGCCAAGCGCGACACCCAATGGATGGGCCGCATCTACCACGCCCTGGGCCTCTCGGTCGGCTGCATCCAACACGACGAAGCGTTCCTATTCGACCCGGAATGGGAAAGCGAGGACCCGCGCCTCGCCCACCTGCGCCCGGAGAAGCGCAAGGAAGCGTACGCCGCCGACATCACCTACGGCACCAACAACGAGTTCGGCTTCGATTACCTGCGCGACAACATGGTCGTCGCGGCCGAGCAGATGGTCCAGCGCGGTCTCTACTACGGTATCGTCGACGAGGTCGACAACATCCTGATCGACGAGGCCCGCACCCCGCTGATCATCTCCGGTCCCGCCGCCCAGGCCACCGACCGTTACTATCAGTTCGCCCAGATCGTGAAGACGCTCCGACCGGGGCGCGACTACGAGGTCGACGTCAAAACCAAATCGGCCACCCTGACCGAAGACGGAATCGACCGGGTCGAGGCGGCGGCCCAGATCCCGGCGGGCGAGAGCATCTACGACGAGCGCTACATCGAGCTGACCCACTATCTGGAACAGGCGCTCAAGGCCCACGCCATCTTCCACCGGGACAAGGACTACGTCGTCCGC
>CADCWE010000211.1 GCA_902806325.1 uncultured Thermomicrobiales bacterium | reverse complement strand
GGCCAATCCCGGCGACTGGGTCGAACTTTCACCGGACGAGTTGGACCCAGACTCCGCCGCCCAAACCCTCGCCGCCGGTCTGGCCGCCCCAGTCACGGCCCCGTTCGCCGCCATCACCCCGCGGGAAGCCGGGCTCCCCCTGACCCGCCTCGGCCCTCAAGACGTCGCCGGCCGCGCCTGCGCCGCCTACGGCGTCGCCGACACCACCGCCACCGGGGAGCGGATCGACGTCACGATCGCGCTGGGCGACGACGGCCTGCCCTGCGCGGTCGAGACCCGCGCCGGCGGCACCGTCAACCGCGTCGTCTACGATGCCTACAACCCGCCGCTGACGATCGAGATCCCGCCGCTCGGCGCGCCGGTCGCGTCGCCGGCGGCGAATTCGTAGGCCGGCCCGCCCCCGGGTCGCAGGTGGTCGCGTTGATGTTGCTTGTCGTTTCAGGGGCATTCTGACCGCGGAGAAGAATCTCTCGTCCGCAGCCGACCTTCGTCGTCTGCGCCACGACGCTGGCCCGGCAGGAGATTCTTCGCTCCGCTCAGAACGACGAGAGCGTGATCGACGCGACCAGCAGGTTGCCCCAGGAGCCGCCGTGTCCGCCCCCTCCCTCCCCGCGTTGACCGCCGCCGACCTCGGTTTCGGCGCGGACCGCGACGGCTGGCGCAAGACCCTGGCCGGACACCCGGTCGCTTTCCGCTGCCTGCGGACGGTGCCGGAACTGCTGCCCGTGGAAGCGATCCAGCGCGAGGTCTTCGGCGTCGAGGACCGGGACCTGGCGGCGGCGAGCGCCCTGGTGGTGGTCCCGGAAACCGGCGGCGAGACCATTGCCGCCTTCGTCGCGGGCGAACCGGACCCCGCCGGCGTGGTGGTTGGCTGGGGCGGCTACGTGGATGGTCGGCCGCGCTTGGTGTCGGACATGCTGCTGGTCCGCCCGGCCCGGCGCGGCATGGGGATCGGCGCCGCCCTCAAGACCCTCCAAGCCGCCGTCGCGCTGGAACGCGGCTACGCCGAGATCGTCTGGACCGTGGACCCCCTCCGCGCCGCCAACGCCCGCCTCAACTTCGAGAAGCTCGGCGCCCGCGCCGCCCGCTACGAGGAAGACCGCTACGGCGCGGGATACGGCGCCGGTCTCTACGGCGGGATGCCGACCGACCGCCTCCACGTTACCTGGTCCCTCGCCGACCCCGCCGTCCGCGAGCGCCTCCTCGCCGCGATCCGCCCCCGCACCCCGGCCGATGTCGCCGGCCTCGCCCCCTGGCGTCCGGACTTCCCCACCGAAACCCGCGCCGCCCTCGTCTCGCTCCCGTCGGACATCGATCGCCTGCTCGCCGCCGACCCCGCCGCCGCGCTCCGGTGGCGGCTTGCCCTGCGAGAAACTCTCCAAGCCGCCTTCGCCGCCGGGTGGGCCATCACCGGGTTCGTCGCCGGCGCTGAACCGACCGACGAAGCGCGGTACGTGATGGAGCGGGGGACGGGACGGGAGAGGACTGAGGACCGAGACGGGTGGCGGAGCACGAGCGGGAGTGAGCCGGTGGACGACCAGGGGAAAGCAACACCTCCGAACGCGACGCCACGGCCCTCCGTCTCGGTCCTCAGTCCTCGGTCCTCAGTCCTCTCCATCGCGTCCATCGAGATCGTCCCCGTCCGCCTCCCCCTCCGGGAACCGTTCGCCATCGCCTACGCGACGTACCCGGACGTGCGGACGGTGCTGGTGCGCCTGGTCGCCGCCGACGGCACGGCCGGCTGGGGCGAGGCCACCCCCGACCCGAACGTGACCGGCGAAACCGTCGAGGCCACCGTCGCCGTGCTCCGCCACGACCTCGCCCCGGCCCTGCTCGGGCGGGATGCCCGCGACCGGGCGGCGATCCACCGCGCGTTGGACGCCCGCGTCGAGGGCGTTCCCGCCGCCAAGGCCGCGCTCGACATCGCCCTCCACGATCTGATCGGCCGCGCCACCGGAGTGCCGGTCTGGGCCTTACTCGGCGGTCGGACCAAGGACGGGCTGACGATCTCCCGCGTCGTTTCGATGAAGCCGCCGGAGGAGATGGCGGCGGACGCCGCGGCCCACGTCGCCGCCGGGTTCCGCACGGTCAAGGTCAAGGTCGGCGGCGAAGCCGACCCGGCGCTGGACGGCCGCCGCCTCGCCGCCGTGCGGGAGGCGGTCGGGCCGGACATCGGGATCAAGGTCGACGCCAACCAGGGGTGGCGGGTTCCCGGGGTCGCGATCGCCGCCACCCGCGCCCTCCTCCCCAGCCGCCCGGAGTACGTTGAGCAACCCGTCGCCTGGTGGGACCTGGAGGGCCTGGCCGAGGTCCGCCGCCAGACCGGCGCCGAGATCATGGTCGACGAAGGGGTCCACGGCCCGCGGGAGATGGCCCGCGTGGTCGCCCTCCGCGCCGCCGACCTGGTCAACATCAAACTGATGAAATGCGGCGGTCTGCTCCCCGCCCTGGCCCTGAACGCGATCGCCGAAACCGCCGGCATCGCCGCCCAGGTCGGGACGATGGTCGAGAGCTCCATCGCCTCCGCCGCCGGTCTCCACCTCGCCCTCGCGCTGGACAACGTCCGCACCGTCGAGATGGGCGGCCCCCTGATGCTGTCCTCCGACATCGGCGACGCCGCGTCGTGGTACGCGGGAGACCGGATCACCGTCCCCGACCATCCCGGCCTCGGCATCACCGTCGACGAGGAAGCGGTGGCTCGGTTCGCCGAGGCGCGATACACCCTATAGCGTGTCCGCAACCCCCCGGGGCCGGCGTGGGCCGCTGGCCGCGCGTATGATGGCGGCGGGGTGTGGGAGGGCCGCGCGGGCGGCTCGGCGCCACCCCGGAGGAGGACGCCGTGCCGGAGGCCGCCACGACCACGCCGCCCCCCGACCGGGCCGGGGTTACCGACGCCGTGCGGGTGCAGATCTTGGCGACCGAACACTGGAGCCTGCTCGCCACCCGGGGCATGACCTGGAACGAGATGTTCGCCCGTTCCGGGATGTACCTGACCGTGCTGTCCGCCGCCACCGTGGCCCTGGCCCTGGTCGCCCAGGCGACGGAGTTCGGGGGAACGTTCCGCCTCTTCGCCCTGCTGGTGCTGCCCGTGGTGCTCGTTCTCGGCGTGGGCACGCAGATCCGGGTGGGTGACGCGCGGGG
Source organism: uncultured Thermomicrobiales bacterium (assembly GCA_902806325.1). GTDB lineage: Bacteria > Chloroflexota > Chloroflexia > Thermomicrobiales > UBA6265 > CADCWE01. Next base: position 134 of record CADCWE010000211.1, on the reverse strand, counting down.
TGAGGACGTCTGGCTGGTGATCGGCATGAACCGCCTGCGCCGTGCCTATCTGGAGCTGGCACCGGATCTGGAGCCGTACTTCGTCACGGGGCACCACGACGACGTCGCGGGGATCATGCGGACCTACATGGGCC
>CADCWE010000210.1:20281-20668 GCA_902806325.1 uncultured Thermomicrobiales bacterium | reverse complement strand
GATCGGAGAGGGCCTGACGGAGGTATCGCCGCAGCACACGAAACGGAGGGCCGTCGTACCGCTCGATGGCGGGCAGGAGGCCAGGCTCCAAGCGTTTGCGTTGGGAACAGGAAAGGACCAACAGCCGGGTCATCCTCCACACCTGTTCTCTGTTGTGTGGCTACTCTCCTTCCGCATTGTACAGGCACGGCGGCGCGTTTCGGCGACGGTTGAAACCGCGTCGCGCTACCACGTCTCCGTCACCTTGCTCAGGCCGCGCGGCCGGTCCGGATCGCTGCCGAGGCGGGCCCCGCCGCCGTGCCGGGGGCGGCGCGGCGCGCCTCAGCCCGTCCGGAGCCTGCGGATCCTGCCGTCCTGCTTGGTCATGACGTAGACCTCGCCGGCCTC
>CADCWE010000210.1:0-20271 GCA_902806325.1 uncultured Thermomicrobiales bacterium | reverse complement strand
TCTCGCCGGGTCGCCAAGGACGAACGTGTCCGCGCCGAGCTCGCGCAGGCGTTCCAGGACCGGGGTTAGGGCCGCCGCGCCCTTGCCCGCCGGGGCGACCGCGATCACCGGGAACCCGCGGTCGATCATCGCCATCGGGCCGTGCATCAGGTCGGCGCCGGAGAAGGCGTGCGCCACCACGTAGCTGGTCTCCATCAGCTTCAGGGCCGCTTCCCGCGCCGTCGGGTAGTTGTAACCGCGCGCCGTGACCACGAACTGCTCGGCGAACCGGCACCGCGTCGCGGTCCGGGCGATCTCCTCCCCCCGCGCCAGCAGGTCCGCCGCCCGCGCCGGCAACGCCTCCAAGCCGTCCCCGTCGCCGCCGCCGAGGGCTTCGACCAACAGCGCCAGGGTCAAGAGTTCCGCCGTGTAGGTCTTGGTCGCCGCCACCGCCCGCTCCGGCCCGGCCAGCACGTCGAGGTGGAACTCTGCCGCCCCGGCCAGGGGGGGGCCGGGGGCGTTGGTGACCGCGACCGTGACCGCCCCGCCCTCCCGCGCCCGCCGCACCGGCTCGACGATGTCCGGCGATACCCCGGACTGGCTGACCGCGACCACCAGCACGTCCTTCAGATCCGGCCGCGCCCCGTAGACGGTCATGGTGGAGGGCGAGGCCAACCCGGCCGGCAACCTCAGCCGCGTCTCGACCAGGTATTTGGCGTAGAGCGCCGCGTGGTCGGAGGTCCCCCGCGCCACGAAGAGCACGAACCGCGGGGAGCGCGCGCGCACCGCCCGCGCCACCTCCGCCACCGCCGCCCGCCCCTCGGCCAGGATCCGCCCCAACACCGCCGGTTGCTCGGCGATCTCGGCCGCCATCAACGACCCGCCGCCCGTCTCCCGCTCCGTCATGTCGCCTCCCCCTCCCGCCGGTAGACCGTCGCCCCGCCCGCGATCGTCTGGACCACCCGCAGGTCGGCGTCGAACAACGCCAGATCCGCGTCCGCCCCGACCACCAACCGCCCGCCGCCGTGCCCGATTGCCCGCGCCGGGGTCTCGGATGCCATCCGCAGCGCCGCCGCCGGCGTGGCGCCGCCCCAGCGGACGACGTTGCGGACCGCCTCGTCGAGGGTCAGCACCGCCCCCGCCAATGTCCCGTCCGCCAATCGCGCCGCCCCGTCGTGTACCGTCACCCGGCGCCCGCCGAGTTCGTAGGCGCCCGGCCCCAACCCGGCCGCCGGCATCGCGTCCGTCACCAGCGCCACCCGCTCCGGGCCCTTGACGCGCATCGCCAGGGTGACGGCGCCCGGGTCGGCGTGGATCCCGTCGGCGATCAGGCCGGCGGTGACCCGGTCGTCGATCAAGGCGGCGCCGATCGCCCCCGGTTCGCGGTGCCCGAACGGCGACATCGCGTTGAAGAGGTGCGTCGCCATCGTCGCCCCGGCGTCGACCCCGGCCCGGAACGCGTCCCTGGTCGCGTCGGTGTGCCCGAGGCTGGCCACCGCGCCCGCGGCGACCAACCGCCGAATCCTCCCGAGGGCGCCGTCGCGCTCCGGCGCCAGGGTCATGATCCGCACCGCGCCGTCGCCGAGGACTGTTTCCAGCAATTCCGGATCTGCCCCCGCGATCAGGTCCAACCGGTGCGCCCCCGGCCGCTTGGGCGACAAGAACGGCCCTTCCAGGTGCAGCCCCGGCATCCGCGCCCCCGGCGCCCCGCGCGCCGCCGCGAAATCGGCCAGCAGCCGCCCGTACGCCGCCGTCGGCGCCGAGATTAAGGTCGGCAGAAACGCCGTCACCCCCGTTTCCGGCAACCGCGCCGCCAAGGTTCGCAGCGCCGCCGCGCCCGACCCGACCTCGACCCCAAACGCCCCGTTGACCTGGAGATCGACCAACCCCGGCGCCACGATTTCCGCCTCGGCCACGGTTTCCGGCAGGTCTCCGTCCCGCGCCGACCGCGTCAATGCAACGATCCGTCCGTCCTCGATCACCACCGCGCCGGGCGCCAGGTCGCCGCCGACGAGGAGCCGACCGCGGATCGCGTAGGGGCGCATCACGTGCCTCCCGAGGGGGATGGTAGGGCGCACGGTCTGCGCCTTGGCGGCCACCGTCGCCGTTCGCTATCCCGAACCGCCGTCCAAGGATTCGTCACCTCGCCCGGCGACGAGGGCGCATGCCGTGCGCCCCTACGGCCGTGCTTCCCGCTGCGCCGCCAGCGCCGCGCAGACCGCCGCGTCCTCGACCACCACCGCCCGCTCCAGCGGGCGTCGGCGGCGGACCCGGCGCAGCACCGAGGCCCGGAACCCCGCTTCACCGACCAGGATCCCGCCGGCCAGGGCCAGCGGCAGCGGGGTGGCGCCGAACCCCAACCGGTCCGCGACGGCGCCGATGCCGAGCGCGATCTCCGCCGCCGCGTCCGCCACCAGCCGGCGCGCCACGGGATCACCGTCCCGTGCCGCCGCGAAGACAACCTCCGCCAGTTGGGCGATCGCCGTCTTGTCGCCGGCGCGGTCGTGGTAGACCGGGGCGATCATCCCGCTCGGCTCGGACAGGTCCCAGTGGCGGAGGATGCCGTCCAGCAGCGCCGTCGCCGGACCCCGGCCGTCGGCGGCGCGGGAGGCGGCTCCGAGCGCCCGTCGCCCCAGGTCGTAGCCGCTGCCCTCGTCGCCGATGACGTGGCCCCAACCGCCGGCGCGGGCCGTGGAGCCGTCCGGCGCCCGGCCGAGCACGATCGAGCCGGTCCCGGCGATCGCCGCCACCCCGGAGCCTTCCGGCAACCCCGCCAGCACTAGCTCCGCGTCGTTGCCGAGCCGGATCTCGGGCGCCAACCAGCGCAGGTGAGGCAGGATCGCCGCCTTGTCCGCGTCCCGATCCACCCCGGCCAAGCCGACCCAGGCCCCGCCGAGCGGTGGCGACGCGCCGGCTTGAACCGCCGCCCCGGTCACCGCGGCCCGGATCTCGGCCACGGCCCGCTCCAGCCCGACCGCCGCGTAGTTGGAACTCTCCGCGGTCGCCCGGCCGCGCTCCCTCCCGGCGGCGTCGACGATCACCGCCAGGGTCTTGCTGCCGCCGCCGTCGACCCCGGCGTAGAAAAGTGGGACGGCGTCGGTCACGGCCGCGTCTCCGGGCACGGCGCCGCCTCGCCCAGCGCCCGCCGCACCGATCCCCCGTGCCCCGCCAACCTGTGCCGCGCCGTGTCCGCGTCCACCCCGGCGACCGTGGCGACGATCGCCGTTTTCGTTTCCGCGTTCGCCGCCGCCTGGGCCGCGGTCGCCGCCGCCGCGTCCAACCCCGTCGCGGCGGCCACGATCCCGACCGCGCGGCGGCGCAGCTTGGCGTTGCCGGTCTGGACGTCGACCATCAGGTTGCCGTAGGTCTTGCCGAGCAACACCATCGCCCCGGTGCTGAGCTGGTTGAGGACCATCTTCTGCGCCGTGCCCGCCTTGAGCCGGGTCGAACCGGCGAGCGCTTCCGGACCAACCACGGGCGCGATCGCCACGTCGACCAGCGCTTCCAGCTTCGCCCCCGCGTTGCAGGCCAACCCGACGCTGAACGCGCCGCGGGCCCTGGCCTCCGCCATCGCCCCCAGCACGTACGGCGTCCGCCCGCTGGCGGCGATCCCGACGACCGCGTCCGCCGCCGAGACGCCCAGCCGCGCCACATCGGCCCGGCCCGCTTCGGGGTCGTCCTCCACCCCCTCGGCGGCGCGGGCGACCGCGTCTGGCCCCCCGGCCAGCACCCCGACCACCATCCCCGGCGGCGTGCCGAACGTCGGCGGGCACTCCGCCGCGTCCAGCACCCCCAACCGGCCGGAGGTGCCCGCCCCCAGGTAGACGAGCCGCCCGCCCGCCCGCAGCCGCCCGGCGATGCCCTCGATCGCCCGCGCGATCCGGGGCAGCTCCCGCGCCACCGCCGCCGCCACGGTCGCGTCCTCGGCGTTCATCGCCGCGGCGATGCCGAGCGCGTCCCGGCAGTCGAGGTCGGCGGTCGCGGGGTTGATCCCCTCGGTGGCCAGGCCGGCCAGTTCGTTGGTCGTGTCCGCCATCCGGCGCTCCGTTCTCGGGGTAGGGGCACGGCAGGTCGTGCCCGTATGGCGTGGGGGCGGGCACGGCAGACCGTGCCCCTACGACGCCCCGTCCCGCACGATCCGGGTGTAGAAGGTGTACTTGTCCCCCCGGTAGACGGCCACCGCGTACTCGATCGGTTGGCGGCGCTGGGTGTAGGTGACGCGGCGGGTGCGCAGCACCGGGTCGCCCGGCGCCAGATCCAGCAGCCGGGCCTCGTCGGTCAGGGCCGCGCCGGCCTCGACCTCCTGCTCCGCGTCGGCCAGCGGGTGGCCGTATTTGGTTTCGATCAAACCGTAGAGGGACGACGCCGCCAGGTCCTCGTCGAGCAACCGCGCGCAGCCGGGGAAGCTGACCGCCGCCGTCTCGACCGCCAGCGGCTCGGCGTCCGCCAGGCGCAGGCGCCGGACGCGAAAGACCGGCTGGCCCGGCGGGATCCGGAGCCGATCCGCGGTCGACGCGTCGGCCGGGGTCATCACCGCGTCGAGTACCCGCGCCTCCGGGCGCTGCCGCCGCGCCCGCATGTCTTCGGTGAACCCGGTCAAATGGAGCAGTTGCTGGGCGATCCGCGGTTGGGCAACGAAGGTGCCGCGCCCCTGCTCCCGGTACAGCACCCCCTCCCGGACCAGATCGGTCAGGGCCTGGCGGGCCGTCATCCGGCTGATCCGGTAGCGTTCGGTGAGTTCCCGCTCGGACGGGATCGCCGAACCCGGCGCCCACTCCCCGGCACGGACGCGGGCGCGGATCAGCTCCTTGAGCTGGTGGTAGCGCGGCAGCGGCCCGGCGCGCACGCTCTCCGTGGTTGGGTCGACCATCGGCGATCCTTGAACGGGATGCCCTCTTGACGCGCCCCCCGCAATCTGGTTGACTAGTCGTCTAGACCAGTTGGCCCTAGCCTACCCCCACCGGGCGGGACGCGCAAGCCCCGCCCGGGCGCCTGATCCCCGCCCCGCTGGCGTCGCGGGGCATCCATACGGCCTTGACAGTTGCCGGGGGGCGTGCGTTGATCCCCATCGGCAACGAACGTACCAAGGCGGCAGGCAGCGGCGCGCCGGGCGAGGGCGTCCGGCGGCAGGTACGAGCAGCAGGAGGAGTCAACGGTGAACGATCGCAAGGCCCACGCGTTGCTGGACGAGGCCCGCAAGGGGCGCTACGACCGGCGCCAGATCCTGAAGCGCGGCGTCGCCCTCGGGCTGTCCGCCCCGGCCATCGCCGCCGTCGTCGCCGCGGCGGCGCCGCGCCCGGCGTTCGGGCAGACCGCGAACTCCAACCCGCTCGGGGTCGACCCGGCCGCGCCGTTGGACGTGGTGATCTTCAAGGGTGGCTACGGCGACGACTACGCGATCTACGTCAAGGACAGCATGTACGCCCGGGACTTCCCCGAGGCCGAGATCACCTACGCCGGCATCCAGCGCCTCGGCGAGCAGCTCCAGCCCCGCTTCGTGGCCGGCGAGCCGCCGGACATCATCGACAACTCCGGCGCCGGCGCCCTCGACGCCGTCGCCCTGATCGCCGACGGCCGGCTCGCCGACCTCGGCGATCTGATGGCCGCCCCGTCCTACGACACCGAGGGCGCCACCTTCGCCGAGACCCTGCTCGGCGGCACCCAGGAGCAGGGGGTCTTCGACGGCAAGCAGTTCACCCTCAACTACGTCGTTTCCGTCCTCGGCGTCTGGTACTCCCGGTCGTTCATGGAATCCAAGGGCTACACCTACCCGAAGACCTGGACCGAGATGCTGGAGCTCTCGGAAGAGATCAAAGCCAGCGGGATGTCGCCCTGGGTCACCACCGGCGTCCACACCCAGTACATCCGCCAATTCATGTTCGACCAGATGCTCTGGAAGCACGACCCCCAGGCCCTGGTCGACATCGACAACCTGGAAGCCGACGCCTGGAAGTCGCCGGCCGTCCAAGACGTGCTCGAAGCGCTCTACCAGTTGGCCGAGCGGGATCTGCTCCTGCCGGGCTGGGACGGTCTCGACCACACCCAGTCCCAGGCCGAGTGGCTGCAGAACCGCGCCGCCTTCATCCCGGTCGGGTCCTGGCTCGAGAACGAGATGAAGGACCTGATCCCCGAAGGCTTTGACATGGTCGTCGCCCCGACGCCGTCCCTAGAAGGCGACAAGATCCCGTTCGAGGGCATCTTCGCCGGCGCCGGCGAGCCGTTCATCGTCCCGGCCCAGGGCAAGAACGTCGCCGGCGGCAAGGAATACCTGCGGATGCTCTTCTCCAAGGAGGGCGGGCGCACGTTCTCCGAGCTGACCCAGAACCTGACCGTGGTCAACGGCGCGGCCGACGACGTCGAGTTCGGCGTTGCCACCGCCTCCGTCCAGGCCGCGATCGCCGCCGCCGGCGAGAACACCTTCAACTCCCGCTACGGCGGGTGGTACAAGGACCTGGCCGACGAGGTCAAGCAGCAGTTCGCCGAGCTGATGCAGAAGCAGATCTCGATCGAGGAGTTCATGGACGCCTCGCAGGAAGCCGCCGACGCCGTCAAGGACGACGAAGGGATCCAGAAGTTCACGCGGGAACTGTAGGACGGTTCGCGACGGAGGCGCCGTTCCCCGGCCTCGAAAAGGCCGGGCCACGCCGACGAAGCCGCTCCGAGGCCGAGTTCGGGGTGACGGGCGCTGACACACTCACCCGATTCTAAGGTCATTCTGAGCGAAGCGATGAATCTCTCGCCCGCGGACGACGGACGACGACGCTGCCGCGGCAGGGGATTCTTCGCTCCGCTCAGAATGACGATCGGGGGAACGACGAACCCGGTCTCGGCCTCGGAGCGGCTTCGTCGGCGTAGCCCGGATGCCCGGGTACCCTCCGGGTGGTGGCGTTTTCAACGCCGGGGAACGGCGCGGCTCGGCGTTTGATTGCCGGGACCGCGCGGTGCAAGGATCGGTCCCCATGCACTACCAAAAGTACCGCCTCATCGTCCCCTTCCTCCTGCCGGCGCTGGCGCTGTACGGCGTGTTCGTGCTGTACCCGTACGCGCAGGCGATGTACCTCTCGCTGACCGGCTGGCGGGGGCTGTCGGCGAACAAGCCGTGGGTCGGGCTGGACAACTACCAGCGGCTGATCGAGGACGAGCGCTTTCGCGAGGCGCTGACCCGCAACGCCCAGCTGCTGGTGGTGTTGCCGATCTTGACGATCGCGATCGCGCTGACCTTCGCCGCCTTGTTTACCCAGGGCGGGCAGGCGATTAAGGGCGCCGGGTTCTACCGGATCGTCTTCTTTTTCCCCCAGGTGATCTCCGCCGTCATCGTCGGCATGCTCTGGAGCTACGTCTACAACCCCAACATCGGCCTGCTCAACGGCGTTCTCGACGGCGTCGGCCTGGATGCGTTGCAGCAATCGTGGCTGAGCGACCGGAGCCTGGTTCTCTGGGCGATCGTCGCGGTCGCGATCTGGTCGAGCGTCGGCTTCTACATGGTGATCTACCTGGCCGCGATGCAATCCATCCCGACCTCGTTCTACGAGGCGGCGACCCTCGACGGGGCCAGCCGCTGGACCAGTTTCCGCGACATCACCTTCCCCTTGATCTGGGAAACGATCCGGACCACCGCCGTCTACCTCGGCATCTTCGCCCTCGACTTCTTCGTCCTGGTCCAGGTGATGGCCGGTGGCAGCACCACCACCATCGCCCGCCGGGCCGAGGTCGCCGCCCTCTACCTCTACAACGAAGCCTTCGACGACAACCGCTGGGGGTACGCCTCGGCGATCGGCGTCGCCCTGCTGGTCCTGACGCTGCTGCTCTCGATCGTCTTCCTCCGGTTGGCGAAACGCGAGACGTACGAGTACTGAGCGATCCGCGTTCAGCGATCGGCCGACGGCCGACGGCACCGAAAGGGACACCATGAGCGCCGAAGCGATCCGACCATTCGACGAGGCGCGGGGTGCCGTGCCGACCGTGGCCGCGGTCGGGTCCGGGCGGCGGTCGTGGCTGTTCGGCGGGATCGCCCAGACGTTGCTGATCCTTTGGACCCTGATGGTGGTGTTCCCGTTCTTGTGGATGATCGTCTCGGCGTTCAAGTCCAACCCCGAGATCGTGTTTAGCCCGTGGCAACTCCCGGACACCCTGCAATGGGGCAACTTTGAGCGCGCGTGGACGGAAGCCGGGATCGGCCGCTTTGCCGTCAATACGCTGATCGTGCTGGCCGGGTCGCTGACCGGCACCCTCGTGATCTCCGCGATGGCCGCCTACGTGCTGGCCCGGTTCGAGTTTCCCGGGCGCCAATTCATCTTCTACCTTTTCCTGGCGGGGACCATGTTCCCGGTCTTCCTCGCCCTGGTGCCGCTGGTCTTCCTGGTCCAGGACCTGCGGCTGTTCAACACCTACCAGGGCCTGATGCTGGTCTACATCGCCTACTCGCTGCCGTTCACCATCTTCTTCCTGACCGGGTTCATGAAAACGCTGCCGAACGAGGTCGGCGAGGCGGCGGTGATGGACGGCGCCGGCCCGTACCGCGTGTTTTTCGACGTCATGCTGCCGATGGCCAAACCCGGCATCATCGCGATGGGGATCTTCAACTTCCTCGGCCAATGGAACCAGTTCCTGTTGCCCCTGGTCCTGATGCCGAACCCCGACCGCCACCTGCTCTCGCAGGGCCTGGCCGCCCTCGCTATCCAGCAGGGTTACCAGAACGACTACGGCGCCCTCTTCGCCGCGATGACGATCACGATGGTGCCGACGCTGGTGGTCTACATCATCTTCCAGCGGCGGCTGGAGGCGGGGCTGACGGCGGGCGCGTTGAAGGGGTGATCGGGGGTTGGGGTTGGTGATAGCGGTTTGGGACGCAAGAACGTCGAGGCATCGCGGCAGCGGAGCCGGGCGGCCCACCGTCTGATGACCACGCCAACGTCCCGGGAATCGTCCGGCGCCATCGACCCGCGGCCTCTCTCCGGCCAAACCGCCCTCGTCACCGGCGCCACCCGCGGGCTCGGTCGGGTGATCGCCGAATGGCTCGCCCGGGCAGGGGCCAACATCGTCGTCTCTGGCCGGGAATCGGACGCCGTCGAGGCGTCCGTCGCCGCCGTCCGGGCACTCGGCGTCGACGCCGTCGGTATCCCGGCCGATCTGTCGCGGGTGGAGGACGCCCACCGATTGGCCGAGGAAACCCTGACCCGGGTATCCCGCCTCGATATCCTGATCAACAACGCCGGGATGAGCCGGCGCGGCCCCTTCTGGGACGTCACCGACGCCGCCTGGGACGAGCAGGTGACGGTCAACTGGCGGTCCCCGTTCGTCGTGTCCCAACACGTCGCCCGCCACGCGATCGGGCGCGGCGGCGGCGGGCGGATCGTCAACGTCTCCACCATCGGCGCCCACGCCGCCCACAAGGACGGCCTGGTCTACGACGCCGCGAAGGCCGCCGTCGAGGCGATGACCCGCAACATGGCCTACGAACTGGCCCCCTACCGCGTCGCCGTCAACTGCGTCATCCCCGGCAACATCGCCGACCGCCCCGGCGCCGAGGCCCACGCCGACCGGTGGAGCCACTGGGCGCGCGAGATCCCCGCCGGGCGCGTCGGCCGGGCGGAGGACATCGCGGCGGCGGTGCGCTTCTTCTGTTTGCCGGAAACGGAATGGACGACGGGGCAATCGCTGCTGGTGGACGGGGGGCACCTGACGTTTTTGCGGGAGTAGGACGGCCCTCACCCCCGTCCTAACGGCCACCCCTTTCCCGTGCGTGGGCGAGGGGACGAGGGGACGGAACGCCCCCTCGCCCTCGGGAGGAAGAGGGGTGGCCCGCAGGGCCGGGGTGAGGGCTTCGAGGAAACACCGATGCACGATCTCAACGTCCGCCCGGTCATCAACGCGGCCGCCACCCTGACCCGCCTCGGCGGCTCCCGGATGCCGCCGCCCGCCCTGGCCGCGATGGCCGAGGCCGCCAGCAGCTTCGTCCCGTTGGCCGAGTTGGAGCTGGCGGTCGCGGCGCGGGTCGCCGCCCTGACCCGCAACGAGGCGGCCTACGTCTCGGCCGGGGCGGCGGCGGGGATCGTGGTCGCGGTGGCGGCCTGCATCGCCGGGACCGACCCGGAGAAGATCGCGGCCTTTCCGTATCTGGACGGCATCGCTCGGAAAGACGTCGTTGTCCACGCCGCCCAGCGCAACGGCTACGACTACGCCGCCCGCCAGACCGGCGCCCGGCTGATCGAGGTCGGGGAAGCCGCGGCGGACCTCCGCGCCGCGCTCTCGCCGTCGGTTGCCTGCGTGCTCTGGTTCGCGGGGGCGCACCACGCGACGGGGGCCTTACCGCTGCCGGACGTGGTCTCGATCGCCCACGAGGCGGGGGTGCCGGTGCTGGTCGACGCGGCGGCGCAGATCCCGCCGGTGGCCAGTTTGTGGCGCTTCACCGGCGAGATCGGCGCCGACCTCGCCATTTTCAGCGGCGGCAAGGGGATCCGCGGTCCGCAGTCCAGCGGCCTGGTCCTCGGCCGGGCCGACCTGGTCGCCGGCTGCCGCGCCAACGGCAGCCCGAACTACGCCATCGGCCGGCCGATGAAGGTCGGCAAGGAAGAACTGGCGGGCCTGCTGGCCGCGCTGGAATGGACCCTTGGCCAGGACGAACCGGCGTTGCTGGCCGGCTACGAGGCGATGGTGCAGCGCTGGATCGCCGGCCTCTCCGGCATCCCCGGTGTCCACGCCGAGCGCGGCTACCCCAGCGAGGCCGGTCAGCCCCACGGCCGCGCCATCGTCCGATTCGCCCCGCCCTGCCCCTGGACCCGCGACGCCGTCGTCGCCGCCCTCTGGGAGCATAACCCCCGGATCGCCGTCGGCACGGACGGTGGCCCGGACGCGATCGCGCTCAATCCCCAAACGGTGGCGACGGGGGAGGACGAACTGGTGTTGGCGGCGCTGCGGGAGGTGCTGGCGGCGCGGCCGGGGGACGGGGACGGCTCCACCTGATGCCGCGGCGGCGCCACTCCCGCGCCCCCATGTGCTAGCATCATCCCGTCGGCGCCCCTTGCCGGCCGTGACGGCCCGCCTCGTCACCGGGGATTTCTATCCATGGTCTACAAAGCCACCCAGGACGTCGTCCGCCGCGTGATGCCGCTGTTGGACCGTCTCGCCACCCGCACCATTGATAAGGCCCGCCTGCTCCAGTACCTCTCCGCCCGCGCCGGCGCCGATTGGGGCGTGCTCGAACTGGTCGGCGACGGCCACGAGCCGGCGGACGGGCCGGGCGATGCCCCCGGCGACGGACCGCTGGTGCGCGTGTTGCGCTTCCGCGACCGGGGCACCGGCGTCGAGCACCCGATCCGCTACCCGGTCTGCCTCCCGCCCGACCTGGAACCGTTGGTCCGCGAGGAGTACAAGCGCCTCGCCACCGACCGCCCCCTCTCGGTGATGGACCCCGCCCTCTTCGCCCGCTTCTACCAAACCGACTACTGCGATCGCTGCCGCTTCCGCGGCCCCGCCCACGCCCAGGTCCACAGCGAGTGCCACTTTGCCGGGCACCCGATCAACTTCGAAGCGGACCCGGCGGCTCGGTAGAGGCACGGCCTGCCGTCCCCGTCTTGCCGGGCGGTGTGGCAGGTCTGGAAACCCCCAGGGCATCGTTGACCCGCCCGGCGAACAGGGCACGGCCTACCGTGCCCCTACGGCCCCGGCGTCCCGACCGCCACCACGCTGGCCGGCGGTTCCCCCACCGTCAACAGCGACGAGACCAAGATCACCACCGGCTCCGGTCCCGCGTTGCGGCCGAAATGGACGACCCCCGCCGGCTCGACGAACGAGTCCCCGGCCCGGATCACGTCCTCCCCCTCGCCCGCCGCCACCGCGTCCGCGACCGGCGTTCCCGTCCCAATCGCCGCCCGCGTCAGCGGCACCTCGCCTTCGACCACCGTGTAGTGCAGCGTCCCGGATTCGAGGAACGCCGCCTGCATCCCCGGGTGCGTGTGCGCCGGTAGCAGCGTTCCCGGCGGGATCGTGTATCGCACCAGTTCCAGCACCTGCCCGGGCGCCCCCGCCGGCTGCCCTGAGACCAACACCTCCCGCATCACGCCGCCCGAGGGCGTCGGCGTCCCTTGCCGGGCGTCCAGTCCGACCGCCCCGATTCCGACCAAGACCGCGACCACCAGGGCCGCGACCAACGCCCGCGCCCGCACCATGCTCGTCATTGCCTCCCCCGCCGCCGGCCTCAGCCGGCATATCTCGGTCGGTCCGGGGTTTCTGACCCCGGGCGGCCCAGTCGCCACGGTCGCACATCGCCACCCTTCTGGCCGGGTCGCGCCGTCCGATCCGCGCCTCTCCCTCATTCCCGCAGATCGAACGCGGTGATCACCGCCCGTTGCAACCCCGGGTGATGGTCGAGCAGCCCGTCGACGCACAGCCGCAGGAACGACGCGAGCTGGATGAACTCCAGCGGCGACAGCGACAGCGTCACGAAGTCCAGCCGCAGCTCGAGCTCGTCGTCCTCCGAGAGCGCGTCCTTGGGCCGCACCGGCACCCGGGCCGACGTTTGCAATCCCGTCTCTGGCCACACCATATCCAACAGCTCGACCGACTCCGGCTCGACCACCCCGTCCTCCTTCCTCGTCCCTCGTCGCCCGTTCCCCGTCCCCCACGTAGGGTACAATCGGCGCCGCAGAGGGTGGGAGCCGCGCCGCGTGGCCCGCCCGCCGATTCCGACGCGACGGACAACCGGGTGGTGCGGCGCGACCCGGGTTGCGCCGGGGCACCGCGAGAGGCCGAGGCATGGCGACGACCCAGCGCGCGACCAAAAAGCGGCGGACGGCCGCCTCCAACGGCGCCGAGCCGGTACCGACCCTCGAAGAACTCGGCTACGACCAAGACGCCCTGCGCGGGTTCTACCGCCAGATGGTGCTGATCCGGTTGTTCGAGGACGCCGCCCAGCGCGGCTTCCGTCAGGGCAAAATCGGCGGCTACCTCCACGTCTACAGCGGTCAGGAGGCCGTCGCGACCGGCTTTCTGGCCGAGCACCGCGAGGGAGACGCCGCGATCACCGCCTACCGCGACCACGCCCACGCCCTTCTCCTCGGCTCCGATCCGAAGGCGGTGATGGCCGAGCTCTACGGCCGTGGCACGGGGCTGGTCAAGGGCAAGGGCGGTTCGATGCACCTCTTCGACGTGCGGAACGGGTTCTGGGGCGGCTACGGCATCGTCGGCGGCCACATCCCGCTCGGGGTTGGGATGGCCTACGCGATGCGCTACCAGCAAACCGAACGGGTCGTCCAACTCTATCTGGGCGACGGCGCGATCCACAACGCCGGCTTCCACGAGGCCGCCAACCTGGCCGGGTTGTGGGGCCGCGACGGCTTGAATCCCTGTTTGTTCCTGCTGGAGAACAACCAGTACGGGATGGGCACCAGCGTCGAGCGGGCGACCGCGATGACCGACCTCTCGGCCAAGTTCGACTCCTACGCGATCGAGCACGAGGACGTCGATGGGATGGATCTGGCCGCGACGCTGGCCTGCGCCAAGCGCGCCGTTGCCCGCGTCCGCGAGACCGGCATCCCCTACGCGGTCGAGGTCCAAACCTACCGCCTGGTCGCCCACGGCGCGGGCGACTTCTTCGAGAAGTACCGGACCAAGGACGAGGTCCGCTCCTGGCGCGAGCGCGACCCGATCGGCCTCTGGGAGCAAAAACTGCTCGCCGCCGGCGTCGCCGACGAGGACGCCCTGGCCGCGATCCGTGACGAGGCCAAGACCGCCGTCGCCGACGCCGTCCAGTTCGCCGACGAAAGCCCGGAGCCGCCCCTGGACGAGTTGCAGACCGACGTCTACGCCACCCCCGACGGGGCGTAGGGCCGTTAGACCGTGGCCGCTTCCCCACCCTGGAGGGTGTCATTCTGAGCGACGCGAAGATTCCCTCGCCCCCGGGCGGCGTTCTCGTTCGTGCACAAGCACGCTGCCGCGGCAGGAGATTCTTCGCTTCGCTCAGAAAGACCGCCAACGAGGGGGGAGCAGAATCACCGTAGAGAGAGGACCCACCTTCCCATGCCCGTGATGACCTATCGCGAGGCCCTGAAGGCCGCGATGGTCGCCGAGATGGAACGCGACGAGTCCGTCGTCCTGCTCGGCGAAGACATCGGCGTCTACGGCGGCACCCACCTGGTCACCGACGGTCTGTTGGACCGCTTCGGCCCCAAGCGGGTCATTGATACCCCGATCGCCGAGGGCGGCTTCACCGGCGCCGCGATCGGGATGGCGATGCTCGGGATGCGCCCGATCGTCGAGATGATGACCTGGAATTTCTCGTTCCAGGCCGCTGACCAGATCATCCAGAACGCCGCCAAGCTGCGCTACTTCTCCGGCGGCCAGGCTTCGGTGCCGCTGGTGATCCGCGGCCCGAACGGCGGCGGGGTCCAGCTTTCCGCCCAGCACACCCACAGCCTCGAAGGCTTCTACGGGCACTTTCCGGGGCTGCGGGTGGTGTCGCCGGCGACCCCGGCCGACGCCAAGGGGATGATGCTGACCGCGATCCGCGATCCGGACCCGGTGGTCTTCCTGGAAGCGGGCGCGCTCTACGGCACCAAGGGCGAGGTCCCGGACGGCGACGAGACGGTCCCGTTTGGGAAGGCCAACGTCGCCCGCGAGGGCACCGACGTGACCCTGGTCGCC
Source organism: uncultured Thermomicrobiales bacterium (assembly GCA_902806325.1). GTDB lineage: Bacteria > Chloroflexota > Chloroflexia > Thermomicrobiales > UBA6265 > CADCWE01. The sequence goes on along the minus strand of CADCWE010000210.1, from coordinate 5,652 downwards.
TACGGCCGGCAGGTCAACCTGCTCCTGCGGATCGCCGAGAAGCTGGCCAACGAGGACAACATCAACGCCGAGGTGATCGACCTGCGCTCGATCCGCCCGTTCGACGAGGCGACGATCCTGGACTCGGTCCGCAAGACCAACCGGGCGGTGGTGGTCCAGGAACAGTGGCGCTGGTTCAGCGTCGCCTCCGAAGTCGCCGCCCTGATCCAGGAGCAGGCGTTCGACGACCTGGACGCGCCGGTGGAGCGGGTCAGCGGGGCCGAGGTTCCGGCCCCGTACGCGCGGAATCTGGAAGTGGCCGCCTTCCCGAGCGAGCGGCAGATCGTCGAAGCGGTCCACCGGGTCTTGTACCGGAACCGGAAGGGATAAGCCCGTGCCGACGGTGATCATGCCCAAGATGGGCGACGGGATGGAGGAGGGCGTCCTCCTCAAGTGGCTGAAGAACCTGGGCGACGCGGTCGAGGAAGGCGAGCCGATCGCCGAGATCGAAACCGACAAGGTGTCGTTGGAGATCTCGGCCGAGGCCACCGGCACCCTCTCCGACCGGATCGCCAACGAGGGGGACAGCATCCCGGTCGGCGACCCGATCGCCGTCATCCTCGGCGACGGCGAAACGGCGCCGGGACCGGCCGCCGCGCCGCCCGCCGAACCCGCCCAAGCTCGGGTCCAGGACCAACCACCGATCCAAGCCGTCGGCGAAACCCCGGACGAAGAAGCGGCCCCGAACGCGACCGCACCCGCCCCGACGGCCCCCCACGCCGACGCCGACGGCGCCGCCATGGATTCCCTGCGCCAAGCCCACAGCGCCGCGTCCGCTCCCGGCCCGAACGGCGGCTCTCCGGCCGTGCCCCGCCCTTCCGGCGAACGACTCCGCGCCTCGCCCCTCGTCAAGCGCTTGGCCGCCGAGCACGGGATCGACCTCGCCAACGTCGCTGGCACCGGCCCCGGTGGCCGGATTGTCAAAGACGACGTGATGCCGCTGCTCGGGCGGGCGCAAGGGCAGACCCAAGCGCAACCGCAAGCGGATGCCGCCCCCGCCCCCGCTCCCGCCGCCCCGGCTCCGGCCGCCGCCCCGGCTCCGGTCGCCACCCGCTCCGCGCCAACCCCAGCGCCCGCCGCCGGTCGCCCGGCTGGCGTGCCACGGGAGATGAGCCGGATCCGCCGCACGACCGGGCGCCGGATGACCGAGTCCAAGCAGCAGGTGCCGCACTTCTACGTCTCGACGGACGTGGACATGGGGCCCGCCGCCGCCTTCCGGACTCAGGTTAACGCCCAACTCGGCGACGACGCCTCCAAGATCTCGTTCAACGATCTGATCGTAAAAGCGAGCGCGCTCGCCCTGCGCGACTTCCCGAACCTGAACGCCTCGCTCGAAGGCGACCAGCTCTTCGATCACGCCAACATCGACGTCAACGTCGCCGTGGCGATCGACGGCGGCCTGATCGCCCCGTTCGGGCCGGACGCCGACCAGAAGAGCCTCGGCACCATCGCCCGGATGGCGAAGGACCTGATCGGCCGCGCTCGCTCCGGCGGCCTAAAGCCGGAGGAGTTCCAGGGCGGCACCTTCACGGTCAGCAACCTCGGCATGTTCGACGTCGCGGAGTTCATCGCCATCCTTAACCCGCCCCAAGCGGCGATCCTTGCCGTCGGCTCGATCAAGGAGCAGGCGGTGGTCCAGGACGGCGCTCTGGTCGTCGGCCAGCGGATGAAGGTCACCCTCTCCGCCGACCACCGGATCACCGACGGCGCGGAGGTGGCGCGGTTCCTCCAGGCGGTCAAGCGGCTGCTGGAAGCGCCGATGCTGCTCGCGTTGTCCTAAGAGCGGTGGTGGGCGCGGGGCGGGTCGGACCCGAATCGCCAACGGCTGGCAACCACGGACCATCGTCCCGCCCTGCTGCCGGTGCTTGACCGCGCCCGCGAACGTCCGGCTTCGGACCGCGCTGCCCGCGTTGACCGTGGCTTTCGCGAGCGCCTGGTCGCGTTCAAACGATTCTACCGCTGGCTCAACCTGTCGCTGGTCCACCACGGCCTGTGGCCGATGCTGCTGTTGCTTGGCGGCGCGCCGGACGGCTCGGTGGCGGCGCTCGACTGGCCTTGGTTCTCCGTCCGTGTCCTGGGTCCGCTGCTCGCCGCCGTGCTTGCCCTGGTCTATTTGGGGCAATGGCACGGCGGGGCCGGATTCGCCGCGCCCCGCGCGGCGGGTGCCCTCGCGGAGCAGGCGCGCTTCGCCCTGGTCGCGCTGCCGGTGCTGTTGGTCGCCGCCCGGTTGATCGGCGGTCCGGCACCGGAGGTCGGGCGGGTGCTGGGGTTCGGTCTCGCCGACGTCGTCGCGTTCCACCTGATCCATTTTGGCGTGGTGGCGGGCGCGTACGCGGATCGTTGGCGGGGCCAGGCCGCGGCGGTCGGGTTCTTCGCCCTGGCCTGGGCCGGACGCGACGCGATGCTGACCGTGTTGGGCCCAGACCAGGGGTCGGTCGCCCTGGCGTTCCTTGGCGGCTTCGTCGCCGGGCTGGCGGTGGCGCTCCTCGCCCGCGCGCTGCGCCGCTGGCCGGGCGGGTGGTTCCCGGCGGTTGCCGCGCATTGGCTGGTGGTCTACGCGGTGTTGGGATTCGTGGGGTAATGGGGCGCCGACCGCGCTGGTATCCTTGCCCGGTATTGATCGACGATTCGCGTCCAGGAAGTCCGCCGATGGGTCCTACCGAATACGTGCTCCTCGCGCTGGTCATCCTGATCCCGCTGGTGATCGCGGTGGTGGTCACGCTGTGGACGTTGGAGCAAGCCCGCCTTCGCAGTCGAAAGAACCGGCCCCGGCGGTCGGAGCCCTCCCCTCCAGACGCCCCATCTGACGCCTAGCGGCCTTCGATTGGGGCGCCGCGGCAGGCACCCCCGTCCCCGCTGCCCCCGCTGCGGTGGACGATTTGGCCGACTGGCCGTGGCGAGCGCGGACGCCACGTCCGCCTTGTTTCCGATCCCCGCCGAGGGCGACGAACCGGCGGCGGACGCAGGCGCGTTCGCGTGGTCGCGCGAAGAGCCGGGCTTCGATCCGCCGCTGGCGGTCCCCGCTGTGGGGACCGACGATCCGTTCGGCGCTCTGGCGGGCGTGATCCCGTTCGCCTTCGACGACGGCGGCGCGGAGTCCGATCGCGGCACCGAGCCGATCGATTTCTCCGACGTGGAGCCGTCCGACTTTGGCCGCGCGGCGTTCGCCGCCGTGCCGGGGTTCGACATCGATTCGGACCAGAATTCGGGGCCGATCGGCGTCGCAGCGGACGAGCCGTCCCCCCCGGTGTTGCCGCGTGACGCGGCCGAGGCCTGGGAGGACGCCGCGGACCCCTTCGTCGTCGCCGGCGTACCCGGAAGGACGGCGGAGACGACGGAACCGGCCGACGAGGCGGAATTGGTCGCGGCGGACGCATGGCCGTCGTTCGTCGCGTCGGCGCGGGACGATGCGGTCGGGCTGTCGGCCGTCGGGGACCTCTTTGCGCGGCTGCGCGCCCAGAAGGCGGCGCTGGTTGAGGAGGGGGCGCTCGTGGTCGCCGGCACGCTGCGGCGTGCGTTGCCGGCGCCCGTGTCGGGTGCTCCCGACCAAGCGGTCGGCGGCGAGCCGGAGCGGTTGCCGGTCGCGTTTCCGTTGAGGAACGAGGGTCCGTTGGTGGCCAACGTCGCGGGCAACGGCAGCAATCCGCAACCGAGAAAGCGGAGCAACGGAGTCAACCTCGTCGCGCGGCCCGCGCAGTCATCCGGTTTCGACCTCGCGGCCTTGCGTGAGCAAGTACGGGGGGAGGGCAAGAGACACACACGGTCGCCGCGTTGATCGAAGGGGCAGTCGGCACCTCCGCCGATCCGCGGGTTTCGCGAGTGCTGGGCGAGGCGTACCTGGTATTGGGCCGAACCGAGGATGCGGCGGTCCAGTTCCGCCACGCGATGACCCGGCGGGCGCGCCGCTGATTACGGTGGACCCGCGCGGTCGGGGAAAGGGAGTGGGATGATGTCCTACGAATTGGGTGGGGTCGACGTGATCCTAGACGATCCGCTCCGCTACGGCGAAGTACCCGGCGCCGTAGCGATCAGCCGCGATGGCCTGATCGTCGGTCGCGCCGGGTTATCCGACGAGGACGCCGACATTGCCGGGGCGATTGGCGCGCCGGTCGCCGCCCGTGGCGAGTCTGGCGACCCGTGTGCTAGTCTCGTGGCGCGGGCGGGACACGCCCGCGGGAGCGGCGGCGGGCGCGAAGCGGAGAGGGCGGACGGTGGAACAAACGCTGGTTATCATCAAGCCGGACGGCGTGCAGCGCGGTCTCGTCGGCGACATCATCGGCCGGCTCGAGCGGCGCGGCTTGAAGATCGTCGCCCTGGAGCTGCGCCAGATGGATCGGTCGTTGGCCGAGCGGCACTACGGCGAGCATCAAGGCAAACCGTTCTACGCCGGGTTGGTGGATTACATCGTCTCGGGACCGGTGGTGACCATGGTCTTGGAGGGTCCGCGGGCGGTCGAAGCGACCCGGGCGACGATCGGCGCGACGCGGCCGGTGGAGTCGGCGCCGGGCACGATCCGCGGGGACTTGGGTCTGGAGGTCGGCCGGAACCTGATTCATGGATCGGACAGCACGGAGAGCGCGGCGCGCGAGGTGGCGTTGTTCTTCGGGGGCGAGCGGGTGCATAGTGGGTGGCGACGGGACGTGGATCGGTGGGTGTTGGAAATCGTCTCGTAGCGACGGACGTGTTTCACGTGGAACAAGCAGCGGGGCCGGGGCATGTCAATTCCCCGGCCCCGCCGATTTAATCGTCTTGCCCGCCCCGAACCGCCCGGCGCTTCGCCGGCCTCGGCTCACGAATCGGTGATGTGGATGATCCCCGGTTGGAAGTTGAAGTGGCTCATCAGCTCCGCCACCAGGTTGCGCAGCGACTGGTCCTCGATGCCGGGATCGATCGGGCGGCGGTCGTTGAACGGGAGTCCGCCGTGCTTCTGCCGGCTGGCGCTGGTCCGGGCGTCGTTGCGGGCCGCGCGCCGGTACGTCTCGACGAAGAGGTCGGTCCCGTCGGTCACGAAGTAGAGGGCGAAGTTGGGGTCCAGTTCTAGCCCGACCAAACCGCGCCCCGGTTCGTCGACGACCACCGGGTAACCGGCCGGCGTGCGGTGGCGGTATTCCTCCGCCGCGAACCGCAACATCGGCAACACCCGGTCCCGCACCGATTCCAACGCCGCGACCGACACGTCCGCCCCCTTGCTTGTTACCCCGGCTCGCCGTCACCGCGGCGATTATCGGCGTTGGCGAGGGTGGCCGTCCAGCGGCGTAGACCTGAGATTGGGGCCACCGGTCTCCCGCGTGCCGGTTTCACGTGAAACAGGGTCGCCTACCGCGCCGCGCGCCCGTTCCCGCTCGCCACCGGAGCACCGCCCGCCAGGCCGCCCTCGTCGGCCAGGGCGCTCGCCCGCGGCGTCATCTGGCCGGCGTACTTGTTGCCGCGCTTGAGGCGGTACGGCGTCTCCACCGCCGAGCTGACCTCTTCGAACGAGAAGGCGCAGATCCGCATCCCAGGGTAGAGCGCGACCGGCATCCGGCCCAGATTGCTCAGCTCCATCGTCGCCGTGCCGATCCAGCCCGGCTCAAAGACCGCCGCCGTCGAGTGGACCGTGATCCCCAGCCGGGC
>CADCWE010000209.1 GCA_902806325.1 uncultured Thermomicrobiales bacterium | reverse complement strand
CAAGCGTTCCCAGGTCTCCGGCGGCATGACATAATCTTGGCGCCTCGGCGGGCGGTACGACCAGATCGCGGCCCGCGCCCATCACCAGCAGCGGGCAGCGAAGCCGGCGCATCACCGGCGGCAGCGCGAACCCGCGCGCCAGATCCGGCACCGCCCCGGCGCCGCCGACCATCGCCGCCAACTGGTCCAGCACCACGGCGTTCGCCGCCCCCAGCCAGCCGTCAGCCGCGTAGGGGGGGGTCACCGCGACGCAGGCGGCGACCCGGCGATCGTAGGCCGCCGCCCGCACCGCCAGCGCCCCGCCGAGGCTGATCCCAACCAGGGCCACCCGCGCCCCGTCGAGGCGGGGGTCGCCCTCCGCCAAGGCAAAGACGCCGTCCGTGACGTCATCCAGATCGGCGGCGCCACCCGAGACGACATCGGTCGCCTCGCCCGTGCCGGGCCAATCGATCGCCAGCGTGGCGAACCCGCGCCGGTGGAAGCGGTGCGACCAGAGGATCGTCTCCTCCTTGGCCGTGGTCGTGCCGTTGAGCAGCACCACCAGCGGCGCGGCGCGCTCGTCGTCGCCGGCGAAGGCCAGGTAGGCGGGCAGGGTCGTCGCCCGCCAGGGCAACAGCACCCGCCGCAGCGGCGGCGTCAGCAAGGGCGCCGCCTGGCCGAACAGCGTCGTGGCGGTGGCGCGGTGGGCGCGGGCGGTCCTCGGGTCGGCGGTGACCAACAATTGGGCGACGTGGTAACAGAGCGCCGCCTGCCGCCGCGCCAGCGCCGCGACCTCGGGGTCGGCGCCCGGACCGCCGCGCCGCGCTTCGCCGAGGTAGCGTTGCGCGGTCTTGGTCCAGGCGTCCGCCCAGCCATCGAGCGAGCGTACCTCGGCCAGGGTCGCCGCGACGATATCCTCGGGCAGGCCCATCGCGAGGAAGCGCGCCCGCGCCGCCGGGGGCAGGATCCGGCCACCCCGCGCCCGCAGCAGGAGGTCGATCCGGCGCCGCGTCATCAGCCGCGAGACGCGCCAGGCGGTGCCACTCCAGCGCCAGGTTTGGAGGCGCGCGGGCGTCGGCGGCGCGTCCAACGCCGGCAGCGGGGAAGGGGGGTCGCTCACGCCGATTGCTTCCACGAGCGGGAACGGGCGCGCTCGATCGCCGCCGCGAACGCGGGCACATCGGCCGGGACGGCGGCGACGAACACGATCCGCTCCAGCCGGGTCGGCGAGCGGCGGAGGTAGGCCACCGCCTCGTCGACGAGCGCGGCGGCGACGGAGGCGGCCGCCAGCTGCCCCGGGCCGGTGCCGGCGCCGAGGGGCGGGATCGCCACCGAACGCAGCTTGGCCGCGTCGACGGCCGCGAGCGCGGCGGTGAGGGCGCGGCGCACGGTCGGCACGGTTGAGGCATCGCCGAGCGCCCCGGCGATCACCGCGTGGACGATCGAGCGCACCCCGCGCGCGTCCAAGCGCCCGGCCGAGGTGACGACCGCGCCCCCGAGCGGGAGGGGCGCCTGGGCCATCGCTTCGCGCTCCACGTCCGGCCCGGCGGCGATCCGAACGGACCCCGCCGGGCCGGCCCCGAGCAGGCCGCGCCGGTTCGCCGCCAGGACCAGGGCCTCGACCGGCTGCGCCAGGAGGTCCCCGGCGGTCGCGCCGACCAGCGTCCGGCCGAAGCGGACATCGTCGCCGGTCCTCGTCCCGGTCATGCCGTCCCCCGTGTCCCCAGAGGTCTTCACCGAATCGAGTCTACCACCTGAGCGGTTTTGGAGGTCCACCCGGGTGGAGCACCGACGGGCTTGAGTAGACATAACATAACCGACGCTGCTCGGGCGGACGGTCGTCCCAAATCCGCCGCGGCGTGCCCGGGGCGCTGGGTGGTATCCCGGAACTACGCTTCCCCAAACGCCGAAACCGGCAACGCCACCATCGTCCCCGCGCGCTCGATCCAGATCTCATCGCCCAACCAGAGCGGCGCCCCGACCGCGGTTCCGCCGGGGTTGGGCGCGGAGCCAAGCAACCTCCCGTCGAGGGCGTAGATCGCCACCGTCAGGCCGTCCGAGACGACCAAGCGATCGCCCTCCGGCGACCAGTCGAACCAGCCGTTGGCCGCCGGGAGGGACACCCCCGTGCCCGGGGCGGACACCGGGGCCATCACCACCGCGCCGCCGGTGTCGAAGGCGACATAATCCTCGCCTGGCGCCACCAGCGCGGCGCCGGCGAACCCGTAGGGGTCGGCTCCGAGCGTCTGCTCGCCGCCCGTCGCGTCCACGCGCAGCCACCCGGCGTCGGTCGCGATCAAGAACGCGGTCCCGACCTGGATCGGCTGGAGCGAAACGGGGACGACATCCTCCCGGGTCCAGACCAGCGCGTCGGCGTCGCCGTCCAGCGCTGCCCGGCGCAACTCCACCCGTCCCGGCTGGTCCGGGAATGTGCGCTGGTAGAAGAACCCCGCGTCGTCCCACCCGGCGGGCACGTCGACCGTCGCCAGCCCGTCCGGGGCCGGCGCCCCCTGGTCCACGATCTCGCCCGAAGCGACCTCGCCGACCGCCACGTCCGGACCCAGACTGGCCAGCACGTAGCGGCCGGAGCGCGACGGCAGCGGCGACCCACCGGCGCCCGCGAACACCCGGATCACCCCGGCTTCCAAATCCGCCACCACGACGGCGGCGCCAGACGGGAACACGATCGCGTTGGCGGCGCCGGAGTACCGCAGCGGTCCCGACACCGGGACACCCAGCGCCAGGCGAGGTTCCGCGTCGTCAACGCCAACCACCGCGACCGGGTCGTCCGTCGGTTCGCCCGTCGCCGGCACCTCGAGTTCGCCGGCACCCGGTTCCTCCGCGGTCGGGGTGGGGGAGTCCTCGACCACCAAGACCGTGCTGGCCTCCGGTGTCACCTCGCCGACCGGAAAGGCCGTCGGTTCGGCGTCGATCGATTGCGTCGGCTCCGGCGGCGCGGTGGCCTCGGGAATCGCGGTGTCCTCGACCACCGGCTCGCCGCCGTCGGTGGGCGCGATCGTCGCCACCGGTTCAGGGCCGGCGTCGGCGTCGCCGGTCGCGCCGGTCTCGGGCTCTTCGACCAGGTCCGGGATCTCCGGTGCCTCGTCCTCGGCGTCGGCGTCGGTCGCGTCCGGGTCCGGGGTCTCCGTCGCCACCGGCGTCTCGCTGTCGGGATCACCGCCCGGATCACCGCCAGGATCGTCGCCGGGGAAGCACCCTGGATCGAGGATCGGGTCGACCGGCGTGTCCTCGATCACCGGTTCGCCGCCAACCGGGAGGATCGCGGGCGGCTCGGGCGTCGGCGATGGGGTGCAGAACGGGGT
>CADCWE010000208.1 GCA_902806325.1 uncultured Thermomicrobiales bacterium | reverse complement strand
CCACGCCAGCCCCCCTTCCCACCGAGTCCGGGGGGAAGGGGGGAACCGTTGGGATAGCGAGCGTTCGAGATGGGCAACAAAGGCCCCCCTTCCCCCCGATCGCGGGAGGAAGGGGAGTGGGGGAGGTAGAGGGATTCTCCACGCCTCCCCCCTCCCGCATCCCCGCCGCCTTCGCCGCCGCCAAACTCGCCGGGCGGACGGCGCTGATGCCGTTCGTCACCGCCGGGTACCCGGATCTGGCGACCACCGAGCGGTTGCTGCCGGCCTTGGTCGAAGGCGGGGCCGACCTGATCGAGATCGGGGTCCCGTTCTCCGATCCCCTCGCCGACGGGGCGACGGTGCAGCGCGCCAGCCAGGCGGCCCTCGCCAATGGGGTCCGGTTGACGGACTGCTTGGACCTGGCGCGGACGGCGCGAACAAAGCACGGCGTGACCGTGCCCTTGATCCTGATGGGCTACTACAACCCGATCCTGCGCTACGGCGTCGAGCGGTTCGCCGCGGACGCGGCGGCGGCGGGCGTGGACGGCGTGATCGTCCCGGACCTGCCGACCGAGGAGAGCGACGAACTTTCGGCGGCCTGCCGCGCCCACGGCCGGGACCTGATCTTTTTGGTCGCCCCGACCTCGACCGAGCGGCGCCTGACCGAGGTCGCCGAGCGCGCCTCCGGCTTCGTCTACTGCGTCGCGGTGACCGGCATCACCGGCGCCCGGACGGCACTCGCCGCCGGGTTGGCGGATTACATCGCCCGGGTGCGGCGCCACACCGACCTGCCGCTGGCGATCGGGTTCGGGATCTCGACCGCGGCCCACGTCCGCGCCGCCGGGGCCTTGACCGAGGGCGTGGTGGTGGCCAGCGCCTTGATCGACCACCTCGATACGTTCCCGCCGGACGCGCAGCCGGCGGCGGCCACCGCCTTCGTCCGCGGCTTGCGCGCCCACGAGGCCGCGACGACCGCATGAGCGACGACCACACCGCGGCCGACCTGGTCGGCCAGAGCCTGATGCTGCAATTCGACGGCCCGGCGATCACCGACGAGGCGCGCGCCGCCCTGCGCCGGATCCGGCCCGGCGGCGTGGTGCTCTTCTCTGGCAACATCGTCTCGCCCGGGCAACTCTGGGCGTTGTGCCGCGACCTCCAGGCGGAGGCGCGCGGGCTCGGGCTGCCGCCGCTCCTGATCGCCGCCGACCAGGAGGGGGGCACCGTCTCGCGGCTGCCGGAGCCGTTCGTGACCGTGCCCAGCCCGATGGCCCAGGCGGCGACCGGCGACCCGGAGTCGGCGCGGATCTGCGCCGACATCTCCGGCCGGCAGATGCGCGGCTGCGGCGTGACGATGAACTTCGCCCCCGTCCTCGACGTCAACGTCCAACCGGCGAACCCGGTGATCCGGACCCGCGCCTTCGGCGACGACCCGGACCAGGTCGCGCGCTTCGGCGTCGCCGCCGCGCGCGGCTACGAGGCGGCCCGGGTGATCGCCACCGCCAAGCATTTTCCGGGGCACGGCGACACCGACGTGGACTCGCACCATGGGCTGCCGGCGGTCGGCCACGAGCGGGCGCGGCTGGACCGGGTCGAGCTGGCGCCGTTCGCCGCCGCGATCCGGGCCGGGGTGCCGGCGATCATGACCGCCCACATCGTCTTTGCGGCCTTGGACGACGCGCCGGCGACGCTCTCCCGCCGCATCTTGACCGACCTCCTGCGCGGCGAACTCGGGTTCGACGGCCCGATCGTTACCGACGCGATGGACATGGGCGCCCTGGTCGACCGGTTCGGCCGGGCGGAGGCGACCGTCGCCGCCAAAGCCGCCGGGGCCGACCTGCTGGAGATGGTCGATTCGCTGGCGACCCAGATCGCCGCCGCGGACGCGCTGCGCGCCGCGCTGGCGGACGGGACGCTGCCGGAATCGTGCTTCGCGGCGACGGCGCGGCGGCTGGCGGCGGTGCGGGCGCGGTTCCATCTGACCCACGACCTCCCGCCGATGCCGGCGCTGGGCGAAGACCTGGCCGACGGGGCGCGGGACGTGGCGCGGCAAAGCATCACCCTGCTCGGCGACGCGGCGGCGGTGCCGATCCCGGCCGGGGCGCGTCTAGCGGTCGTCGACTGCGCCCGCCGCCGCTCCTCGATCGCCGAGGACCCGGCGGACCGGTCGGTGACCCTGCGCGACGCGGTCGCGGCGGCCTTCCCGCGCGCGGTCTTCGCTGAGGTCGGTGAAGATCCAGACGCGGACGACCTGGCGCGGGCGCGGGCCATCGCCGCCGCCGCCGAGGCCGTCCTGTTCGTGACCCGGGACGCAGAGCGGGCACCGGCCCACCTCGCGTTGGGGCGAGATCTGGCGGCGGGCGCCGCGCCGCTGCTCCACGCATCCGTCCGCGCCCCCTACGACGCCGGCCTGATCCCCGGCGCGGCGGCGACCCTGCTCACCTACGGCGACCCGCCGGTCTCCTTGCGGGCGCTGGCGGACGTGCTGGCGGGGACGGTCCCAGCGACTGGAAGGATGCCGGTGGGGGTGCCGGAGGTGTTTCCCTGATCCGAGATTCGCGCTACGGCCCGCCGAGGAAGCTGTGCAGCCGATTGTAGACGCGGAGCCGGCCGTGCTGATGGACATCCGTGAAGTCGTCGACGACGTGGATATCTTGGTGCAGTGCCGGGTGAATCCATCCCAACGCCTGGTGGATGTGGGCGTGGTCTTGGAGGAGCTTTTGTCGGTGCCATACCGGCTCATGGTGAAAGACCCGGTTGCGTAGATCTTTGATTTCGGTGAACCGATCGGAGATGACTTTTCGGCTCACTCCTACGGCTGCAGGGAACGCCGTGAACAAGAGCGCATACCCATTGGGCTGCCATATTCGCTGCTCGTAAGGAGCGTTGAGCAGACTCGTCCAGAAGCCGAAGTTCAGTTCGGCCACAATACGGCCCGACCACGGCTTGGGCTTTTTGGCGACCTTTCCGAGGGCAAACGCAAAGTCGCGCAGTTGGTTCGATTCCAGCACTTCATTCTCGTAAAACCACATGTCGCTGGCGAAGTGAGTACTCAGCGTCGTGTGCAACGTGTTCCGCAAGGCGGCTTCAACGGCGTGCATCGCCGGGACGAGTGCCTTCGCCAGGTCGATGTTCCAAAAGTAGTTGGTCAGCATCTCGAGATCGGTTCCACTATTGGAGCGATAGGGTTCAAGCCTTTCGCGGGCAAACGGCGTTTGCAGATCGGTGGCGAATCGAACGACCATGAGAACATCCCTTCTGCGTCATCCCTGCGTCGGCGTCATGCACAGATTGTTAACGGTCCTTGTAAACGGGTTGACAACGATTGT
>CADCWE010000207.1 GCA_902806325.1 uncultured Thermomicrobiales bacterium | reverse complement strand
AGGGGGATTCCGCCCACGGCGCGAACGCGTTCTTGACGCCCTTCAGCGCAGGGCGCAGCGACGGCTCGTGGCGCAGCAACACGCTGGCCATGTCGTTGTCGGCGATCCAGTCCATGCCGGTTTGGGTGTAGACCGCCGGGGTGAAATCCTTGGTGAAGAAGCGGTCGGAGTTGAGGCGGCGGGAGGCCATCAGGATGAAGATCCGGAAGGCGGTGTCGCTGAACCCGAACCCTTTGGGGACCGGCTCGGCGTAGAGGCCGACCATCAGGTCGACCGCGTCGACGTCGCCGCCGTAGACGCGGTCCAGTTCCTCCGCCCAGACCGGGTTGTCGGTGATGTCGGCGAAGGTCTTGGCCCGCGGGCGGTGCATCATCTGGCGGAATGCGTTGTAGCGGGGCACGCCGAGTTCGCGCGAGCGCAGGATGTCGGTCGCCGCCAGGTCCTGGAGGATGCCGTCCGGGCGCTCGAAGGTTTGCAGCGCGCGGGGGTAGTTGTGGAGGGTGATCGCGCCGGGGTGGGCGCGGCCGAACGAGTAGCAGAGGTCGGCCTGGCTGAACTCGGCCAGCAGGGCGAACCCGCGGGGACCGGCCAGTTCCGCGAACGACCGCTCGCCGAGCGGGGCGTCGCCGGCGACGGCCCGCAGCGCCAGTTCGTCCGGGATCAGCGGGTGCATCCGGTAGACGGCGACGAACTCCTCGGTCAGGGCGTAGGGGACCCCAAAATGGTTCGTCTTCGACCCCGGGATGCCGCCGAGCACCTCGCCGGAGCCGGGGTGGCCGATCAGCTTGTGCAATCGCTCGCCGATCAGGCCCCACCAGTTGGCGCGCATCCCGATCTGCATCGTCGGGTGGCCCAGGATCCCGGTGGTCCATTCGACGGTGTGGATCTTGGCCAGCAGGGCGGCGTTGATCAGGCGGGCGCGGTCGAACAGGTCGTCGTCGGACCAGTCGGGATGCTCCCGGTGCAGCGCGTCGCAGATCGCGTTGTGCTCGCGGACGAAGAGGGATTGGAGCAGGGCCAACCCGACCCAGAAGCCGGGCACGTTGGCGGGGTGGTCGGCGGACTCGAGGGCGATCTCGGCGAAGGCGTCGGCGCCTTCGCGCAGCTTGCCGCCGCTGCCGGAGCGGGCGCGCGCTTGGGCGGCGGCGTCGCTGCCGTAGAGCTGAGAAGCGTCCCACCAGTGGGTCTCGGCGTTGAGGTAGGTCGGCGGCAGGGCGTCCGCTTCCGGCGCCCGGGTGGGATCGGGCGGGGTGCGCAGGATCCGCATCGGGCGCTCGGGCCAGGGGTCGTCGTCCGGCAGGGGCAGCTCCCAGGGGCGGTCCTTGGGGCTTTTGCCGTGGCTGAACCAGTCCCGGATCATGAACTGGAGCCAGGCGGCGGCGAGCAGGTTGAGCGTGGTGGCGGGTTGGAACTCCTCCCGGGTCAAGAGTTCCCGGCTGACCAAACGGGGGTTCGGGGTCAGGATCGCCGGGTCCTTGGCGGGGTGGGTGTGGCCGATCGGCACGTTGCGGCCGAAGCGGGTCCCGGCGGCGCCCATCCGCGGGTTGGCCAGGTCGTTGAAGGTGCCGTCGGCGGTGCGGGTCGTCAGGTGGCGGTCGCCGGGCGGCGGGGACAACGCCTCCGAAACCGGGGCCGGGTCGCCGGTGTCGTGGAGGTTGTGCCGCCGCAGGCGGTGCCGCATCCCGATCAACACCAGCAGGCCGAGCGGACGCGGCAGTCGGTGCCAACCGAAGCGGCGGTCCGCGAGCAGGGACAGGCGGTCGAGGAGACCGAGCACGAACGACCCGACCATCGGCGGCGATCCTTTCGGCGCCGGTCCCCGGAGGAACGCGGCATCACGGGGGACGCACTCGGGCAAAACGCCGGTTCCATCGTATACCGGGCGTCAAGTGTCCGGATAGGGCCGATTGGCGGGCGGATTTCGGCCCGACCAATGCGAAAGGGGTCGCGGCGCGAACACCGCTTGGCAGCCAACGGCGGGGGTGCTACCGTGCCGGCGCGGAGACGGCCGGCGGCGGCCGCCGAACGCCGGTCGCCGATCGCGGATCGTGGCCGTCGGCGGACCAGGGGGAGCGGATGGGCGCGCTCAAGACGTCGGTGGCGTGGTGGTGTTTCGCGCCCGCGATGGGTGCGGAAGGGCTGGTCCGGGCCGCGGCCGAGTTGGGGTACGCGGGGATCGAGTTCGCGCCGGAGGAGGAGTGGGGGCGGGTCACCGGGGCGGGGCTGACCTTGGCCGCGATCGGCGGGCACGCGTCGCTGACCGACGGCCTGAACCGGCGGCAGAACCACGACCGGATCGAGGGCGAGATCCTGGCCAACCTGGCCCTCGCCCAACAGTGGGGGATCCGGAACCTGATCTGCTTCAGCGGCAACCGGGGCGGCCAGGACGACGCGGCCGGCGCCGAGGCGACCGCCGCGGGGCTGCGTCGCGTCGCCGGGGCGGCCGAGGAGGCCGGCGTGACGCTGGTCCTGGAACTCCTCAACAGCCGGGTCGACCACCCGGACTACCAATGCGATCGCACCGAATGGGGCGTCGGGGTGGTGGACGCCGTCGGCTCGCCGCGGGTCAAACTGCTCTACGACGTCTACCACATGCAGATCATGGAAGGGGACGTGATCCGCACCATCGAGACCCACCACGACCGGTTCGGGCACTACCACGTCGCCGGCAACCCGGGTCGCCACGAACCGGACGCGACCCAGGAGCTGCACTACCCGGCGATCTACCGAGCGATCGCCGAGACCGGCGACGACGGCTTCGTCGGCATGGAGTTCGTTCCCGCCGGCGAACCGCGGGCGGCGTTGGCCGCGGCGTTGAGACAAATTCGCACCGGGTCGGCGCCGGTGCCGGGATGAGGCTAGGCCACCGTCCTCGCCGACGACCCGATCGACCACCACGGCGATCGGGCGATCCGAGTGGTGCCGACGTACCGCCGACGAACGCACGGGATGCGGTGCGCCGTCGCTGGGTGGCGCAGCGACGGCCGGAACCAAGCCGCCTCGGGAGTGGTTGACGCGCGAGCGCGATCACCGCAGGATGGGCGCGGTTCCGCCGCCCCGGACCGCCGCGCGCTCGCGAACCCAAAGGACCCCCATGCCGACCTTCGCCGCCGACCGCCTCCACCGGGTCGCCGTCGCCGTCCTGGAAGCCGCCGGCACCGCGCCGGAAGGGGCGCGGATCGTCGCCGATTCCCTCGTCGACGCCAAGCTGGCCGGGCACGACTCCCACGGCGTGATCCGGCTGCTGGGGTACCTGGAGGCGGCCCGCAACGGCCACGTCGACCCGGCGGCCGAACCGACCCTGCTCGGGCGGG
>CADCWE010000206.1 GCA_902806325.1 uncultured Thermomicrobiales bacterium | reverse complement strand
GGGTCGTGGTCGACGGCAAAATCGTGACCGAATTGGGGACCAAGGTCGATCCGGATGCCGCCGACATCCGGGTGGATGGCAAGCCACTGCGACGCCAGCGACCGCGTTACCTTTTGCTGAACAAGCCCCGGTCCTACATCACCACCACCAGCGACGAGCGAGACCGGCGGACCGTGATGGACATCGTTCGCGTGCCGGAGCGCGTCTTCCCGGTCGGACGGCTCGACCGCGACACCGAGGGTCTCTTGCTCCTGACCAACGACGGCGACGTCGCGAACCGGGTAATGCACCCCCGCTACGGACTGGACAAGGAGTACCAGATCCTGACCATGACGCGGCCCAGCGACCAGACGTTGCAGCGGGTCAAGAACGGCGTGGTCGTCGACGGGCGAACCGTCGTCCCGAACGAGTTCCGCATCCTCCGCGAGGGTCGCGACGGCGTGATCCTAAAGATGGTGATTCACGAGGGCATGAACCACGTCGTGCGGCGAATCATGGAGACCGCCGGAATCACCGTCGAACGCTTGCGCCGCACCCGGCTTGGTCCGTTGAGTTTGGAAGCGATCCCGCTTGGGGCGTACCGGGATATGTCGCCTGGGGAGGTGGCCCAACTGTTTCAGGCGTTGCGCTTGGACCAAGACCAAGATGCCGGCTCCACCAACGCATCCCCGCCGCAGCCCGGCTGGCGAGCACGCCATGGCAATCGGGCGACCAGGATTCTGCCGCCTCCGACGCCCAAGAAGCCGCATTTGGTCGCCCAAAGTCGTTCCCCAATCCCCCCGTCGCCCCGCCTGCGCGCCGCCACCGAGCCGGAGGCCATGCCCGAGGAGCGGGGTCGGCGGCGCGCCCGCCGTGGCTCGATCCAGGTCGGCGTGCGGCGCAACGACCGCGCGATGGGCCGCCGAGGCGAGCCACCGGCTCCGCCGACTCCCGGTGGACCAGATGATGGCGTCGACCGGCGACCGAACAGCCGACGGGAACGCGGGCGGCCCGCCCCCGCCGTCGACCGAGATTCGCGAAGCGTCGCCCGATCCGCCGAGCCGCCCAACCGGGGAGGCGATCGGGCGTTTCCGGCCGCCCCACCACGATCCCCTAGTGCCGCCCGAGAAGACCGACTATTCGCCACGCCCGGATCGCGCCGGCGAGGCGAGCCGCCCGCGCCCGGATCACGAAGAAACACGCCGGATCGTGAACGACCGGCGGTGTTCGACACGGAGCGACGCGACGACCGCCCGCGCCCCGCCCGCGACCACGACGACCAGGACCGGGGGAGGCCGCCGCTGTATGGACGAGGACCGCGCGATGACGACCGTTCCCCTCGCCGACCCGTCGACCGGCCCGTTCGCTCCGGCGGAATCGGCCGCCGTCCAAGTCGCCGCCGCGATGGGACCGGACGTCCGTTCCGCGGCGATCGGGACCGCGACACCGGCGGAGGACCACCGACGGGTGATCGCGATCGACGGCCCGGCGGCGGCGGGCAAGACGACCGTGGCCGGGGTCCTGGCGGACCGCGTCGGGGCGATCCTGTTTGACACCGGAACCTTGTACCGGGCGGTGACCCGAGCCGTCATCAACGAGGGCGTCGCCGTCGACGACGAAGAGGCGGTGACCGCGCTCGCCCGTCGGCACCACATCGACATCTCGCCGCCAAGCCGAGACGATGGACGTCGCTTCGATGTCCTGCTCGACGGCAAGGACGTGACGTGGGCGATCCGTGATCCCGACGTCACCAGGCTGGTCTCGCCCGTTTCCGAGCACCCGGGGGTCCGGGCGGCCCTGCTGCCGGTCCAGCGGCGGATCGCCGGGTCCGGCCCGGTGGTGATGGTTGGGCGGGACATCGGCACCACCGTGGTCCCAGACGCCGGGGTCAAGATCTTCCTCGACGCCAGCGCGCCGGAGCGGGCGCGCCGTCGCCACGCCGAGCAACTCCTACGCGGCGATCCCTCGCCCTACGACCGCGTGCTGGCCGACCTTATCGCCCGCGATGCCCACGACGCCAATCGTTCCGCGTCCCCGCTCCGCCGGGCCGGCGACGCGATTGGCGTCCTCACCGATCACCGCACCGTGGCGGACGTGGTCGCGGAGATCGAGGGCATCGTCCGGTCGGCCTGGTCACGGTTCGACGCCGAGGACGCCGCGTCCGTCGCGGTGAGATGATCGCGCCCGGCACCAGCGCACCGCCGTCCTTAAAGCGCTCGACGCTGCACGGGTGGCGGTTCGTCGCCCTCCGGCATTTGCTCTGGGCGCTGCTGCGGTTCCTGGTCGGATACCGGATCGAAGGCTTGGAGCAGGTGCCAAGCGAGGGCCCGCTCTTGGTGGTGTCCAACCACCTTCACAACGCCGATCCTCTGCTGGTGGCGGTGGCGATCCCAAGGCCGCTGCACTACATGGCCAAGAAGGAGCTGTTCGCGGTTCCCGTCCTCCGGCGGCTGATCACCTACTTCGGGGCGTTCCCCGTCGATCGGGGCAAGGCCGACCGCAACGCGATCCGCCTTGCCGAGGCGCGCCTGGCCGACGGCTTCGCCGTCGGCATGTTTCCCGAGGGAACGCGCAGCGCGACCTGGACGATGCAGCCCGCCCACCCCGGCGTCGCCTTGCTGGCACTTCGCTCTGGCGCCCCGGTCCTCCCCGTCGCGGTGACCGGTTCCGAACGGTTACCGGGCAACACGACCAAAGGCCGACGACGCGACAGCCGGATGTGGGCCCGGCGACACGCCGTCCGCGTCGTGATCGGGACGCCCTTCTTCGTCCCGCGCGAACGCGACGGCCGCAAGGTCACCGCAGAGGCGGCGACCGCCCTCATCATGGGCCAGGTTGCCGCGCTGCTACCGCCGGAGTACCGGGGGGTCTATGGCGACGAGACAGACGCCCAAGACTGACATCCTGGGAACCCGCGGTTGCGACGAGAACAGCGACAAGCGATCGCCTTCGTCGGTACCGCCATCGTCGCGATCACGCGTCATTCTCGCTGCCGGGTGCGATCCGATCCAACCCCACGGCCGGCCCATTACGATCCGTTCTCGTCGTCATCCCAACCTTCCTCTTCGTCGTCGGTTTCCGCGGCGGCGTCAAACTCCTCCGCCTCGGGGATAACCTCGCCCTCCTCGTCCTGCTCGCCCCAAATCAGATCGTGGGTGGCGATGTGGACGACGTCCCCGGCGCGGACGCCTTGGCGCTTCAATTCGCGTTCGATCCCGCTCGATTCCAACACCCGCTGGTACCGTTCGACCGCGTCTGCGAAGGCGAAGTTGGTCATCTTGGTGAAGCGCTCGATGCCGACGCCGGTGACCCGGAACTGGTTGGCCGCCTCGCGGCTCACCTCCCAGGCCCGCTCGTCGATGTTGCCCATGGTGTAGCGCCGTCGTTCCTGCGGTTTCTCTTGTGGCCGGGCCGCTTGCTCCGCCAACTCGCGCAACGCCGCGCCGACGGCGTTCATCAGGTCGACGACGCCCTGGCCGGTCGCAGCGGAGATCGGGTAGACGGCAAATCCCTGCCGGGAGAGCGAGTCGCGCAACCGATCGAGGTCGTCGCGCGCTTCCGCCAGGTCGATCTTGTTGAGCGCGACCAGGATGGGCTTCTCAAACAAACCGGGATCGAACAGCCGCAGCTCGGCGTTGATGACCCGAAAATCGTTCAACGGGTCGCGGCCCTCCAGACCACCGGAGGCGTCGAGAACGTGGATGAGCACCTTGGTCCGGACGACGTGGCGCAGGAACTCGTGACCGAGGCCGGACCCGGACGCTGCTCCCTCGATCAGCCCCGGGATATCGGCCAGGACAAACGCCTGCCCGCCGGGTCCGCCGAGTTCCACCACGCCGAGGTTGGGTTCGAGGGTGGTGAACGGGTAGTCGGCGATCTTCGGCTTCGCGGCCGACGCGGCGGCGAGCAGGGTCGACTTGCCGGCGTTCGGCATCCCGACCAGCCCGATGTCCGCGATCAACCGGAGTTCGAGCCGCAGCCACAGCTCTTCACCCGGTTCGCCCAACTCGGCGATCCGGGGTGCCTGGCGGGTCGACGACTTGAAGTGGGTGTTGCCCAGCCCGCCGCGCCCCGATCGGGCGACGCCGACGGTCTCGTCCGGGTCCGTCAGGTCGGCCAGCAGTTCGCCGGTTTCATCGTTCCAAACCACGGTCCCCGGCGGCACCTCGACCGTCAGCGGCTTGCCGGACTTGCCGTGGCGGAGGCGCTTCCCGCCCGAGCCGCCGTTCTCGGCCTTGAAATGGGACGAGTACTTGAACGCCAGCAAGCTCGTCAGGCTCGGGTTGACGCGAAGGCGGACCTCGCCACCACGCCCGCCGTCCCCTCCGTCCGGCCCGCCGCGGGGCACGTATTTCTCGCGCCGGAACGACGCCGACCCGTTGCCGCCGTCGCCGGCCTTGACAAAGATTCTCGCCCGATCGACCAGCACGGTCTGCCCTCCCAACGGCGCACCGCGGACAATACCGGGCGCATCCGATAGGTGTACCGTGCCGGATCGCTCTGGTGCAACCCCACCGGATCAGTTCCCGACGGGCGACTGGCCGGTGGACCGCACGTCCCCGGGCCGCTACGGCGGCCGACCGATCTCACCCGCGCCCGATTTAGTCCAAGAAATCCCTCAGCTTGCGGGCGCGGTTGGGGTGGCGGCACTTGCGCAGGGCCTTGGCCTCGATCTGGCGGATCCGCTCGCGGGTGACGCCGAACTCCTTGCCGACCTCCTCCAGCGTCCGCGCCCGGCCGTCCTCCAGCCCGTAGCGCATCTCCAGCACCTTACGCTCGCGCTCGGCCAGCGAGTCGAGGACGTCCTCCATCTCCTTCTTCAGCATCTGCCGGGAGGCGGCGTCGGCGGGGGCCAGGATTTTGTGGTCCTCGATGAAGTCGCCGAGGTTGCTGTCCTCCTCCTCGCCGATCGGCATCTCCAGGGAGACCGGCTCGACCGAGATCTTGATGATCTCGCGCACCCGCTCCGGCGTCAGCTCCATCTCGGCCGCGATCTCGTCGGAGGTCGGCTCGCGCCCCAGCCGCTGCTGGAGCATCCGCGAGGTCCGAATCAGCCGGTTGATCGTCTCCACCATGTGGACCGGGATCCGGATCGTCCGCGCCTGGTCGGCGATGGCGCGGGTGATCGCCTGGCGGATCCACCACGTCGCGTAGGTGCTGAACTTGAACCCCTTGTGGTGCTGGAACTTCTCCACGGCGCGGATCAGCCCCAGGTTGCCCTCCTGGATCAGGTCCAGCATCGACATCCCGCGGCCGACGTACTTCTTCGCCACCGAGACCACCAGGCGCAGGTTCGCCTCGGTCAGGGCGACCTTGGCCCGCGCGCCGGCGGCGATGTGGTCGTCCCACCGCTTGCCCAGCTTGGCGGCTTGGTCCCGGAACAGCGCGTCGATCACCGCGTCGTCCGGCCACTCCTCGGTCGCGCGGATCGCGTTCTGGATCGTCAGCGGCAGGAGGTCCCACTCCACGGCGCGGACCCGCAGCGACTCTTCCAGCTCCTCGCTCTTCATCCCCAGCTCGGCGCAGATCGCCTCGACCGCGCCCTCGGGCACCTGGGTGATCGGCAGCACGCGCTTCAGCACCAGGCTCTTGGGCGGCATCCTGTCGACGGCGTGGACGGCGGCGTAGAGCTTGGCCGCCGCCGGCCACCCTTCGCGGAACGAATGGTAGATGGCGCGGCCGAGCACGACCGGGTCGGGAAGGTTGCCGAAATCGTCCCGGCTGACCTCGCGCTTGACGGTCAGGTAGTCGCCGCGCTCCATCGCCTGGGCCAGTTCGACCTCCCGGTTGCCGGTCAGCAACGGCACCCGCCCGATCTCGCGCAGATACATCCGCACCGGATCGTCGAGGCTGATCCCGCCGATGTCGAAGTTGACGGTTTGCAGGTCGAGCGGCTCCGGCTCGCTCTCTTCGGTCTCGTCGTCGACCGGCACGCTTCCGGCCATCGGCGACAAGCGCAGCGTGTTTAGTTCCGCCAGTTTTTGGTTGAGCAGCTCAACGGCGCTCGGTTCGCCGTCGAGGTTGGAGACGACCTCCATCACCGCCTCGACCGCGATCCCGCCGTCAGCCTGCTCGGTCAACCCGTCGATCATCCCGTCGCCCAACTCGAACGCCCCCTCATCGGCATCCGGTGCCGGCGCGTCGCCGCGCTCGTTCGGCATGCCCATCGGTCCTTCGTCCAGATTCCGGTCGTCCTCGCGGTCGCGGTCGGTCCCCGATGGGAGCTGTTGTTGGTCGTTCATGCGGAGCCACCATCCAATGGATCGAACGTCACCGGCGCCACTCGGTCACCGCCCCGATCCGGCGACCGGTCCAAACGCAGCGCCTGCCGGGGATGGTCAACGGTCGTCGACTCCTTTGACGGATTCGAAACTCGGGACCGGAAACGGGACGCTGGTCCGCTGGGCGACCCACCGAGAATCGGTGACTGGACGGCGACGGGCAGGGAAGTCGCGCCGGGTTCCGGCGACTCCAGTTTCTTTCCGGGACGGCGGTACGCTACTACGTCCGTTCCCGGCGCGCAACACGGTCTCTGGCCCCCCGTGCCGACCGGCGAGTAGCCTCATGCTTCCGCCCCGACACCGGCTGGCACGAGGTCGCACCGGAGCAGATCGGCGTAGGTTTCGCGGCGCCGGATCAAGCGGGCCGCGCCGTCCTCGACCATGACGACAGCGGGTCGGGGCGTCAGGTTGTAGTTGCTGGCCATCGCCAAGCAATACGCGCCGGCGGCGGGAACGGCCAGGAGATTTCCAGGTTCCAACGGCGGCAACGCGATGTTCTCGATCAGGAGATCGCCGGATTCGCAGTACTTGCCGGCAATGGTCACCGTTTCGGCGGGGCCAGTGGCGGGACGCCCGGCGGGTTCGGCCGTGTAGGCGGCGCCGTAGAGCGCGGGCCGAATGTTGTCGGCCATGCCGCCGTCGACCGAAACATAGCGGCGCACGCCCGGGATATCCTTGATGGCGCCGACCCGGTAGAGGGCGACACCAGCCGGCCCGACGATGGCGCGCCCCGGTTCGACCACCAGCTCCGGCAGCGGCAGCGCCGCCGCGGCGCAGGCGTCGGTCAGCACGTCGGCGGCCGTGGTCGCCCAAGCCTCGACCGCCGCCTCAACGTCGCCGGAGCCGTAGGCGATCCCGAACCCGCCGCCGGGGCTGATCACCCGCGGAGCCACTCCATGACGGTTTCGCATCTCGACGGCGAACAAGACCATCGCCTCGACCGTCGTCCGGTAAGTGCTCGGGTCCAAGAGTTGTGACCCGATGTGGGCGTGATAACCGATCAGATCCATGCCCGGCGTCGACAACACCTCGGCCACCACCCCGGCGGCGTCGCCGTTCCAAAGCGGGAAGCCGAATTTGGAGTCGACCACGCCGGTCCGGATCTTGGCGTGAGTGTGCACGTCCAGCCCCGGATTCAACCGCACCAGGAGGGGGACAGAGGTCCCGATTTCCGCCGCGAGCGCGGACAGCACCTGGAGTTCGTGGCGGTTGTCCAACACGATCGCGCCGACACCCGCCGCCAGCGCCTCCCGCAGTTCGGCCGCCGTCTTGTTGTTGCCGTGGAACGTGATCTCGGAGGCCGGAACGCCCGCCGCCAGACCCGCGTACAGCTCGCCGCCCGAGACGACGTCGAGACCAAGGCCCTCGTCGCGCAGCAGCGTTACCACCGCCGGGGACAGGTACGCCTTGGCGGCGTAGACGATTCGAGAGCGTGGATAGGCGGCGCGGAACGCGTCCCGGAACCGACGGGCGCGCGACCGCAGCGTTGTGGCATCGTAGACGTAGAGGGGCGTGTCGAACCGCTCGGCCAACTCCGGCAACGCCACCCCACCGATGCAGAGGTGGCCTTCGGGAGCGCGGACGGTGGTTTCGGGCCAGAGCATGGCGGAACCCTTCGACGCGACCAGATTTACACGTCTCGGCGAAGTGTACGGACACTGTGTCCGACGCGCAAGGAGAACGAACGTCGTTGCGGCCACCGCGATCGATGTGGGAGCCGAAGCGGAAGGGTATACTATGGGTGGATACCGGACGCAAGGCAGCAACACGCCGCATCCCTAATGGTGAACCCATGTCGTTGGCGTACTGCCATGGAAGACCGTGAGTTGGTGTTCTTGGCACCGCGAGCCGTCGCGGTCGCCGCCATCGCGTGAGTGCGCCCCATGCCTCCTCCGACGACCATCCTGACCGTCAATGACATCGCCAAGACGTTCGTCTCCGAGCAGATCTTCTCCGGCGTCACGTTCCAGATCGCCGAGCGCGAGCACGTCGCCCTGGTCGGCGTCAACGGCGCCGGCAAATCGACCGTACTCAAGATCGTGGCCGGGGTCGAGCACGCCGACACGGGCGGTGTCACCCGCGCCACCGGACTCCGCGTCACCTACCTGCCCCAGGAGGCCCGCTTCACCAGCGACCGGACGGTGCGGGAAGAAGCCCGTTACGCCTTCGCCCCGGTGATTGCGGACGGAGACCGGATGCGCGAGATCGAAGCCCGGATGGGCGAGGCCAGCGAAGCGGACCTCGAAACGTTGCTCGAGGAGTATGATCGGCTGCAGACCCGCTACGACGCCGCCGGCGGCTACGACATCGAACATCGCACCGACGAAGTCCTGTTCGGACTCGGCTTCACTCCAGACCAATTCGGGGAACCGGTCAACCAGCTCAGTGGAGGCCAAAAGACGCGGGTCGCGTTGGTCAAGGCCCTGCTCGCCGACCCCGACCTGTTGCTCTTGGACGAGCCGACCAACCACCTCGACCTCGAAATGCTGGAATGGTTGGAGACGTTTCTTCGCGGTTGGAACGGTGCCTGCCTGGTTGTCTCCCACGACCGCTACTTCCTGGATCGCGTCACCACCCGAACCCTCGACATGGCGTTTGGGCGACTGGAAGATTACCCGGCCCCCTACGCCCGATTCCTCGACCTGCGCACGGAGCGGATGTCCCGCCGAATGCAGGAGTACGAGGAACAGCAAGCCCTCATCGCCCGCACCGAAGAGTTCATCCGCAAGTACAAGGCGGGCCAACGCTCTCGCGAGGCCAAGGGCCGTCAGACCCGGCTAGAACGCCTGGAGCGAATCGAACGTCCCCAAACCCAGGACGTCCTGTCGTTGAAAATGGGCGGCGCGGTCCGCTCGGGTCGGGTGGTGCTGCACCTGTCGCCGATGCAGGTCGGCTATCCGACGGGAGAGACCAGTGCCGACTCTGACTCCCAACAAAAGCAGGTGCTGGTGGCGAGCCCGGAGTTGGAGATCGAGCGCGGCGAGCGGATCGGTCTCCTTGGGCCGAATGGGAGCGGCAAGACGACCCTGTTGCGCACCATCACCGGCGAGCTGCCTGCCCTGAAGGGGCGCGTCCAATTTGGCGCCAACGTCAAAGTCGGCTACTACGCCCAGACCCACGACCAACTGCACCGCGGCGGCACCACCCTCTCGACGATCCTCGACGCCCAGCCGATGAGCGAGGAATCGGCGCGGACCTATCTCGGCCGGTTCCTGTTTACGGGCGACGATGTTTACAAGGGCGTCGACGCGCTGTCCGGCGGCGAGCGGTCGCGCCTGGCGCTGGCCGTGCTCCTCCTCGAGCAGGCAAACCTGCTGATCCTCGATGAGCCGACCAACCACCTCGACATCAACGCCCGCGAAACGCTCGAAGCGATGCTGGTTGGGTTCGACGGCACGATCCTCTTCGTCTCCCACGACCGCTACTTCATGGACCGGCTGGCGACCCGGATCTGGGCGATCGAGGACGGACGCGTCAAGTCCTACCTCGGCAACTACACCGACCACCAGCGCCAACTCGGGCGCCGCATCGACGGCTCGGCGAAGGAGGCGAAGGAACCCGACCGCGACCGCGGCAAGGAGAACGGCAAAGACAAGGCCGATGCGCGCGACGCGGTTACCACCACCGGCGCACTCGCCGCCGGACCTGGTTCGCACCACGGCCGAGCCGTCAGCCGAGCCGACGGCAAAGCCCAACGATCGTTGGTGCAGGTGGAACGAGAGATCGGCAAGTTGGAAGGCAAGCTAAACGAGATCAGCGACGCCCTGGCCGTGGCGAGCATTGATGCCGACGTGGCGGCCCTGGCCCGCCTCGGCGCGGAGTACGAGCGCGCCCAAACCGACCTCGAAGCCGCCTACGCGCGATGGGAAGAGATCAGCGCCCAGTTCGAACGCGAGGCCGGCGCGGTGCCGATACGGTGAGCAGCCCGTTCGTGCTGGGCGTCACCGGCAACATCGCCTGCGGCAAAACGACCGTGCTCGGTCTCCTCGCCGAACGCGGTGCGACGGTCCTCGACGGCGACGTCGTTTATCACGCCATGATCGCAGCCGGCGGTGAATTGGTCGCTCCGATCCGAATGCGGTTTGGGGATGGTGTGATCACCCCGGACGGCGCCGTCGATCGGCGGGCGCTGGGAAACATCGTGTTCGCCGATCCGGTGGCCTTGGCCGATCTGGAGCGGCTCACCCACCCGGTGGTGGTCGCCGAGATCCAACAGCGGATTGCCGCCGCCGACCGCCAAATTGTCGTGGTCGACGGGGTCAAACTGATCGAGAGCGGAATGGACCGCGCCTGCGACCGGGTCTGGCTGGTCGTCTGCGACCCGGCAGTCCAAGAAGAGCGCCTGGTTCGCCGCAACCGGTTGGACCGGTCGGAAGCGCGGCGCCGGATCCTGGCCCAACCCGACTCCGACGCCAAGCGGGATCGTGTCCAGCGTGTCATCGACAACAGCGGTACGTTGGACGATTTGCGTGCCGAGGTCGACGCCGCCTGGCGGACACTACCCGCTACCCGTTGCGATCGAACCGTGGCCGCGATACCCGCCGCTGGCGTGGGTCCTGCGTACCGCGATCGCCTGGCCGAATCGCACCCGCAGCCGAAGGGGGACAAACGGTGACTAATCGGGACAAGACATCGTTGGACGTCTTTTTCGACTACGGCTGACCATACGTTTGGGGGGCAGCGGTCTGGCTGCACCAGGTCAAGGCCGAGATCGGCGACGAGCTGACGATCAACTGGAAGTGTTACCCGCTCGAGCAGATCAACTCCGCCGAGGGTCCGGAGTGGAAGCTGTGGGAGCAACCGGCGGGATACCGGAGCCGGGGGTTAGCGGCGTTCCAAGCGGGGTTGGCTGCGAAGCGCCAAGGTGCCGAGGCGTTTGACCGCTTTCACCTCGCGCTGTTGCGCGCCAAACACGAAACCAACCAGGACCACGGCAAGCCGAAAGTGCTGCAATCGGTGGCCGCGTCGGTTGGGCTGGACACGGACCGGTTCGATCGCGACCGCGCGGACCGCTCCCTTCTAAGCCAAATCGGTGCCGACTATGAGGAAGGACGGACGCATCACGGCGCGTTTGGCACCCCGACCCTGGTGTTTCCCGGCGGCGCGGCCGTCTACCTCAAGATGCGCCCGCCCGCGCCGCCGGACGAGTCGGTCGCGATCTTCGATGATCTTCGGCGGATGACGATCCACCGACCCTACATCGCCGAGATCAAGCGACCGGTGAAACCGGAATAGCCCCCTCGAAGGTCGGACGACGTTGACCATGCCCATCCCGACCCAGTGCACCGCGGAGGGTGGCGTGTCAGACGCGAGCGCGGCCCTCGATGCGGTCACCCGTGCCGAGAAAACCGCCCGGGTTCGCGTTAGGTTGCTTGCCTGGTTCGCGACGAACCGGCGCGATCTGCCGTGGCGGCAAACCCGAGACCCGTACCGAATCCTGGTCTCGGAGGTGATGCTGCAACAAACCCAGGTCGACCGTGTCGTCTCGTACTACAACCGCTTTCTCGAACGATTTCCGACCGTCGTCGACCTCGCCGCCGCTCCTACGGCCGACGTGATCCGGGCCTGGGCGGGCCTCGGCTACAACCGGCGGGCCGTCAATCTCCAGCGCACGGCGCAATCGGTGGTCGACGACCACGGCGGCGAGTTCCCGCGTAGCGTCGACGCCCTGCGCGCCCTACCCGGAATCGGGGCGTACACGGCCGGTGCCGTGGCCTGCTTCGCCTTCGAGCAGGACGTGGGCTTTATCGACACCAACATACGGAGGGTCATCCACCGCCTGTTCGCCGGCGTCGACGTGCCGACGCTTCAACGTTCCGAGCGGGAGCTTGCCGCGCTGGCGGCGCGGCTCGTCCCGCCGAATCGAGGCTGGGAATGGAACCAGGGCGTGATCGAATTCGGTGCCCTCCAGTGCACCGCGCGCCGCCCGGCCTGCGTCGTGTGCCCGCTCCAGGCGGACTGCCTGGCCTACCCCGCTATCCAAACCGCGATCGCGGAGCTGCCAAGGGGCACCCGCACGGCCCAAAAGCGCGAAGCCCCGTTCGCCGGGTCCAATCGTTACTACCGAGGACAGATCTTGGCCCGGCTTCGCGATGCCGGCGAATCGGCGGCTGGTGGCGGCATCCCGCTGCACACCCTCGGACCGCTGGTCCGCGAAGGGTTCTCTGACGCCGATGTGCCATGGTTGTACGGCGTCGTTCAAGGTTTGGCCAAGGACGGGCTAGCGAAGGTCGCCGAAGCGCCGCCCTCCTATGACCCGAGCGAACCGTTGGAAACCACCGGCGAGGTTCGGGTGGAACTGCCGTGACCGTCGGATGATTGGAACCCGAACGCCCGTTCGTTTTACACTCCGTCTATGCCTCGCAACGCCTCGACAACCAAATCCGACCCGGTCCTGCCCCACCCGGACTTTTCCCGCCTCTCAGCGATCCAGGACGCGCTTCTCGCCTGGTTCGGGGAGTGCGGAAGAAACCTACCGTGGCGGCACACGCGCGACCCGTGGGCGATTCTGGTCTCCGAGGTCATGTTGCAGCAAATCCAAGTGGCCCGAGCGATTCCGTTTTACGAGGCCTTTCTCGACCGGTTCCCGACCATCCAGTCGCTGGCCGATGCGCCCTTGGCCGACGCGATCCGAGTTTGGGGCGACCTCGGCCGGTACCGCCGGATCGTCCATCTTCACCGCACCGCCCGAATCATCGTCGAGGTGCACGGGGGCCTGGTTCCCGACGACGAAGCGGTCCTCCGCTCGCTGCCCGGAATCGGTCCTTACACCGCCGGCGCGGTCGCCTGCTTCGCCTATGGGCACGACACCGGCTTCATCGACACCAACATGCGGCGGGTGTTGCACCGCGTCTTCCTCGGCGCCGACGTTCCGGCGCCGATGGTCCGCGACCGCGAGCTCCAAACGCTGGCGATTGCCGCCGTCCCATCAGGGAGGGGTTGGGCCTGGAACCAGGGGCTTATGGACCTTGGCGCCCGCGTCTGCACCGCCCGCAAACCTGCCTGCGACCAATGCCCGCTTGGGCCACACTGCACGGCTCGACCGACCATCCAAGGCGCGCTCGACGCGGCGCCGCGCAAGTCGGCCGGCGCCACCCCGGCGTACGACTCAACAAACCGCTACTTCCGAGGACGCATCCTCGCCGAACTCCGCGCCATCCCCCCCGTGCCACCGGAAAACGGGATCACGATGCCCGACCTCGGTCAGCGAGTCCGGCCCGGATTCGAACCGACCGATCTGCCGTGGCTCCAAGAAATCGTCAGCGGTCTCGCCAAGGACGGCCTGGCCGCCGTGGCCGAGGACCGTCCTCGCTACGACGCGGTGGACACGGACCGGCCATCTACGCTCCGTATCAAGCTCCCCTGAACCGTCCATGCTCAGGCCCCGTGCTGGGGAACACGGCACGGAACTCGGAGCGTTCACACCGCTTAGCGGTTACGCCTGCCGTTCTCTGGCCCGCCATGGCTTCGTCGACAGACCTAAGCCGTCACTCCAGGAACCAGAGAACGCGACACGGGCATTCCCTATTGACCGTCCCACGGCCGCGTCGCGTCGTCATCTTCCCGCCACTCGCGGATTGTGCTGACTTGAGACGCAATTCGCTCTGGTCCCTTGTTGATGTGCTCGTCGATGAACGTGCGGATCCTCTCCGGCGTGGCCTCAGCGGCCGACATCCGGTCGATGTAATTCCATGCCGTGAGGGCGACTTCGGTCTCCATGTTCGCCCACGGTTGGGTGATCACCGCCGTCGGGTAGCCGGTGGCCGGGTTGGCAAACCGTTCCAAGAGCGCGATCGTTTCGGGGCATTCGCAGTTGTACTGGAGGATGACGTAGCCGTGTTCCAAGCTGTGAACGAACCGCTCTGGTTCGCGCGACTCCTTGTAGACGCCGGGGCCTTCGACTTCGTTGCCGTAGTGCGGACCCGATGTCGGTGGTTGGCTCGTGTATTCCTCGTGCGGGGGCGCAGAACCGTCCTGGTTGCGCGCGATGTGCTGCGCGGGAGGGGCGCTGCTGGACACCTCTTCGCCCGGTGGCGCCTCGCGGGTGACGTAGCTGAACACGGTCCAGGCAATGCCGGCAACGATCAGGGCCGCGATTGCGGCGCCGCCGATACGGGTCCATTGCCGGATCTGCCGCTGGCGCTCGTAAGACTTGGTCCGCTCCTCACGCTTCTGACGGATCATCTCCGGCCGGCGCTCGGCGCGACGCGGCTGAACATGGTGGGAGCCGGTCCCAGTCGCCGGCTGGTTCGCCACGAACTTAGATCCGCCGGCGGCGCCGGTTGCCTTGGGTTTGATCGGCGTCGGGGTCCGTTCGGTCTGCTTCGATGCGGCCATAGTGCTGGTCGTGCCCCCGGTCTCACTCCAAGGCGCCCCGACGGGCGGCGCCCGACAAGTTCCGTCCTTCCGGATGCGGAATGATACCATCCGCATTTGGTCGCCCTGTCTACACGCCGTCCCGTCTCGTCGCAGGTACCAATGGCCATTCGCCCCCCCCCCGCCACCGGATCCGAGACCGGCGCCGCGCCCGACGCCGTCGGCTTTCTCACCGACGCCACGCTCTGCATCGGCTGCAAAGCCTGCGAAGTGGCATGCAAGCAGTGGAATCAACTGCCCTCCGATGGCTACGGGATGACGGGCTTCAGTTATGACAACTCCCGTGATCTTGGCGCCGAAACCTGGCGCCACGTGCTATTCAGCGAGCAGGCGCCGAGCGCCGGAACCGATCTCCTGGCCGAGTTGATGGCCACGCGGGCATCGCCGGCAGTCGCGGCCGGCACCCCGTTCGCTTGGCTGATGGTTAGCGACGTCTGCAAGCACTGCGTCCGAGCCGGTTGCCTCCTCGCCTGTCCGACCGGCGCCATCATTCGCACCGAGTTCGACACCGTCTACATCCGGCAAGACGTCTGCAACGGCTGCGGCTACTGCGTCCCGGCCTGCCCGTTTGGCGTCCCCCAACTCAGCCACCGCACCGGCACCTCGCGCAAATGCACGCTCTGCTACGATCGGTTGGGCGCGGGGCTGGAGCCCGCCTGCGCCAAAGCCTGCCCGACCGATTCAATCGTCTTCGGACCGATCGCCGAGCTGCTCCCCGAGGGCCGACGGCGCGTCGAGCGCCTGCGATTGCGGGGCGTCGATGGCGCCCGGCTCTACGGCGACCGCGCCACCGGCGGCACCGGTGGCATCGAGGGCCTCAATGCCTTCTTCGTCCTGACTGCACCGCCCGAAACCTATAATCTGCCCGCCGCCCCCCGGCTGCCCCAATCGGTCGTCTTGCCCGCGTTCGCCACCACCGCACTGACCGCCCTCGGCCTCGGCATCGCGGCGGTGGCCGCGTTGCGCCGGCGGTAGGGACGCTTGGCGCGTGTCTCGGGGCACCGATAAAAGGACGCTCCTGCCTCCATTGGGAATCATACTGAGAAGGTGAAGAATCTCCTGCGGCAGCGCCGGCGCTTGGAAACGTCGTCTACGGGCGAGAGATTCCTGTCTTCGTTTTGAATGACTCCGGCGGACGAGGGCGCCGCTATCGGGATGCCGCCGAGGCGCGCGACTCGTCCGTTCTCCCCCGTCTCCACCGACGATCCACTACGGACAAGTCACGATCGTCACGTTGCGCCCATCCCCCCCCCGGACTACCATTGCACCGGGCGTCCGGCGCGACCCAGGCGGGAACGTAGGCCGGGCATCCCTCGGTCGGAGCTTCCCGGCGTGTCAGCCAACTTCTTCAACGGCCTCTACATCATCCCGATCCTCGCCGTCCTGATCCTGATCCACGAGATCGGCCACTTCGTCAGTGCCCGCTTGTGCGGGGTGAAGGTCGAAGAATTCGGGATCGGCATTCCGCCGCGGATCTTTGGCTGGAAGCGCAAGGGCGTCATCTGGTCCATCAACGCAATTCCCTTCGGTGGATTCGTCCGCGTACTTGGCGAAGACGGCAAGAGCATGGACCCTGGGTCCATGAACACCAAGTCGCCCGCCCAACGGGCGTTCTTCCTCGCCGCCGGCTCGGTGATGAACGTGTTGCTGGCGGTGATCCTGATGATTGCCGTCATCGGCATCCAGGGCATCTCCCGCAACAACGTCTACATCAGCGGCGTGGCCGCCGGTTCTCCCGCCGCCAAAGCCGGGTGGCAGCGCGGCGACCAGATTGTAGAAGCCGCGGGCGATCCGTTGGCCAACGCCGAGGACCTGATCTCGACCACCAACGAATTCGCGGGCAAGCCGATGAGCGTGGTCATCGAGCGGCGTGGGGCGCTGGTCGACACCACGATCGTCCCCCGCGAGGACCCGCCGGAGAATCAGGGCCGGATGGGCGTCGGTTTGGACACGACACTGGAATCCGACATCTTTATCCGCTCCGTGGACGATGGGTCGGCCGCCGCCAACGCCGGACTCCTACCGGACGACCGGGTGCTCTCTGTTAACGGCCGGCCAACCCCCGACGCCGCCGCCGTCAGCTACGAGTTCGAGCGGTTCGAGGGCTTCGCGGTTCCGGTGCAGGTCGAGCGCGACGGCTCGGTCAAGGATCTGAATCTGACGGTGCCGTCGTTCCAGTCCTCCGAGGACGTGCTGGAAGCGATCGGCGTCACCGCCCGCCAGGACCCCCGATTCGAGGATGTTCCGGCGGGGGAGGTCCTGCCGCGCGGCTTCAGCGAGTCCTGGGAAGCCACCACGGCGATGGTGGCCGGGATCCGCGAGCTGGTGACCAACCGCGACCGCTGGGATGAGGTCGCCGGCCCGGTCGGTATGGGCCAGATCACCAGCGAAGTCGTCTCGCGCTCCCCGCTGCCCCTCTGGGTCAACCTGTCCAACCTGGCCCTGACCTTGTCGCTCAACCTGGCCGTGCTCAACTTGCTGCCATTGCCGGCGCTCGACGGTGGCCGGTTGCTGTTCGTGATCGTCGAAGTGCTCCGCGGGGGGCGCAAGATCGCCCCGGAAAAGGAAGGCGTCGTCCATTTCGTCGGCCTCGTCTTGCTTCTCGGCCTGATGTTCGTCATCGCCTTCGTCGATATCGACCGCCTGCGCGACGGCCGCTCGTTCCTGCCCTAGCTATCTGCGATCGGTCCTCGGTGATCAGCGCGCTGCTGAAGGCTGATGGCTGACTGCTTCCCCCAGAAGGAGTTCCCATGCTCGTCGCCCCCCGCCGACCTACCCGCGTCCTGGACGTGGGCGGGGTCAAGATCGGCGGCAACCATCCCGTCGTCGTCCAATCCATGACCACCTCCGACACGCGCGACCCGGCCGCGACGCTGGCCCAGATCAAGGAACTGGCCGAAGCCGGCTGCGAGATCGTGCGGATTGCAGTGCCGGACCGCAAGGCGGCCGCTGCCCTTCCGCAGATTATCCCCCACGCGGTTGTGCCGCTGATCGCCGACATCCACTTCGAGCACACCCTGGCCCTGGCGGCACTCGACGCCGGGATCCACGGTTTGCGCCTCAACCCCGGCAACATTCGCAAGGCCGAAGACGTCCGCGAGGTCGTCACCAAAGCCAAGCAGAAGCGGGTGCCGATCCGGATCGGGGTCAACTTCGGATCGGTGGCGCCGATGCCCGAAGCGTTCGTCGACGAGATGGCCGAGCGCGGCGCCAGCCAGCTCGAACTGCGCGCCGAATGGCTGGTCCGCTCCGCTCTCGGCCACATCAAGATCCTCGAAGATCTGGACTTTTACGACACCAAGGTCAGCCTCAAGGCGTTCGAGGTGCCGGTGCTGCTGGAAGCCTACCGGCGCTTCGCGGCGCTGCCCAACGACTACCCGCTCCACCTCGGCGTAACCGAGGCGGGCACGCCCCGGGCGGGCAGCGTCCGCTCCGCCGTCGGCATCGGCACCCTGCTCGCGCTCGGCATCGGCGACACGATCCGGGTCTCCCTAACGACCAACCCGACCGAAGAAGTCTTCGTCGCCTACGAGATCCTAAAGAGCCTTGAGCTGCGGCAAAAGGGCGCGACGATGATCGCCTGCCCGACCTGCGGCCGGGTCGAGGTCGACCTCTTCAGCCTTGCCAACCAGGTCGACGAGTTCCTCGCCAAGATCGACGAGCCGATTCGGGTGGCGGTGATGGGTTGCGTCGTCAACGGCCCTGGCGAGTCCAAAGACGCCGACGTCGGCCTGGCGGCCGGCAACGGCAAAGGTGTCATCTTCCGCAAGGGCAAGATCGTTCGCACCGTCGCCGAAGTGGACATGCTGGACTCCCTGAAGCACGAGATCAACCTGGTGCTCGAAGACCGGCGGAACGGGATCGTCGACGAGGTGACGCCGACCGCGCGGTACAAGCCGACGTTGCAACTGACGCCGGTCTAGGCGTTCCGCCGCGCCCAAAGTGTTCGTGAGTGCGACGTCGCGTTGAGATCGAAGCACGGTTCCTAGTGAACCGGCGACCACGATCCATCTCCGGCAAGGCGCGGCGGTTCTGGTGCAACCGCGTGCCTGCGAAACAGCACCATTCCATTCCGAGCGCCGATCCTACGGGGGCACCCGGTCCTCCATCCGAGCGATCACTCCGCCTACCTCCATACGGGCACTTACCGGTGGTCGCGCGCCGCCACCGCATCCAGGTCCGTGGTCGCCGTGCCGTAGCCCGAAGATCGTTATTTCCTTCACAAACTCGTATACTCCTCCCACCGGCGCCGGCGCCGCCGACGAAGCCCCCCAGGAGGACGGCATGACCCGCTTACCGCGAACCGGGACCCTGCTGCTGGCGCTTCTGGTGGCGTTTGGTGCGTCTGTTGGCGGCTTTCCCCGATCCGGGGAGCAGCTCGCCTCCGCCCAAAGCGCCGCGTCCCCCATCTCGTGCGAACCGCCGTCGCCCACGCCCTCGGCATCCGGTACCCCCGCGTCGGTTCCCGTGCCGTTGCCACGACCGCTCCCCGATGACCCGGCAAAAGTCACCGTCGCCTACGTCCAAGCGACGGTCTTTGCCCCGATCTTCGTCGCCGCCGGCAAAGGTTATTTTGCCGAGGAGGGCCTGGACGTCACGCTGGAGCCGGTGCCCGGCGGCTCGGACATGGTCGCCCTGACGGCCAGCGGCGATTACGACGCCGGGTTCGGAGGTGCCGGTCCTGGGTTTTGGAACGCGATCGCGCTCGGTGTCGGCTTGACCGTGATCGCGCCGGGGCACGCCGAGGGGATACCGGTCGCGACGCCGCTGGTCGTTGCCAGGTCCCAGTGCGAGTCTGGGGCGATCACCCGGGTAGCCGATCTCAAAGGCAAGCGGGTCGCTGTCAACGCTCCCGGCGCCACCGAGTACTGGCTCAGTCAGGCGTTGGCGACCGACGGCCTGACCCTCGACGACATCGACTTCCAAACCCTTGCGTTTCCCGACATCCTTGCCGCCCTTGACTCCGGCGCCCTCGACGCGGCGATGCTCGGTGAGCCGTTCGCCACCCGCGCCGAGCAGGAGGGGATCGCCGTCCGCCTGGCCACCGACTTCGCGATCCAGGGGATCCAACCGACGGTCGTCTTTGCCAACCAGGATTTCGTCGACGACGATCCGGACGCGGCGACCGGGCTGGTCAAAGCCTACCTCCGCGCCTGCCGTGACCTTTCCGGCACCGGATTCGCGAAGCCCGAGAACCTGGCGATCATCGAGGAGTACACCGGCGTTCCGGCGGCATTGGTCGGCCAGGGGGTGCCGCCCGTCTACGCGGTCGACGGAACGATCAATCTCGACGGGCTGCGCACCCTGCAAACGTTTTTCCGCGAGCGCGGCCAACTCGAATATGCCGACGACCTGGACCCGGCCGCCTTGGTTGACACCCGCTTCGTTGATGCCGCGCTGGCCGAGTTGGGTCCGTACCAGTTTTCCTCGTAGGCAAGGCGAACGCTGGCCATGACCACGATGGAAGGCACCGGAGGAGCGACATCGGGCGCTTTGGCGGGCCGGTGGAACGGGGTGATTCCGGCAACCGAGGGGACGCCGATACCGGGCGTTTCGATTACCGCGCACAACCTTGGCCGCACCTTCGACTCGCCGGCCGGTCCTGTCGCCGCGATCGAGGGCGTCGATCTCCACGTCCGTCCCGGCGAGTTCTGCTGCGTCGTCGGACCTTCCGGCTGCGGGAAAACTACGTTGCTCCGGATTATCGCCGGGTTGGACAGACCGACCACGGGCACGTTGGAGACGATCGGGGAGAACGGTGAGGCACCGACCAACGCGATGGTCTTCCAAGGACGGTCGGTCTTTCCGTGGTTGACGGTGCGGCAAAACGTCGCCTACGGTCTCAAGCTGCGCGGCGTCGGCCGCCGGCAGCGCGCCGACCGCGCCGATGACCTGCTCCAGATCGTCGGCCTGAACCGGGTCGCCCGTTCGTTCCCGTACCAGCTCTCCGAAGGAATGCGGCAGCGGGTCGCCATCGCCCGCGCCCTTGCTGTGGACCCGGAGCTGTTGCTGATGGACGAACCGTTCGGTTCCCTCGACGAACAGACGCGCTTCCTGCTCCAAGAGGAGTTGCTCCGGATCTGGGAGAACAGCGGCAAGACGGTGGTGTTCATCACCCACTCGATCGACGAGGAGATCCTCCTCGTCGATCGGATTGTGGTCATGGGCATCCAAACGGGGACGATCAAGGCCAGC
>CADCWE010000205.1 GCA_902806325.1 uncultured Thermomicrobiales bacterium | reverse complement strand
GGACTCGGCGCAGTCGCCGCCTTGGGCGTCGCCGCCTCGTGCGTCGCCGCCTTGCGCGTCGCCGCCGTCTCCTCCGTCCCCACCGACCGCGTCCCCGCCGACCGCGTCGCCCCCAACGGCGTCGCCGCCGTCGCAGCCGTCGCCACCGATGGCGTCGCCGCCGGACGCATCTCCGCCGTCCGCTCCGTCGGCGCCGTCCGCTCCGTCGGCGCCGTCCTCGCCGTCTTCGCCATCGGCGCCGTCCTCGCCCGAGGTGCCGCGGGTGGATGCGCCCGCCGTCGCCGAGCCGCCCGCGCAGCCCCCGATCGGGGTCGGGCGGGTGTCGGATCGGTCGTCGTCGCGGATCACCAGCGGGAAGCCGAGCGCGCCGCGGCAGGCTCCCTCGTCTTCCAGCCGAAAGACCAGGAGGGCCGGCGCCGCGTCCTCCGGCACCCGGACCACGATCCAGCCCTGGGCCTTGGCGCCGGGTTCCAGGGTGGCCGGGTCGGCGAAGAAGGGACGGCGCGTGCTGGGGACGGGATCGAGGGTCCGGTCGTCGCAGGTGAGCAGCGAGAACGCGGACGGGCGGAACGTGACGGGGCGCGACCCGGTGTTGGTCAGCTCGACCCGGAAGGCGAGCCCGGCGGCGTCCGGATCGGCGTCGGTGGCGGCGGACACGGCGCGTACCGCCCGGAGGCGACCCTTCACGCCACCGCTGGTGGCGGTGGACCAGCCGGTGGCCGGAACGCCGCACGGTTCGGCGTCTGGTGCGGCGACGGGCGTGGGGGTCACGGTGGAGCCGGACCGGGCGGCCGTCGGGGTTTGGGGCGAGAGGACGATCCGGATCGGGGTCGGGTCGGCCGCGTCGTCGCCGGCGGTGACCCGGCCGACCAGCCCGCTGCCGAGGCTGAGCAGCAGCAGAACGGGGACGAGGGCGATAAGGATCCGAGCCATCCCGCTATGCCTCCTCGGCGCGGGGCCCGCGAGGCCCGGGGCGCCGGATTATTCCGCTTCTTCGGGCTCCAGGAAGTCCTCGACCACGAATCCGGCCAAGGTTAGGTCGTTCGGATCCACAACCGGGTACCAAACCAGGTCACCCCCTTCTTCCGGCGGCCCGGTGATCTCAAGGACCGCGCCCTGATCGAGGCCGGAGACGATCTCGGCATCGGTGGACGGTTCGGCGCGCAGTCGCACCTCGTCCTCGGTGACGACCACGCGGTCGCCTTCCGAGAATCCGGCCCCATCGGTGCCATCGCCCGGCTCGTCGGTGGCTTCTGGAGTGACGTCCGGTTCGACCTCGACCGTCACGGTAGCGAGGGTGGACGCTTCTTCGAAAGAGAGGACGCCGACCCCTTCGGCGTCCGGCGCCGGCGTCGCGGCCCCGGCGTTGGCCGGCAGGATCGACATCCGCAGCAGCTCAAGATCGCCCGAGCCGTCCGGGCGGTCGACCTCGGCCATGCCCACCGAGAAAAACGCGGCGTCCCCCGGCGTCAGCTCGACCAACGTCCCGAGCGTGATGTTCGGTTGGGGGCCCGGCTGGGCGGTGCGCGAAATCTGGACCTGGCCTTCTTCGGCCGTGAAGGCCAGGGCGCCGGTTTCCAACGAGAGCAGGACCGGGCCCGGCGCGGCCGGGATCGGGTCGCCGTCGGCCAGGGTGAGGCGCTCGACCAAGACCACGACCTCGCCGTCCGGCATCGCGGCAGCGGTGCCGTCGCCGAGAACGCTCGGCCGGACGCCGGTGAAGTCTTCGTCCGAGGGGGTGCCGTCGGTGTAGACGACCCCGGCGGGGCGCTGGCTGCCGGCGGGCAGGACGACCGCGGCCAAGAGCGTCGCGTCCTCGGTGCCGGTGTTCGCAAACCTCATCCCGTTGCCGGTCGGGAACGCGACCTGATCGCCGGATCCCAGTTCCAACTCCTCCTCGGCGTTGACGACCTCGGGGGCGGCGTCCGGGGCGGCATCGGCGCGGAGGACCTGGGCCCCGTCCGGCACCGCGATCGACACCGTGCCGGACTCGACCCGGTCCAACTCCGGTCCCGGGTGGGTATGGGCCGGGATGCTGGCGCCCGGTTCGAGGGTGATCCGCAGCAACCGGAGGAACGCGGGCGCGGGCGGGGCCTCTTGGATTGTCGCGCGCAACAACACGTCGACGGTGGCGGATTGGTCGTCCTGGGCGAGGGCGACCGTCCGGCCGGTGTCGCCCGGATCCCAAGGGGTTCCGCCGACGACGAGCGCCAGCGCCACCGTCAACGTGATTGCCGCCATCGCTCGCCCGCCGCTCGTGCCCACCATGCCGTTCCCCCGCGATCCGGATACGATCGGTGCCCGCCGCGACCGCGCCCGCGGCCGCGTCCGGCGCGGGCGAACCCGAACCTCCGGCGGGCCTCCCCGCGCGAGCGAGTCGCCCGGGCCGGTAACTGTACGCCGTGTTCGGCCGGGACGCTAGACCGCGGTGCGCCGCGACGGGCGCTCGTCGGGTACGGCGTCCCGTCAGCGGGAGGGGGAACGAACCGGCCCAGGCGCGGAGACTAGCCCGAATGGGGCATTTTTCGTGCTGCGTCTTGTCACCCCTTATGCAGCCTGTTACGATGGCAATCGGTCCAGGTGGACCGCTCCCTGCGACGAGGCGCGGCGGTCGATCGGGTATCGGGTCATCTCGTGCAGATCGGTGCCCTCTATGGGCGAGGAGTTGCGACGGTCGCCAATCGTGCGGCCGTTGGGACGAACCGAGAGCGGCTGCCTCCACGAGAAGGGACCCCGGTGACCGATCGCCAACCGATGCCTCACCAACGGTCGACCGGCCGGTGCGGCGAACCCGATCTGGGTTCTAACCGTGATGGCATGATCGGTGCGACAGGGTCCGTGCCGCGGGCAGGGAACGCCCTTTACTGCTGACCATTCCATTGACCCTAGTGCCGCGGCGACTAGGGTGTCGACGGGTCGGTTTTGCGGCACCGACGAACGGGCGTCGACAACTCGCCGCGACGCGCGGGGGACGGACGAGGCAGGGTGGCTGTCTCGGGAAGGAACGGGATCGAGGAGGTGACGCGGGGGGGCAGCGTTCTCGGTCGTCTTCGGGCGACCACACAGGGGAGGTCCAACGGGGGGCCTCGGCAATCGGGAGGGTTCAGCGTGAGCAAGGCTACGGCCAATCGGTTCAAGATGCTGCGTTTACTGGGTGTGCTGGCCATGCTGGTCAGCCCATTCGCGTTCTCGGCGACCGCAAAGGCCGCCGGGAGCGGGCAGTCCGTGACCGCCCAGGTGATGCGGTTCCAGGACGCCGCGACGACCGAGGAAGACGACAACACCGGCGGCGACGCCACCACCGGCGGCGCGATCGGCGGCGAAGGCG
>CADCWE010000204.1 GCA_902806325.1 uncultured Thermomicrobiales bacterium | reverse complement strand
GACCGTGTTTCCGGTGTGCGACGGCGTCGGATCTCCGACAGAGTCGACCCCCGGCGCCCATCGCGCCGGTTCGGTGGGCAGGGACGGATTCGAACCGCCGTAGCTTTCGCACCTGGTTTACAGCCAGGCCCATTTAACCGCTCTGGCACCTGCCCGCGCCGCCAAGAGGTGGCCGCCCCGTTCCTGCCCTGCCGCCGCGCCTTCGCTCGGAGCCGACGATGGGACTCGAACCCGCAACCGGCTGTTTACAAAACAGCTGCTCTGCCAATTGAGCTACGTCGGCGGGGCCGCTGGCGCTTGGGCATTGCCACCCGGCGCCATCTCCGACGCCGCCGGGTAGTATAGAAACGCCGCCCGCGGGGTGTCAAGAACTCGAGCGCCCGTTCGTTTGGGCCGGAGACCCCGATGGAACCCCTCATTCCCCCCATCACCGACATCGCCGTCGTCGGCGGCGGCATCGTCGGCGCCAGCATCGCCTGGCACCTCGCCGCCCGCAACATCGCCGTGACGGTCTTCGAGCGGGGCACAATCGCCTCCGGCGCAAGCGGCCGAACCGGTGCCTTGCTGCGCCAGCACTACTCCAACCGTCCCGAGGCGACGCTCGCCCACGAGAGCCTGAAGGTGTTTCGGGATTGGCCGGAGATCGTCGGCGGCGCGCCCGTCCATCACCCGACCGGCTTGGTTCTCACCTTGGCTGCCGGGCCACACGCCGACGCGAACGTCGCCCGCCTGCGGCGCAACGTGGCGATGCAGAACGGCGTCGGGATTGCCTCGGAAGCGATCACGCCGGACCGGCTGCGGGACTTGCAGCCCTTCGTCCGGGTCGATGACCTGGCCGCGGCGGCCTACGAGCCCACCAGCGGCTACGCCGACGCCGTCGCCGCCACCCGTGGCATGGCCCGGGCCGCTGCCCGCGCCGGGGCGCGGATCGTCGAAGGCTGCCCGGTGCTGGCACTGACGGCGCAAGGCGACCGGGTCACCGGCGTCGTCACGCCGAGCGGGCCGGTCCGGGCCGGTGTGGTCGTCTGCGCCGCCGGTCCGTGGTCAACGGCGCTGCTCGGGGCCATCGGCGTCTCGCTCCCGGTCGCGGCGCTCCGGGTCCAAATCGCGATCCTGCACCGGCCGTTGGCGTTTGATGCCCCCCACTTCGTCTATCTCGACACCGCCGCCGGGATGTTTTGCCGCCCGTACGGCCCGGGCTGCTCCCTCGTCGGGGTCAGCGGCGGAGACCAACACGACCACGTCCCGGTCGACCCCGACCGGTACGAGCAACGCGTCGACGCCGAGTACCCCGGGCGGGCGATCTCCGCGATCGCGCGCCGGATCCCCGGCATGACCGGCGCCGCGTTTCTGAACGGCCGCGCCGGTCTGTACGACATGACCCCGGACGCCCACCCGATCATCGGCCCCGGACCGCTCGACGGCCTCTACCTCGCCTGCGGCTTCAGCGGCGCCGGGTTCAAGAAAGGCCCCGCGGTCGGGCGCCTGATGGCAGACACGATCGTGGACAACCGCTGCGACTGGCTGGACCCGGCACCGTTCCGGCTCGACCGATTCCAAGCGGACGGCTGGCAACGCCCCTGGAGCGAAAACGAGTACGTGTTCGAGACGGATTTCGGGCACGGGTTTTGACCCAACCGGGTTTGGACCGTACCGGCCAATCTCGTCGGGGCGACTCCCCGTGACCGCTCGCTTCGACATCCCCAACGGCCGATTCCCGCTTCGCCGCTGGCAACCAGGTAGCGGGTGGCCAGCGGGAACCGCCCCGACGATGCGTGCCGCCGATCCGCTAGGCCGACAACCGCTCGATGATCGCGTCCGCCATCCCGCTCGTGCCCGCCGCCTTGCTCGGGTCCCGGTCGGCGCGAAGGTCGTAGGTCACGCGCTCCCCGGCCCCGATCACCTCCGCCCCCGCCAGCTCGACGCGCCCGGCGGCGGCCTGCTCGCCGAGGTGGCGCAGCATCATCGCCCCGGCCAGGATCATCGCCGCCGGGTTCGCCTCGTTTTTGCCGGCGTGGCTGGGGGCGGAACCGTGGATCGGCTCGAACACCGCCACCCCTTCGCCGATGTTGCCGCTCGGCGCCACGCCGAGACCGCCGACCATCCCGGCGACCAGGTCGCTGACGATGTCGCCGTACAAGTTCGGCATCACCAGCACATCGTACTCGGCCGGTTTCTGCATCAACTGCATGCACATGTTGTCGACGATCCGGTCGTTGAACTCGATCTCCGGGTAGCCGGCGGCGACCTGCTGCGCGACGCGAAGGAACAGCCCGTCGGTGAACTTCATGATGTTGGCCTTGTGGACCGCCGTCACCTTTTTCCGACCATTGGAGCGGGCGTAGTTGAACGCGTACTCGCAGATCCGCCGCGAGCCGCCGGGAGTGATGGACTTGATGCTGACCGCCGCGTCGTCCGGGACCTTTTTGGCGCTGATCGCGTTGATCCCGGCGATTACCTGGGTCGCTTCGGCGGTGCCGGTGTCGAACTCGACCCCGGCGTAGAGGTCTTCCATGTTCTCGCGCACGATCACCAGGTCGATGTCGTCGAACACGCTCTGGACACCCTCGATCGTCTTGCCCGGGCGCAGGTTGGCGTAGAGACCCAGCGAGTGGCGTAACCCGACGTTGACGCTGCGGAACCCGCCGCCGACCGGGGTCGTGATCGGCCCCTTCAGCCCGACGCCGTTGCGCCGCACCGAGGCCAGCGTTGCTTCCGGCAGCACGTCGCCGTGGCGCTCGGCGGCCTCGATGCCGGCCTCCTGGTGGTCCCAATCGAACGCCACGCCGCTGGCGTCCAGCACGCGCCGGGTTGCCTCCGCCACCTCCGGGCCAATGCCGTCGCCCGGGATCAACGTCACCTGGTACGCCATCGCGATCCTCCCCTCCGTCGTTTCGTCGCCGCGTCTATCATCGCATCCGCGCCGCAATCGCGAATCGGTTGGGAAATCGTCGGGGTACGCGGCGTGCGCCTGGCCGCAACGCCCGACGACTGCGGGAACGATCAACGTTCGCGACCCGGAATAAGGCGCGCGCCGCGGGCCGCTACAATCGCCCAGGCTCCCGTCCCCAGTTCAACTCGCACCAAGAGGACCACCGATGGGCGTTCCCTCGATCGCGCCGGCCGCCGATGATCGCGCACTCCCCGTCCTCCTGGTGATCCTCGATGGCTGGGGGATCGGGCGTGACGAGCCGGGCAACGCCGTGCTCGCGGCGAACACCCCGACGATGGACCGGCTGTGGGCGGACCATCCGCGCGCGACGCTCCTGACCTCCGGCGAGGCGGTCGGGCTGCCCGCCGGGCAAATGGGCAACTCCGAGGTCGGACACCTCAACATCGGCGCCGGGTTGGTGGTCTACCAATGGATCACCCGGATCGACAAAGCGATCGCCGACGGCGAGTTCGCCGAGAACCCCGCCTTCACGGCGGCCATGGATCGGGTCGGAGAAACCGGCGGCGTGGTCCACCTGCTCGGGTTGGTCAGCGACGGCGGGGTCCACAGCCACACTTGGCACCTGGTCGCCCTGCTGGACCTCGCCAAGCGGCGGGGGGTGGCGGGCGATCGCGTTCGCGTCCACGCCATCACCGATGGTCGGGACACCTCGCCCGACGGCGGTCTCGGCTTCGTCCGCGATCTCGAGACGGCGATGGTCGAACGCGGCGTCGGCCGGGTCGCGACCGTCTCCGGCCGCTACTACGCGATGGACCGCGACCGGCGCTGGGAGCGGGTTGAACTGGCCTACGACGCGATCGTTCGCGGTGAAGGGCTGCGCGCCGGCTCGGCGTCGGGCGCGATCGAGCGATCCTACGCCGAAGGCGTGACCGACGAGTTCGTTCTCCCGACGGTGATCGCGACCGATCCGGGCGCAGCCGACGGCATCGTCCCCGGCGACGCGATCGTTTGCTTCAACTTCCGCGCCGACCGCATGCGGCAGTTGGCGGCGGCCCTGACCGACCCCAACTTCGATGCGATCCCCGGCGTGTC
This sequence comes from uncultured Thermomicrobiales bacterium, assembly GCA_902806325.1. GTDB lineage: Bacteria > Chloroflexota > Chloroflexia > Thermomicrobiales > UBA6265 > CADCWE01. The sequence continues at coordinate 16,894 of CADCWE010000204.1, read as the reverse complement.
GCCCCTCAACGACGTGTCCGTGGCGACCATGACGCGGTACGAGGCCGAACTGCCGTCGGCGGTCGCCTTCCCACCCCAGGACGTCGTTCACCCGGTGGCGCGGGCAATCGCGGACGCTGGCTTGGCCCAACTCCACGTCGCGGAGACCGAAAAGTACGCCCACGTCACGTTCTTCTTCAACGGCGGGCGAGAGGACCCGTTCCTCGGAGAGGAGCGGGCGTTGATCCCCTCGCCGAAGGTGGCGACCTACGACCTCCAGCCGGCGATGAGCGCCGCCGGGGTGACGGACGCGGTCCTGGCGGCCATCGTCGCCGGACGCCACCCGTTCGTGGTCGTCAACTTCGCCAACTGCGACATGGTCGGGCACACCGGCGTCTTCGACGCCGCGGTGGCGGCGGTGGAAACGGTGGACGCCTGCCTTGGTCAGGTGATCGAAGCGACGCTGGCCGCTGGCGGCGTGGCACTGGTCACCGCCGACCACGGCAACGCCGAGGAGATGGTCGACCGCGCGACCGGTCGCCCGATGACCGCCCACACGACCAACCCGGTGCCGGTGGTGCTGGTGGCTCCCGACGGCCACCCGCTGCGGCGAACGTCGCTGCGGCCGGACGGCGTGTTGGCGGCGGTGGCGCCGACGGTGTTGGGGTTGTTGGGGGTGGCGGTGCCAAGCGACATGACCGAACGGTCGTTGATCGTCGGTCTGCCCGAGTGAAGGCCCGTCGCCTGGGCACGACCAGCGTTCGTCGCGGAACGGGCGCGATGAATCGCTCCCCGACCACGACCAACATGGTGGCCTAGTCGTCTGCCACGCGTGGTTTGCGGGTGATTCCGGGCGGCGGTAGGCTGGGGCGCGACCCGACGCCCGTTCCCGCCCGGGGGATCCCGCGTGGGCAAGACCGAGGACGCGCGGGCGCGGCTGCGCGCCCGAACGCGGCGACCCGGAGTCCGCGCGGGGCGGGGTCGCCAACCTCTTCCCCGTGATGGAACCGCTGCGCGGCTCGCGACTTCGCCGCCTGCGTGAAGGAGCTCGTCGACGTCCACTACCCGGCGGCGGAGCGGATCGTGCTGGTGCTCGACCAGCTCAACACCCGCTCGCCGGCGTCGCTCTCCGCGGCCTTCCCGCCCGGCGAAGCCAAACGGCTGACGGACAAGCTGGAGCTCTCCGCCACACCCCCAAGCACGGCTCCTGGCTCAACCCGGCCGAGCTCGAACCCAGCTCGCCGCAGCGGCAGTGCCTGCGGCAACGGCTCCCCAACCGGGCGACCGTGGAGCGGGCGGTGGCGGACTGGAGGGCCGACCGCAACACGGCGAACCGGCCGATCGACTGGCGCTTCACCACCGCCGACGCCCGGACCAAGCTCGACGCCTCTACCCAGCAGTTCACGCATGACGCACCGCTAGGGGCGCACGAGACCAGGGAGAACCCGTGCGCACCGGGTTCCGTGTTCGGTGTCGCGGCACGCGTTGGCCTCGCACCGTGACCGGGTTGGTGTGGTTCTGACAAACCGGTACCTGGCTGCGTTCTGGGCCATGATGGCGGCGGAACTCGACCTCGAAACCTATCCCGCCGCCCGCGCCTCCAGCGCTGGCATCTGCGCCTCCTCGATCGCGTCGAGAACGGCGTCCAGCGCGTCCTGCCACGGCATCTCCAGGTCCAGCAGGCGAACCCGCACCGAGTTCGGGGTCAGTTTCAATGCCCGGCCCAGTTTCTGATTGAGGCGGCGATGGTTCAATTCGGCCGTCGGCACCGGGCGGATGACGATCTCGCGCTCCCGCTCGACCACCGACTCGATTCCCAATCCCTGGCAGCGGATGCGGAGGGCGATCAAGGCCAGCAGGTGTTCCACTTCCTCGGGGATCGCCCCGAAACGGTCGACCAGTTCGGCGCGCATCGCGTCCAATTCGCGCAGGGTTCCGACACCCGCAACGCGCCGGTAGGTGGCCAGCCGCAGCTCCGTGTCGGCCACATAGGCGGCCGGGATCAACGCGGTCAGCGGCAGGTCGAGGGTGACGGCGCCTGGGTCGGTGGTCGGGCGACCGGAGCGGACCTCCTCCACCGCCTGGCTGAGCAGCCGGATGTAGAGATCGAACCCGATCTCGCCGATGTGGCCGCTCTGTTCGGCCCCGAGGATGTTGCCGGCGCCCCGGATTTCCATGTCGCGCATCGCCACCTTCAGCCCGGCTCCCAGTTCGGTCGCCTCCTGGATCGCTTCCAGGCGCTCCTGGGCTTCGGCGGAGAGGGACTTGTGGGGGCGGTAAAGCAAGTAAGCGTAGGCGCGGTTGGTGCTCCGGCCGACCCGTCCTCGGAGCTGGTAGAGCTGGGTCAGGCCGAGGGTGTCGGCGTTATCGATCACGATCGTGTTGACGTTCGGAATGTCGATCCCGGACTCGATGATCGTGGTGGAGATCAGCACGTCGTAGTCGTGGCGGACGAACCCCAATACCACCTCTTCGAGCACGCGCTCGTCCATTTGGCCGTGGCCGACGCCGAACCGCGCCTCCGGAATCAACACGCGCAGCTTGTGGGCCAGGCGATCGATGTCGTGGACCCGGTTGTGGACCACGTAGACCTGGCCACCGCGGTCGATCTCGCGCAAGACCACCTCCCGCACCAGGCGGTCCTCGAACGGGGTGACGAAGGTGCGGATCGGCAACCGGGCCTGGGGTGCGGTGTCGATCACGCTGATGTCGCGGATCCCGGCCAAGGACATGTGCAGCGTGCGCGGGATCGGTGTCGCGCTCATCGTCAGCACGTCGACCTCGGTCCGCAGCCGCTTGAAGAACTCCTTGTGGCGGACGCCGAAGCGCTGCTCCTCGTCGACCACCACCAGCCCGAGGTCGCGGAACCGGACGTCCCCCTGCACCAGACGGTGGGTCCCGATCACGACATCGACCGTGCCGTCTTTCAGCCCCGCCACCACGTCGCGCTGATCGGCCTTGGAACGCAGCCGGGAGAGCATCTCGACCCGCACCGGGTACGGCGCCAGGCGCTGGGAGAACGTGGCGAAGTGTTGCAACGCCAGCACCGTGGTCGGGACCAGGATCGCCACCTGCTTACCGGCGTTGACCGCCTTGAAGGCGGCGCGCAGGGCGACCTCGGTCTTGCCGAAGCCGACGTCGCCGCAGACCAAACGGTCCATCGGCTTCGACGACTCCATGTCTGCCTTGACCTCGATGATCGCCCGCATCTGGTCGGCTGTCTCGGTGTAGGGAAACGACTCGGCCAGTTCCCGGTCCCAGTCTTGGTCCTCAGGGAAGGCGTTGCCGCCGCTGGTTTCGCGTCGGGCGTAGAGCTGGATCAGCTCGAAGGCCATCTCCCGCACCGCCCGCCGAACCCGCTGCTTGACCTTGACCCACTCGCCGGACCCCAACCGAGTCACGGTCGGGTCCACGCCGCCGCTGTAGCGGGTGACCCGGTCGCTTTGATCGACCGGGACGTAGAGCTTGTCGCCGCGGGCGTACTCCAGCAGCATGTACTCCCGCTCGACGCCGCCGGTCTCCATCCGCACCAAGCCGACGAAGCGGGCGATTCCGTGGTCGACGTGGACGACGTGTTCGCCCGGGTTCAGCCCCTGGGCGAAGGACAAACTCTCGGCCAGGGAGCGCTGCGGCGCGCCGCGCCGGGTCTGCTTGCGGAACCCGAACAGTTCCAGATCTGAGAGCACCAGCAGCCCCACATCGGGGACCTGGAACCCGCCGTCGAGGTCGGAGGCGCGGATCTCCAAGGTGCCCGGCGGCAGCGGAGTCGCGGCGCCGCCGCCCGGACCCGCAACGCGCCGCTTGTCCTTGCGCGGGAAGATGTCGCGCTCCTCGAACACCTCCGTCAACCGTTCCACCTGATCGGTGGCGACGAGGACGCGCTGCCCGTCCGCGAGGCGGGCGCCGACCTCCTCCACGATCCGGCCGAGGCGCCCGGCGAACGAGGGCGCGTCCTCGATCCCGGTCAGGCTGACCGCCTCGCCGGCGTCGTCGCCGGCGGAAAGGCCGAACTGCAGCCGGGGCAACCGGCCCAACCCGGCGGCGATGGCAGGCCAGGCGGCGAACGGTGGGCGTAGCCCGGCCGGCAGCTCACCGTTGGCGACGAACGCCGCTTCTAACTCGGCCGCCTGGTTGCCCAACTGGCTCGCCGCCAGCGTCACCGCCGCCGGCTCGTCGACGATTGCCAGGCATCCGGGCGGCAGGTAATCCAGCAGCGTCGCCGGCCGGTCGAGCAGATAGGGCGCGAACAGGTCGACCGACGCCGGGGTGGTGCCGGTCGCCATCTGGCCCAGCATCCGGCCCCACTCGGCGGCGACTTCGTCGCGCAGGCCGCCGGTGTCGAGGGCGGCGACCGACGGATACGCCGCCGCCAACCGCCACAGCGGCAACTCCGACGGCGGCAGCAGCACCACCTCCCGCAGGCGATCTTCGGACCGCTGCGACGAGGGATTGAAGGCGCGGATGCCGTCGATTTCGTCGCCGAAGAGGTCAAGCCGGATCGGCCGCGTATCGCCCGGCGGAAACAGGTCCACGATCCCGCCGCGACGGGCGACGGTGCCCGGCTCCTGCACCAGCGGCACCGGCTCGTACCCGACCTCGGTCGCCCAGCGCAGCAACCCGTCCACGTTCAACCGCTCCCCGACCCGCAGGACGCGGGTTTGGGCCGCCAACTCGTCCGGGCCGATCACGAGTTGGCTCAACCCGTGAACCGACGCCACCAGCACCGGCGGCGCCCCGTCGCCGCGCCGCAACCGGTCGAGCAGCGCGACCCGCCGCGTCGCGACCCCAAGGTCGAACGGCAGCTGCTCGTAGGGCAGCGCCTCCGGCGCCGGCCAGACGACCGGGGAGCGCTCCGGCAGCAGTTCGCCCAGCGCGGCGCAGAGCGCGTCGGCGCGATCGCCCCGCGCGGTGACGACCAGCGCCGGCGTGGCCCGATCGCCAACGGTCGCCGCCAGCACGGCGGGCCGGGCCGACGCCGGCAGATCGGTGATCCGGACCATGTTCGCGCCGCCGTCGAACCGTTCGCGGATCCGACGCAGCGCCTCGGACTGGCGCAGGAGGGGCAGGAGATGGGCAAGACTCATGGGATCGCTCTTTCCGTCGCGCCCGCCGCGCGCGTGTCGCGCGGTCCAGCAAGCACGACAAAACGGGGCCAGGTCGCGCCGACCGGCCCTTACGCGATCCCGAGTTTAGCACGCTCACCGCTTGCGACCCGCCTGACGATGCCCCACCATAGCGGCCGGTAACGGCGCCAACCGACGGGATCCCAACGATGAAAGTGGTGGTCGGCGCGCTGGCGCTCGGCGTCGCCGTGGCGAGTGCGGTCTTTTTCGTGCTCGGGTGGTGGGACGATCGGGTCGCGCCGCCGATCGTGATCAGCGACCCCCTTGCGGACGCCGGCATCGTGGTCGCCGTCGAGGGCGCGGTGGCGACCCCCGGCGTCTATTCGCTGCCCGCGGGGGGACGGGTCGGGGACGCGCTGCGCGCCGCCGGCGGACCCGCGGCGGGCGCCGACTTGTCCGCCATCAATCAGGCGAAACGCCTGGCCGATGGGGAGCGGATGGTTGTGCCGTCGCGGCCCGGCGGCGGAGGATCACCGCCGACCGTCGGCGCCATAGGGTCGTCGGCGGCCGCCTCGCCCCCTCAGGAACTACCCGCAACGATCGACATCAACGCCGCGACGGCGGACGAGCTGGCCACGCTGCCGGGGATCGGCCCGGCGATCGCCCAACGGATCGTCGACCATCGCGCCGCCAACGGGCCGTTTGGCTCGGTCGAGGAATTGGCGGACGTCTCCGGCGTCTCGCTGCGGATGGTCGACGCGCTCCGACCGCTGGTCCGGGTTGGCCCGTGACGGGAATCGCGATCGCGATCGGTGTGCTCTGCGGCGCGGTCGGGGGGTGGCCGGCGATCGTCGTCGCCACGCCGTTGGCGATCTGGGCGATTGCGTGGAACCCGGTCTCGGTCCGCGGGCCGGTGGTCCTCGCGCTGTTGGCGGTCGTCCTCGGCACGTGGCGGCGGGACGCTCCGGAAGCGTGGCCCGCCAATGTCTGGGCGGGGCCGGCGACCGCCATCGAAGGCCACGTGGTCGAGCCACCGGCCAACGACGCCCGGTTCCAGACCATCACCGTGGCCGTGCGAGCGGTGCGAACCGATCGCGTCGAGGACCCTGCCTCGGGTATCGTCGTGGTGACGGCGCCGCTGGTGCCGCCGGTCGCGGACGGCGACCTGGTCCGCGTGTGGGGGACGACCCGGTCGCTCGACGATCTGCCGGACGGGTATCGCCGTTGGCTGACCGCCGAAGGCGCCAGCGCGACCATGTTCGCCACGCGCCTGCGGATCGAGCAGCGAGGTCGGACGTGGCGCCGACCGTTCGTTTGGGCCGGGGGGCGGTTGGAACGGATCCTGGTCCGGGGGGCGGCGGGAGACCCGGGGGTGTTGCTGACGGGCCTGGTGACGGGCAACGACCACGCGCTGAGCGAGGGTCGCCAGGGCGCATTCCTGCGCAGCGGCACGACCCACATCACCGCGGTCAGCGGCAGCAACTTCGCGCTCTTGCTCGGGTTCTCGACCACGGCCGGGCGGGCGTTCGGCTGGCGTCGGCGTCTTTGGTGGCACCTCATGACCCTGACGATGTTGTGGGGGTACGCCGCGCTGGTCGGTTTCTCGCCGCCGTCCACACGCGCCGCGCTGGTCGCCAGCGCCCTGGTGCTGGCGGTGCGCATCGGCCGGAAACCCGATTTCCTGACGCTGCTGCTGCTCTCCGCCGCCGTGATGGTGGTTTGCGATCCGGCGGTCCTCTGGCGGCTCTCGTTCCAGCTCTCGGTCGCTGCGTCGCTCGGCCTGACCGCCGCCATCCCCGCGGCAGGGCCACAAGGGGTTCTCGGCTGGCTCCGGTTGGCCGTCCTCGGCACCGCGGTCGCCCAGCTTGCCACGCTGCCGATCCTGCTCCCGGCGACCGGGACCGTCTCGCTGCTGGGCATCCCGGCCAACGTCCTGATCGCCCCGGCGGTGGCGGTCGCCTTTCCCGCGGCGGCGGTCGCCGGCACGATCGGCCAGGTCCTCCCGGCCACCGGGCAGGCGGTGGCGGGTGTCGCGGGGTGGTTCGCCACCTGGATCATCCTGGTCGTCGAGCGGATGGATGTCGGCGGCGCCTCGCTCGTGGTCGGCGTGCCGTCGCCGCCGGGCGCTGCGATGGTGACCACCTTCGTCGCGGTCGTCATCGTCGGCGCCAGCGAAGACGGTCGGCGGTGGCTGGCGCGGACGCGGGGTTCGCTTGGCGAGCAACCGGCGCGGACGATGGCCGCGGTTACCGGAATTGTGATAGGGATCGTTGGCGGGTGGGCGGCATGGTGGCTCTCGCGGTGATCCCAAGACGAATGGTCGCCGCGCTCGCGTTGACGGGCGCCCGCCCGCCGGGGTATGGTTTTCGCCGCCGCGCCCCCATAGTCTAGCGGCCCAGGACGTCACCCTTTCAAGGTGAAGATCGCGGGTTCGAATCCCGCTGGGGGTACCACCGTGGTCCGTGGCCGGCCGGGCCTGGTTGCCGGCGACGTGAACCACGCTCTCGATCTAGGCCCCCTCCCGATCAAAGGCGGGTTCTACGCCGAAGCTTCCTTTTCGGCACGGGAACTGCCCGGCGATACCCGTTCGGCATTCGACGGCTCCCGATCCGCTGCGACGGCGACCGATTCCTTCCTCACCCCGGACACGATATCGGCGACGCACCGCCCGCGTGGCTGGGGGCTGGCGTCGGGTGGCTCGTTCGCGTCGCTCGGGACCACGATGGCATCCGTATTCGACGCCGCCCATTTCGAGATTGGGAACCGGGCGGAACGGAGCAAGCGCTAACCGCTGGTCGTGTCGACGGTCGCGGCCCCGACCTGCTGAGAAGGTCGGCTAGCCTTCCCGTCTGCCGCCGTCCGGAAGCGTCAGCCCCACCGCCGCCAGTTGGGCCGTCACCCGCTCGTTGTTGAGCACGATCAACTCCGCCGCGCGGTGGAACGCGATCTGCGCCGCCAGGCGCAGCAGATCGCCATACGGTCCCAGGTGCTCCTCGTCCTCCTGGGCGTCGTCGAGGGCGTCCATCCGGGCGGCGATTTCCGCCGCCAGTTCGTCCGCGGAGAGACCGAGGGTCACGGCGAAGTACCTTTCCTGGCGGGGGCGGAGAAGGGTCGGTCGCGGGGTGGTAGATTGTAGCCGCCGGACCGGACCTGCGGTGGGAGCGACGCGGAGGCGATTGTGGACATTATCTTGCCGGTGGCGGGCCTGGGGTCGCGATTGCGTCCCCAAACCTGGACCAAACCGAAACCGCTCGTCGGGTTGGTCGGCAAGCCGATGCTGGCCCACGTGCTGGACCGGCTCCTGCCGCTGAATCCCGGCAAGCTGGTCTTCATCACCGGGTTTCTCGGCGACCAGATCGAAGCCTGGGCCAAAGCCAATTACGACCGGCCGCTGGCCTTCGTCGACCAGCCCCAGATGCTGGGCCAAACCGACGCCATCGTCCGCGCCCGTGAGATCGTCTCCGACGACGCCCTGATCTTGTTCCCGGACATGCTCTTCGATGCCGATTTCGGCGTTATCGCGGGAACGTCCTCCGACGTGATCGCCTTTGTCAAGGAGGTCGACGACCCGTCCGCGTTCGGCGTCGCGGTGCTGGACGGCGAGAGGGTGGTCAAGCTGGTCGAGAAACCCCAGGACCCGGTCTCTCGCCTCGCCTTGATGGGAATCTACTATGTCAAAGACATGGGCGCGCTCTACGCCGCGATCGACGAGCAGATGGCGCGCGGGATCAAGCTCAAGAACGAATATTTCCTGGCCGACGCGGTCCAACTGATGATCGACGGCGGCGCGATGGTCACCACCTCCCCGGTCGCCGTCTGGGAGGATTGCGGCAGCGTCGAGAACTTGCTCAGCACCAACCGTTTTCTCCTCGACCGCGAGCCACCGCCGCCGACCCACCGCGACGGCGCGACCATCATTGCGCCGTCGTTCGTCGCCGAGAGCGCGGTCTTGGAGCGGGCCGTGGTCGGGCCTCACGCCAGCATCGGCGCGAACGCCGTCGTGCGGGACGCGGTGGTTCGCGATGCGATCCTGGAAGACGGTGCCACCATCGAAGGCGCGGTCGTCGCCCACTCGATCGTCGGTCGGAAGGCGGCGGTGCGCGGACGAGCCAACGTCCTCAACGTCGGCGACACCAGCACGGTCGAACTGTGACCGACACCGCGCCACAGGCGACGGGGGCGACCGAAGGTTGGCTCGAACTCGCGGTCGAAGTCGACCACGAAGCGGTCGAACCGGTCACCGAACTGTTCGCCCGCTACGGGTACAACGAAGGGGTCGTGATCCACGAGCCCTTCACGCAGGACCCCGACGGCGACAACATGAAGGTCGACCCGAGCCGACCCGTCACGGTCAGCACCTTCGTCGCCGAGCGCGACGTCTCACCGGAAACGCTGGACGAGATCCGGCGGGCGCTCTGGCACCTTGGTCGGATGCGCCTCGTCGGCGAACTCACCGTCACCCACCGCGAGGAGGAAAACTGGGTCAACGCCTGGAAGGAGCATTACCACCCGCTGCGGATCGGCAACCGGGTCACCGTTTGCCCGCCGTGGCACGACTACGCCGGAGCCGATGATGAAGTGGTGGTGGTGCTCGACCCGGGGATGGCCTTCGGCACCGGGATGCACCCCTCGACCAAACTGGCCGTCCTCGGATTAGAAGCGGAGTTGCGACCCGGGGTCCGCGTCCTCGACGTCGGCACCGGTTCCGGTGTGCTGGCGATAGCGGCGGTGCTGCTCGGCGCGTTCGCCGTCGACGCGGTGGACATCGAACCGGTCGCGGTCCGGTCGACGGCCGAGAACGCGACCCGAAACGGCGTCGCGGACCGGATCACCGCCGCGGTCGGTTCCGTCGGGCCGGATGCCCCGTTTGCCGGATCCTACGCACTGGTCCTGGCCAACATCATCGCCCGCGTGCTCATCGATCTGGCGGCTCCGCTCGCCGCCGCCGTCGCGCCCGGCGGCTCCCTGGTCCTGAGCGGGATCATCGAGAGCCGCGAACCGGCCGTCCGGCGCGCGTTCGAGGCCGAGGGACTGATCTTCAAGGAGCGGGATCAGATCGAGGATTGGGTCGGGTTGGTGTACCACCGACCGTCGGCGTAGGGCTCCTGTCGGCGCGCACAATGACGCAGACGACGACATCGGCCAGTCGTGGCGGCACATCGTGGGACACCAGTCGTGTCAGTCGTTCGGAACGACCACGGGCACCAAACGTCGAATCCCGGGCACGGCGTCGGCCCGGTTCATTCGGTGCCATTGCGCACGGCCCAGGCGGCGACAGCGGTACTGGAGTCGAGGTCGAGCTTGGCGAGGATGTTGCGGACGTGGGTGGTCGCGGTCCGGCGGCTGACGAAGAGCGCGTCGGCGATCGCCTGGTTTGAGCGGCCGGCGGCGATCAGGCAGACGACCTCCATCTCCTGCGCCGCCAAACCAAACTGGGCGGCGGGCTGGCGTGCGGCAACCGGTCGGGGAGCGGCCACGGGGTCGGGGCGCGACGCTTACTCGACGAATGCGGCCTCCGTGTCGGCCATCGCCTCCGCCAGCGGCAACGCCAGTCCGGCGGTCCATGCTTCCGCGAACGCATCCGCGCCGAGCGCCGCGCGGGCGGCAACGATGGTTGCGTCCAACGTTTGCTGGCACTTAGGGTCGAGCCGAATTCCCAGGTCGTCGAACGCCGCCGCGGCGCCGTCCAGCCGCGCGGCACGCTCCGGGACGCCAAGCCAAATGGCGACTCCGGCCGCCGTCTGGCAACAGTGCGGGACAGCTCCTCGGCCCGTCCGAAGGCGTTCTCGGCCGCGTCGAGGTCTCCCTGAAGCAGGGCCAACCAGCCCACCTCGAACAGCGCCGCCGCCCGCAGTTCCTGTGGCGACTGATCCTCCAGGTCCAGCAACCGCCCGAGCCAGTGTCGCCCCTTCGCAAACTGGCTCCGAATCATCTAGAGGAGATAGTAGGCGGTGGCGAGCCGCGCGGCAACCGGACGGTCTCCGGCCTCGATCAGCCCCAACGCGTGGGCGATCGTTGTCAGCACGTCGGCGGGATCGGCAACGGCGCTGAGCTGGACGAAGCGGGCGACGTTGGCGAGCTCGCCGCCGACGACCTCGGTGGCCCGGAGCGCGAGGCGGGTCTTGCCGACGCCGCAGGGGCCGGTCAGCGTCACCAAGCGGGCATCCCGCCGGAGGAGGGCGGCGATCGCGTCGAGGTCGCCCATGCGGCCGACGAAGGAGATCAACGGGGTCGGCAACGACGCCCTGGACCACTCCCGCTCGGGGAACGGGATCAGCGGGGTGGCAAGGGCGCGGTCGTGGACGGGCGGAGTCGGGTCGGCCACAGGCGGATCCCGCAGCGGCAACGACGACGGCCTCAACGGCACCATCGGGGAGATCGCGGCCAACGGTCTACCGCACGGCGGAGCCGCCCGCGGTGCCGGACCGATCTTCCCGTCCGACGGTTCCTCGGCTCCCCGCGTTGCCGTCCCGACTCGGACGGCGGCCCCTCGTCGGTCCCGTTCTCCTATCCTCCCAAGAACCCCAATCTCGTCCCCGTCCCGAACCCGCGCACCGCCGCCTCGACCAGTCGCAGCGAATCAACGGCGTCGTTCGCGTCCAGCGTTTCCACCGGGGAGTGCGAATACCGCCGGGCGATGTTGACCACCCCGGTCGGCACGCCGCCCCGGACTAGATGCACCGCCGCCGCGTCCGCGTTGCCGCCGTAGAAGAGCGCCCGCTGGACCGGGATGCCTTCCTGCTCCGCCGTGCGCAGCAGGAGGTCGCGCATTCCTGGTGGGACGATGATGCCGCCGGAGCCGCTTTGGCTGATCAGGGTCACCACGGGACCGGCGCCGATCCGCATCGAGAGGTCCTTGGTCGCCGACACGTCCGGCGTCCCCCCGGCCGGCATCGTGTCGATCACGATCGCCGCCGTCGGGTCGAGGCGGTACGTGACCATCCGGGCTCCGCGCAGACCGATCTCCTCCTGGGTCGTGACCACAAAGTGGACCGTGCAGCCCAGAGCCACGCCGGCGAGGCGCCGCGCCAGCTCGACCACGATCGCGCAGCCGACCCGGTTGTCGAGCGCCTTGCCGGAGAGGCGGTCCGGGTTGGCCAGCGCCCGCATCGGCGCCTCGTAGGCGATCGGGTCGCCGACCTGGATTCCCAGCGCTTCGACCTCCGCCCGGGTGTCGAACCCCAGGTCCACGTACAGCTCCCGCAGCGGAGGCGCGGTCAACCGCTCGGCCGGCGGCGTGATATGCCCCGCCTTGGCCCCGATCACCCCGCGATGGCCCCGGATCCGCACCGCCCGCCCCAGGAGCAGGGTCTCGATCACCCCGCCCAGCTTCTCGAACCGGATCACCCCCTCCGGCTCGATCGCCTTGACGACCCCGCCGATCTCGTCCGAGTGCGCCGCCACCATCAATGACGGCGCCCCGTCCGTCCCGCGCCGCGTCGCCGTGACGTTGCCGAACGGATCGACGTCCACGCCATCAACGTGCGGTTCGAGGTCGGCCACCAACCGCGCGACCATGTCCTGCTCGTACCCGGCGACGGCGTCGATGGCGGCGTATTCGCCGAGCATCGTGATCAGGCGGTGCTTCAGGTCGTCGCGGTGCTGGTCCACGGGTGTTCCTTTCCGTGTGGTGTTGATCGTGGCGGGGCGCTTGCTTGGTGGGCCATCCCCTCAACCGTTAACCCCTATTGCCCTCCCGGCAACCGTCCCTATAATACGGGCCATTGCGGACCGGCCCAACGGCCGCCGCCGGCCCCACGCCAGGACCACCGCCCAATCTGCCCACTCGCTGCCCCGTCGCCGACCACGCGGCGGACCGCACGCCCCACGCCGACGCCTCGACAGAGTTGTTGCGGCGTCCCCGCGTCGCCCGTGGCCGGGGACCGGACCGAAGGATGGTGGAGGGACCCGGTGAAGCAGTACCCCGCGGATCGGATCCGGAACGTCGGCCTGTTCTCTCACGGTGGCGCCGGCAAAACGTCGCTGACCGAAGCCCTGCTCTTCGACACCAAGGCGATCTCCCGCCTCGGTCGCGTCGAAGACGGGACCACGGTCTCCGACTTCGACCCCGACGAGGTCAAGCGCCACATCTCCGTCAGCACCGCCGTTGCCCCGGTCGAGTGGCGCGACCACAAAATCAACGTCCTCGACGCCCCCGGCTACGCCGACTTTCTGGGCGAGGTCCAGTCCGCCCTCCGGGTGGTCGACGCCGCCGTGATCCTGCTCGACGCCTCGGCCGGGGTCGAGGTCGGCACCGAGCAGGCCTGGCGTTTGGCCGAGGAGCGCGGGCTGCCAAGAATCCTCTTCATCAACAAGATGGACCGCGAAAACGCCGACTTCAACCGCGCCCTCGATTCCGCCCGCGAGGCGTTCGGCAAAGCCGTTGCCCCGATCCAGTTCCCGATCGGGAGCGAGAAGCGTTTTAAAGGGTTCGTCAGTCTGCTCGACGAACACGCCCTGGTCTTCCACGACAACCACGACGGCGGCTTCGAGTCCGGTCCGGTCCCAGACGACCTCCACGACACCTGCGACACCTACCGTCGCCAACTGGTCGAAGCGATCGCCGAGCACGACGAAGAGCTGATGGTCCGCTACCTCGAAGACGACCCGATCTCCAACGAGGAACTGATCCACGGCCTCAAGGAGTGCGTCCGCGACGGCACCGTGATCCCCGTCCTCTGCGGCGCCGCAACGTCCAATCGGGGGGTGCCGCCCCTGCTCGACGCGATCGTCGACTACCTGCCCAGCGCCGCCGAGGTGGCCGAAACGCCGGCAAACAACGGCGCGGCGGAACCGAAGACCCTGGTCCCGGACCCGGACGCGCCGCTGGCCGCGTTTGCCTTTAAGACGTTGGCCGACGCCCACGTCGGCCGTGTCACCTACTTCCGCGTCTTTTCCGGCACGTTCAAGGGCAACGCCCACGTCGCCAACGCCTCGAAGCAAAAACCCGAGCGCGTCGGTCAGCTCTTCTTCGTCCGCGGAAAGGAGCACATCAACACCGACGCGGTCGGCCCCGGCGACATCGCCGCCGTCGGCAAACTGGCCACCGTCGCCACCGGCGACACGATCGCCGACGAGCACCACCCGGTCACCCTAATGGGCGTCTCCTTCCCCGGCGTCTCCTACGCCGCCGCCGTCAACCCCAAAACCAAGGCCGACCTCGACAAGATGGGCCAGGCCCTCCACCGGTTGGCCGAAGAAGACCCCACCCTCCAGATCAGCCGCGACCCCCAGACCGGCGAGATGATCGTCGCCGGGCTCGGCGAACCCCACGTCCAGATCGCGCTCGACCGGATGAGCCGCCGCTTCAACGTCAATGTCGATCTGGGCCTGCCCCGGGTCGCCTACCGCGAGACCATCACCGCCAAGACCCTCTCCGAGTACAAGCACAAAAAACAGACCGGCGGCGCCGGCAAATACGGCCACGTCTTCCTGGAGCTGGAGCCCCTTCCCGACGCCGATTTCGAGTTCGCCGAGAAGGTCGTCGGCGGCTCCGTTCCGCGCAACTTTTACCCGGCCGTTGAGAAAGGCGTCCGCGAGGGGCTCGAATCCGGGCCGCTGGGGGGGTACCCGGTGGTCAATTTGAAGGTGACGCTGACCGACGGGTCGTACCACGATGTCGATTCCAACGAGATGGCGTTCAAGATCGCGTCCAAGGAAGCGTTCAAGAAGGGCGTCCTGCAGGCGAAACCCGTACTCCTCGAACCGGTGCTCGAGATCCACGTCACCGTGCCGGAACACTACATGGGCGACGTGATGAGCGACCTGAACGGCAAACGCGCCCACGTCAACGGGATGACCCCCGGCACCAACGGCACCACCACCGTCGACGCCACCGACCCCGCCGCCGAGGTCCAGCGCTACGCCACCGACCTTCGCTCGATCACCCAGGGCCGGGGCAGCTTCACCACCGCCTTCTCCCACTACCAACCGGTGCCGTCCCACCTCGCCGAGCAGATCAAGGCCGCCGCCGCTAAACTGCAGGAGCACGCCCACCATTGAGTGCCGCCCGCAAATCACCCGCTAAACCCGTCCCGCTCGAGGAGCAGGACCGCGACGCCCTGATCGCCCTAGTCCGCGAACTCCGCGAGACCGTCGCCCGCCAGGACGCGCTCATCGCCCGCCAAGCCGAGGCGTTGGGCGCGTCCTCAACCTCCGCCAAACCGGATCGGGCAAAAACGAACCGCCCCGTCCTCAGTCCCGAAGGGACGACGCGGATTCAGCCTGGGCCATCAGCCCCAGGCTCTCCGACTACCGCGATGGCCACCAAGACCGGCCCCTTCGCCATCGTCTTCGACGGCGGTTCGCTCGGCAACCCCGGCCAGGGCTACGGGTCGTTCCACATCACCGCCCCGACCGGCGTTCTAGCCCACGAACAACTCGACTTCGGCGATCGCGTCACCAACAACCAGGCCGAGTACCGGACCCTGATCGCCGCCCTCGAACGCCTCGCCGCAGACCTCGGCGGCGACCTATCGGAAACCGCCGTCATCGTCAACGGCGACAGCGCGCTCGTGGTGAACCAGGTCAACGGCGACTGGAAGGTCAAGCACCCCGACCTCGCCCCCCTCCACCGTCGCGCCGTCGAGTTGCTCGGCCGCTTCGGCAAGTCCGACGTGCGCTGGCACCGGCGGGCCAACAGCGTCAAGGTCTTGGGGCACTGAGCTGGCGGATAGGCACGGGGCGTTTGAGGGGCGCATGGCACGCGCCCGTCCCGGAAACATCTTGGCTCGATATTCTGTCCGGTGGCCTAACCCCTTGTCACGCCGCCGGGCGACGCGGGCGCATGCCATGCGCCGCGACGAGCACCGCGTTGCCGATCCTACTCCTCTTCGTCGACCACCGTCTCCGGTCGCCACCGGACCAACAACGCCAGCACCCCGAACCAGATCACCAGCGACATGATCCCCATTCCAGCCCAAGACAACCGCAGGTAGCGTTTCAGCAGCAACAAGAACAGCACCGTGATCACCATGCTCAGCAGGCAGCTCGGACCGAACGACCGCTCCAGCCGGGTCGTCGCCCGCTCGAATCGCGGGAACCGATCCAGCAGATCACCGTCATCGTGGGAGTCGGGCGGGCGGGTGTTCCGGTCCATCCGGCGAGTATAGGTCGGGTTCGCGACCGACGGCCAACCGGACCGTTGAGGTTCTCGGCCGGTCGAGTCCCTCGCGCCACGCCGGCCCCGACGCCGCTCCGGGGCACGGCGTCGGCGCGCTTGACGCCCCTTCATCCCCGTCGGTATAATCCTGCCCAACTCCGGGGCACCCCGCGAGGCTTGGGCGGCTAGCTCAGCTGGTTAGAGCGCCACGTTGACATCGTGGAGGTCACTGGTTCGAGTCCAGTGTCGCCCACCCAAGCACCCGCCGTCATCAGATTCGGCCCGCGCTCCAACGCGGGCCGTTCTTGTGCTTGCCACCGCCGCGCCCGTTCTCGGTCTCGCGGGGACCTCAAAGGTTCGGCCCGGGTCTTCAGCCCCGAGCGACCCAACGACGAACCACCCCCGGTTTGACGCCCTCCCTCGCCGATGGCTATCATCGGCGCCGCACCCGCCCGATCGCCACCGTCCATCCAGGAGTTCATGTGGCGTCCCTCGTCTTTCGCGGCATTGCGATGCTGATCGCCTTGGCGCTCCTCGCCGCGCCGTCGCCGCTGGCCGCCCAATCCGTCGACCAAACCGGTCCCGACCTCCAGATCACGTCCAAGTACTACATCGTGATCGACGCCGAGACCGGCGAGATTTTTGCGTCCCGCGGCGCCCACGAGCGGGCCGCGATGGCCAGTCTGACCAAGATGTTCACGGCCATCGAGGGCATCGAGGCCGCCGATCCCGGCTACCTGATCGAAACCAA
>CADCWE010000203.1 GCA_902806325.1 uncultured Thermomicrobiales bacterium | reverse complement strand
TGGGTCGCGGCGGCCGGGTTGTTCAGCTCGTGGGCCAGCCCGGCCGAGAGCTTGCCCAGCGCGGCCAGCTTTTCCCGTTGCCGGGTGGCGGCGGCGAAGCGCTGAAGGCCGGTGGTGAGGCCAGCCATCAGATGGGCGGCGATCGGGAACCCGTGGGCGAACATGTGCCGCACCGCTTCCGGCGGGATGCGCAGGAACCGACTCGGCGCCAGGGTCCTGGCCCCGATCCAGGGGGTGCTCTCGTCCCAGACCGGCAGCCAGCCGCCCCAGGTCCCCGGCTGGTCGGCGTTGGTCAACATCACCTGGTCGGCACCGACCGTGCGCGAGAAGCGCCAGCTTCCTTCGAGCAGGACGTAGAGCGCGTCGGCGATCTGGCCTTCCTCAAACAGGTGGTGCCCCTCGGAATACTCGACGACCGCACTGTTGGCGATCAACCAGGTGATCTGCTCGTCGGTGAACGGCTCGAACAAAAAGGTGGCCCGCAGTTCGGCGGCCAGGTTGGGGGCGGTCATCGGGTGCCCCCGACCTTGGTCAGGTACTGGTGGACGAACGAGACAGCGATCGCGCCCTCGCCGACGCCGGAGGCGACCCGTTTGACCGAGCCGTGGCGGACGTCGCCGGCGGCGAAGATGCCGGGGACGCTGGTTTCGAGCAGCGCCGGGTCGCGGTCGACGGTCCAGCCCTTCGGCCGCTTGCCGCCGCGGATCAGATCCGCCCCGGTTAGCAGGAAGCCGCGCTCGTCCCGCTCGACCACGCCGTCCAGCCAGTCCGTCCGCGGCGCGGCGCCGATGAAGACGAACAACGACGAGGCGGCTTCGGTGGTTTCGGCCCCGGTTCGGACGTCGCGCACGGTGACCGACGCCAGCTTGCCTTCGCCGTCCACCCGCGCCACCTCGGCGAATGGCCGGACCCGGATGGTCGGCGTTTCGGCGATCTGGTCGATCAGGTACTGGGACATGCTCTTGGCCAGCGATTCGCCGCGGACCAGCATCGTCACCCGGCTGGCGTAGCGGGCAAAATACATCGCCGCCTGACCGGCCGAGTTGGCGCCGCCGACGACGAAGACCTCCTCGTCCCGGCACGAGATGGCTTCGGTCATCGCCGCGCCGTAGTAGACCCCGGCCCCGGAGAGGCGGTCCACCCCCGGCGCGTCCAGCTTGCGGTAGGCGACCCCGGTGGCGACGATCAGGGCGTGGCAGGCGATCTCGGCCCCGCTTTCCAGGGTCAGGTAACGGTACGGGTCCTCGACCCGAACCCCGGTCACGACCTGGGGCGTCAGGATCTCGACCCCGAACCGCCGCGCCTGGGCGACCGCCCGCCGGGCGAGGTCGCCGCCGGAGAGGCCGACCGGGAACCCGAGGTAGTTCTCGATCCGGGAGCTTTGACCGGCCTGGCCGCCGGGCGCCTCCCGCTCGACCATCACGGTGCTGAGGCCC
Source organism: uncultured Thermomicrobiales bacterium (assembly GCA_902806325.1). GTDB lineage: Bacteria > Chloroflexota > Chloroflexia > Thermomicrobiales > UBA6265 > CADCWE01. The sequence goes on along the minus strand of CADCWE010000203.1, from coordinate 19,518 downwards.
TCGCTGGCGCCGTAGACGGCGGCGGCGAGCCCGGCCGGACCGCCGCCGACGATGGTCAGGTCGTAGAACGGCAGCTTGGCCTCGGTTTGGAGGCCGATCCGCTCCGCCACCTCCGTCGTGCTCGGATCGACCGCGTGGGAGCCGTCGGCGAACAACGCGACCGGCAGCGTCTTGGGATCGGTCCCGGCGCGTTGCAGCAGGTCCGCCGCGTCGGGATCGGTTTCGATGTCCAGCCAGCGGTACGGGACCTGGTTGCGGGCCAAGAAGTCGCGCAGGGCGTGGCTCTTCGGCGACCAGCGGTGGCCGATCACGCGCAGGCCTTCGAAGGGCGGGTGGTAGGCGGCTTGCCAGTCCGCGAGCAGGTCGGTGACGACGGGGTAGAGTTGCTCGTCCGGCGGGTCCCACGGTTTGAGCAGGTAGTGGTCGAGCCGGACGTCGTTGATCGCCTTGATCGCGGCGTCGGTGTCGGCGTAGGCGGTCAGGAGGACGCGCTTGGCGTCCGGGAAGATCGCCTTCGCCCGTTCCAAGAACTCGACGCCGTTGAAGCCGGGCATCCGCTGGTCGGAGAGGAGCAGCGCGACCGGCTCGCCGCGCAGCTTGATCTCGTCCAGGGTCTTCAGGGCTTCTTCCGCGGACCCGGCGGCGACGACGCGGTACTCCGCGCCGTACTGGGTGCGCAGGTCACGCCGGATCGCGGCCAGCACCTCCGCGTCGTCGTCCACCGTCAGCAGGGTCGGTTTGGCCATCGCTTGGCTCCCGCGGTCGCAACAAGAAACGTCCCGGCGCCAGTCTGCCAGGAAGCGGCGTCCCCCGCGCGACGGATTCGCGAACGGTACGGCGGCGACGGTTCGGTGGGCTACCGCCCGTTCGGGCAGGTGGGTGGCGGGCGGCGGGTCGTTGCGTCCGAGATGCCCCCTTGGAGCGCGCCCAATGCGGGGCTGGGCGCTCGCACCGCCCACCCCATTCTGCCTGGTCACCGTCCTCCAATCGGGGTAGGCTGCCGGGGGCGCCGTGACGAGAGACGACGAAGGACCAACGATGACCCGAGCCGCCCTATTGGACCAGATCCGCGACCCCCGTCCCTGGGACGTGATCGTGGTCGGCGGCGGCGCGACCGGCCTCGGCACGGCGGTGGACTCGGCGGCGCGGGGCTACCGGACGCTGCTGCTGGAGGCCGACGACTTCGCCAAGGGGACCTCGAGCCGCTCGACCAAGCTGGTCCACGGGGGCGTCCGCTACCTGGCCCAGGGCAACCTGGCCCTGGTTTACGAGGCGCTGCGGGAGCGTGGGCGGCTGCTCGACAACGCGCCGCACGTCGTCGGCAAGCTGCCGTTCGTCGTCCCCGGCTACACCTGGTGGTCGAACCCGTACTACGGCGCCGGGCTGCTGCTCTACAGCCTGATGGCGGGGCGGCTCGGGATCGGGTTCTCGCGCCCGATCCGCGCGGCGGAGGCGCTGCGGCTCGCCCCGACGCTGGAGCCGCAAGGGTTGCGGGGCGGCATCGTCTACTGGGACGGCCAGTTCGACGACACCCGGCTGGCGATCTCCCTGGTCCGGACCATCGAGGACCTGGGCGGGGTGGCGCTCAACCATGCGCCGGTGACCGGTCTGCCGACCGAGCACGGCAAGGTCCGCGGGGTCACGATGCGCGACGCCGAGACCGGAGAGTCGTTGTCCCTCCGCGCCCAGGTCGTGGTCAACGCCACCGGCGTCTACGCCGACAGCGTGCGCCGGATGGACGACCCCGACGTGCCGGCGATGCTCTCCCCGTCGCAGGGCATCCACCTGGTCCTGGACCGGACGTTCCTGCCCGGCGACCACGCGATCATGATCCCCAACACCGACGACGGGCGGGTGCTGTTCGCCGTCCCCTGGCACGACCGAGTGATCGTCGGCACCACCGACACCGCGGTCCCGGAGGCGACGCTGGAACCGCGACCCCTGGCCGACGAGATCGCCTTCGTCCTCGCCCACGCCGCCCGTTACCTGTCCAAGGACCCGCGGCCGGACGACGTGCTGAGCATGTACGCCGGACTGCGGCCGTTGGTCAAAGCCGGCGCGGACGCCGCCTCGTCGTCGTTGTCCCGCGAGCATACGCTGCTGGTCTCGAAAACCGGCCTGGTCACCATCACCGGCGGCAAGTGGACGACCTACCGCCGGATGGCCGAGGAAACGGTCGACAAGGCGATCGCGGTCGGCGGCCTTGCCCCCGCGCCCGGCCGGACGACGAACCTCCGCCTCCACGGCGCCCCGGCACCCGTCGACGGACGACCACCCGCCCCCGAGCCGGAACCGTTCGGCGTCTACGGCACCGACGCCCCGGCGCTCCGCCGCCTGCTGGCCGAGCAACCCGGTTGGGACCTCCCGCTCCACCCCAACCTCCCCTACCGCGCCGGCGAAGTGGTCTGGGGCGCGCGCCACGAACAGGCCCGCACCGTCGAGGACGTCCTGGCCCGCCGCACCCGCGCCCTGCTCCTGGACGCCCGCGCGAGCCAGGATGCGGCGCCCCGCGTGGCCGCGCTGCTGGCCGCCGAATTGGGACACTCCGGCGCCTGGCAGGACGATCAGGTGCGGCGGTACCGGGCGCTGGCGGACGGGTACCGGCTCCGGTGACGCGACCGCGTGTGGGGATCACCAGGCAACGCGGACTCCGCCTCCTCGCGAGTGCGCCGATGGCCCGCGGGGGATCACGCGCGCAGCACGAAGGCAGGCGACGACCGGATGGCACAAACGGTGCATAGATTGTCCACGACGATCCCGCCGACGCCGTCTCTCCGGGACCGGAGAGCCCGTGGTCCCGGCCGGTGACGACGCCACGTTCCCGTCTGGCGCGTCGACCGCCGTCGGAACCATCTCCCACCGGTCGCGTGTCCGCGCAAGGAGTCTCCGTGATGGGCGTTTCGTTGAAAAAGCTCTCCGATCAGACCATCGTCCTCACCGGCGCCTCGTCCGGGATCGGCCTCGCCACGGCGCGGCTGGCGGCCCAGAAAGGCGCCAGGCTGGTGCTGGCGGCGCGCAGCGCCGACGCCTTATCGGCGTTGGTCACCGAGTTGACCGCCGGCGGCGGGCGGGCTGTGCCGGTGGTCGCCGATGTGGCCAGCCCCGACGACGTGCGGGAGATCGCCCGCGTCGCGCACGCGGAGTTCGGCGGGTTCGACACCTGGGTCAACAACGCCGGGGTCTCGATCTACGGCACGATCGAGGAGGTCCCGATCGAGGACATGCGCCGCGTTATGGAGACCAATTTCTGGGGGGTGGTCTACGGCTCCAAGGTGGCGCTGCCGGTGCTCAAGGACCGCGGCGGCGCCTTGATCAACCTGGGCAGCACCGTCTCCGACCGGGCGTTGCCGCTGCAAGGGATCTACTCCGCCTCCAAGCACGCGATCAAGGGGTTCACCGACGCGCTGAGGATGGAGCTGGAGGACGCGGGCGCGCCGGTCTCGGTCAGCCTGATCAAGCCGGGCCCGATCGACACCCCGTTCCCCCTCAACGCCAAGAACTACCTGGAAACCGAGCCGAAGCACGTCCCCAAGGTCTACGCGCCGGAGGTCGTCGCCCAGGCGATCCTGCACTGCGCCGAACACCCGACCCGGGATGTTTTTGTCGGCGGCAGCGGCAAAGGCCAGTCCGTGCTCGGCTACCGCGCCCCCCGCCTAGCCGACAAGCTGATGGAGCGCCTGGTGATCCCCGGGACCAAGAGCGACGAGCCGGCCGGTCCGCTCGACGACAACGCGCTCGATCGCCCCTCGGAGCGGCTGACCGAACGCGGCAACTACCCCGGCCACGTCTTCAAGACCAGCCTCTACACGACCTCCGCCCTGCACCCGGCGGTGACGCGGGGCGCCCTGGTCGGGGCCGGTGTCGCCGTCGCGGCCTGGCGGGCGGTGCGCAACGGCAACGGCAACGGCAACGGCCGGGGGTAGCCGTGCCCGGCTGCACTCCGCCCCCAACCCACCCCGACCACACCCGGACGCCGCGCCGTCACGCCGGAGGAAACCGATGGCCGTCACCACCACCGTCGATCAGGCCGCGCCCGATCTGGTTCGCGTCCGGAACCTGTTCGTCAACCTGTACCTTTCGGGCACCAAGGACGGCTGGGTGCTGGTCGACGCCGGTCTCCAGGGGAGCGCCGGCGCGATCGTGGAGGCCGCCGAGGAGCGCTTCGGGGCCGGCACCTCCCCCCGCGCGATCATCCTCACCCACGGCCACTTCGACCACGTCGGCGCGTTCCCGGAGCTGTTCGAGACTTGGGACGTCCCGGTCTACGCCCATCCGCGGGAGCTGCCCCACCTGACCGGCCAAGCCGACTACCCGCCGCCGGATCCGACGGTCGGCAAGGGGGCGATGGCGCTGCTCTCGTTCGCCTACCCGGCGAAAGCGATCGACCTCGGGCAGCGCGTCCGCGCGTTACCGGAGGACGGCGGCGTGCCGGAGATGCCGGGCTGGCGCTGGATCCACACCCCGGGGCACACCGCCGGCCACGTCTGCTTGTTCCGCGAGGACGACCGCTGCCTGATCGCCGGCGACGCCTTCGTCACGGTGGAGCAAGAATCGCTTTACGCGGTGCTGCGCCAGGAGCAGGAAGTCCACGGCCCCCCGGCCTACTTCACGCCGGACTGGGCGGCGGCGAAACGCTCCGTCGAGGCGCTGGCCGCGCTGCGACCCGCCATCGCGGCGACCGGCCACGGCACCCCGATGGCGGGGGAGGCCCTGACCCGCGGCCTGGCGGCGCTGGTCGCGAATTTTGATGCGATCGCGGTGCCGGACCACGGCCGCTACGTGGCCGACGATCCCCAGCCCTAACCCGCGTCCGCGACGGACGGCGCCGCTGAACCGGGGCAGCCGGTCTCCGGCCCGTGGAGGACAGGCGGTGACGAAGCTCGGGCACCGACAGTCGGCGGACCCGGCGAAATCGGGCATCGGTTCCGGGGCGGGGTGCGATCGCCCCCCGTTCTGGCTAGAGTAGCGGTACCCGCGGAGGGTGCTGACCCGAACGGGGCGATCAAGCCGTCTCAGCAGGTGAGACGCAACTCGCGGACGGCGGCAGGGCGATGCTGTTCACCCAACGCACCCTGCTCTTGGTGGCCCACGTCGCGGCGGCGATCGCGCTGCTCGGGCCGGCGACCTTTGCCACGAGCGCCTTCCTCCGCTACGCGACGCCGGAGTCGTTGGCGGTGGCGCGGGCGCTGCACTGCGCCAGCCGGTCCTACGGCTCCGCGACGCTGGTGGTGCCGGTGCTGGGTGTGGTGCTGGCGGCGCTGGCGGACCTGCTCGACGAGGGCTGGGTGATCCTGTCGCTGGTCGTCTTCGCCGGGGCGTTCTTGCTCTTGCAGGCGGCGATCTTGCCGGGGCAGCGGCGCATCGTGGACGCGCTCAAGGTCGGCGAACCTGGGGCCGAGCGCGACCGCTCGCTGGTCCAGGGCGGGGCGGGCGTCTTTGCCCTCGCCTGGCTGCTAATCCTGGTCCTGATGGTTGCCAAACCGCGATTCGGTTGGTAGCTGGACGCGCGACCACGTCCGCGAACGGAGGCAACGATGGCGGTGTCCCAAGGCAGCCCGGGCAAGGGGTTGCGCATCGAGCAGCGGTTGTGGTTCCGCTGGGTGGCGCTGGCCGAGGCCACCTCGTTCATCCTGCTGCTGGCGGCGACGGTCGTCAAATATGCCGTCGACCAGCCGGAAGGCGTGACGGTGCTAGGGCCGATCCACGGCGTCCTGTTCCTGGCCTACGTGGCGCTGGTGATCTTCGAGCGCGAGGACCGCGGCTGGACCCTCGGCCAAACCCTGCTCGTCGCGGCCGGCGCGGTGATCCCGTTCGGCGGTTTTTGGGTCGAGCGGCGCTTCCTGCGGGACCCGGCGCCCGGCGCTCGTCCACCCGCGTTGGGCTGAGATACCGACGGTGCGGCGGTTAAACACGAAACCCGGCCGCGCGGCCGGGCTTCGTGCGGGAAGGGGAAGGATGGAGCGTGTGCGGCGCTCCACGGGGGTCGGGATGAGAGCATCGGATGGTTGGGGCGACGCTCTCGTACCGGTTTACGCCGGACTCCCGCGGATGGATTCATCCCGGTTCCGGTTCTTCACCGATCCGCAACCGGGTCGCCAACCGCGACCTCGACGGGGTCCGCGCAGCTCCGGTGGCCGTCGCCGGCAACCCGAAGAACACCGCCGGACAGCTCGCAGCGGACCGTGTCGCGCCAGACGGGGTAGTCCGCGTATGTCACGGCCGGTTCGCGCACCCGCAACGCGTCCGGCGTCGCGATCCAGTCGGCGTAGTCGCGCACGTTCCAGGCGGCGACCGCCGCGACCATCACCCCGACCGCGACCAGCGTCGCCCGCCGCGCGAAGGGCCGCCACCGCGGGGTCCGGATCAATCGCCGCGGTAGGCCAACGACCGCGTCCAGCGCCAACGCCACGAACAGGTAGACGAACGGCGCCGCCCCGACCGCGCGCGCGGCGTCCGGCGTGCCCGAGGTCAGGACCTGGGTGCCCAAGAGCGGGATCCAGAGCAGGGTCCACCAGAGGGCCGTCTTCCGCCACCGCACCACCCCCAACGCCAACCCGGCCACGAACAAGACGCCGGTGAACCGGTCGTAGATCGCCCGCCCGGGGGGGCTGTACCGCCCGTGGTTGAACAGCGACCCGTCCAGCAACACGTAGCCGGAGACGGTGCGCTCGAGCTGGAGCAGGAGCAGTCCGCCGCGGGTCTCCTCGCCCAGGTAGGGCAAGGGGGTGTTCATGATGTTGACGACGGCGGTCCGCTGGTTGAAGTGGTCCCAGTTCCGGCGGATGGTGCGCGCCTGGGGCAGGAAGAGCAGGATCGCCGTCGCGGCGACCAAGGCGTAGCCAACCAGGACATCGCGGTCCCGCCGGCGCTCGCCCAGCGGCAGGGTACGGACCCGCAGCGGTCCACTCCGCCCGGTCAACGGGCGAACCGTGCCCCGCCGCCGCGTGGTCCACCAGGCCAGGGGGGCCGTCGCCAGCAGCGCCGGCAGGATCAGCCGCCCGGCGAAGTAGCCGTACAGCCCGAGCGCCGCCGCCCCCCCGGCGAGGACGTACCACCGCCGCTGTCCGCGTTCCCAGGCCACCGTCAGCGCCCAACCCGCGACCAGGGCGAACAACCCGACCTGGACGTTCTCCCACCCGGAGCGCGAGAAGTGGAGGTACCAGCGCCCGCTGGCGAGCAAGACTGCCCCGGCCAGCGCCGCCGGGATGCCGACGACCCGTCGCGCCAGGGCGTAGAACGGGACCAAGGCCACCGCGCTGAGGATGGCCGACGCCGAGCGGACCCCGAACTGCCCGTCCCCGAAGACGCGCATGAACCACGACATCAGGTGCGTGCTGAAGGCCGGCGCCGGTTTCCAGTCCAGCCCGAAGAAGCCGGGTTGGCCCTGCTCCCAGATCCGGAGCACCACCCGCAGGTTGTCGGCCTCGTCGGCGGTCAGATTGGCCGGCACCCGGTGCAACCAAAGCAGGCGGATCGCCAACGCGAACGCCAGCACCGCGCCCAGCGCCGCCCGCTCCCACCCGATCGCCGAGCCGATCGCCCCGATGCGCCGGGGAACCCACCGGGGTCCGCGCTTTGATCCGTCCCGCTCGCCCATCAACCCCCGCACCACGTCGTCCGCCGCCCAACCTCGGCGTAGCATGTCAGGGCGGGTGATGAGGCGCAAGCGCGAATGGGGTTACGGACGTGACATCGGCGGGCTCGCGGTGAGGCGCTTTACGACGAGAACGGCCACGCGGAGTAGTCGTTCCGTCCGATCCGGGGGGCTTCGAGCGCGCGTCGACCGGGCCTTCTGGTCACCGCCGCGGCGGTCCTCGGCCGCGTGACGGGTTGCCCCGGCGACCCGTGGCGGCGCTGGGCCCGAGTCCGCCCCCATTGCCTTGACATTCGCCCGGCAATCGGTCACACAATCCCGCACGGGCGTCCCGCGGCGGGTCGCCCCTTCGTTCGCCCGGAGATCCGATGGCCACCACCACAACCCCCGTTCCGTCCGCCGCCCGGCCCCGCGTCGGGTTGAAAAGATGGCTGCTCCACGGCTACACCCGCGAGGCGGAAGGCCCCTACAGCCAGGACCGCCAGCATCACCACCAGCACCGGTGGTGGAAGGTGATGTGCCTGACCGGGGTGGATTACTTCTCGACCCTCGGCTACCAGCCGGGCATCGCCGCGCTGGCGGCCGGGTCGCTGGCGCCGCTGGCGACCCTGATCCTGGTCCTGATCACCCTCTTCGGCGCGCTGCCGATGTACAAGCGGGTCGCCGCCGAAAGCCCGCACGGCGACGGCTCGATCTCGATGCTGGAACACCTGCTGTCGTGGTGGCAGGGCAAGGCGCTGGTGCTGGCCCTGATCGGCTTCGTGGCGACCGGCTTCGTGATCACGATCACCCTCTCGGCCGCCGACGCCACCGCCCACATCGTCGAGAACCCGTTCACCGGCTTCCTCCACGGCGCCGAGATCCCGCTAACCCTGCTCCTGATCGGTCTCCTGGGGGCGGTGTTCCTGAAGGGGTTCGGGGAGGCGATCGGGATCGCGGTGATCCTGGTCGCGCTGTACATCGCGCTCAACCTGGTCGTGATCACCTCCGGATTGGTCGGCATCGCCCGCGACCCGGGCCTGATCGACGACTGGCGAGCGCTGCTCGTCGCCGAGCACGGCAACCCGTTCCTGATGATCGGCGCCGCGCTGCTGATCTTCCCCAAGCTGGCGCTGGGCTTGTCCGGTTTCGAGACCGGCGTCGTGGTGATGCCGCTGGTGGCCGGTGACCCCACCGACACGCCTCAGAACCCGGCCGGGCGGATCCGCAACGCCCGCCACCTCCTGACCGCGGCGGCGGCGATCATGAGCGTGTTGCTGCTGTCCAGCAGCCTGGTGACCACGATCCTGATCCCGGAGGCGGCCTTCGAGGAGGGCGGCGAGGCCAACGGCCGCGCCCTCGCCTACCTGGCCCACGAGCGACTGGGCGACCTCTTCGGCACCGTCTACGACGCCAGCACGATCCTGATCCTCTGGTTCGCTGGCGCCTCGGCGATGGCCGGGCTGCTCAACATCGTCCCCCGCTACCTGCCGCGCTACGGGATGGCGCCGGACTGGAGCCGGGCGACCCGCCCCCTGGTCTTGATCTTCACCGCGATCTGCTTCGCCGTCACGCTGCTGTTCCGGGCACGGGTCGACGCCCAGGCCGGCGCCTACGCCACCGGCGTGCTGGCCTTGATCACCTCGGCGACGATCGCGGTCACCTTGTCGGCCCGCCGCCGCCGCCAGCGCAACGCGACCATCGGCTTCGGCGCGGTCGCCGCGGTCTTCGTCTACACCACGGCGGTGACGGTGATCGAGCAACCGGAGGGGATCCTGATCGCCGGGATCTTCATCGTCGGCATCGTCGTCACCTCGCTGGTCTCCCGGGTCTGGCGGACGACGGAGCTGCGGGTGACCGAGATCGTCTTCGATGACACCGCCGAAGCGTTGATCGCCGAGGCGGGCAAGACCGGCGAGATCCGGATCATCGCCAACCACCCGGACCAACGCGACTCCCGCGAGTACCTGCTCAAGGAGCGCGAGGAGCGGGAGGCCAACCACATCCCACCCGGCGGCACGGTGCTGTTCCTGGAGGTGACGGTGCGCGACGCCTCCGACTTCGCGCCGACCCTGCGCGTCACCGGGGAAACCGTCGGCAACTTCTGCATCCTTAAAGCGGAAAGCGCCTCGATCGCCAACGCGATCGCGGCGATCCTGCTCCACATCCGCGACCGCACCGGCAAGCGGCCCCACGCCTACCTCGGTTGGGGCGAGGGCAACCCCTTGAAGTACCTCGCCCGCTACATCTTCTTCGGCGAAGGCGACATCGCCCCGGTGACGCGCGAGGTCTTGCGCAAGGCCGAACCGGACCCGGCGAAGCGGCCGGCGATCCACGTCGGGTAACCGGGGAGGTGGACCGGGAGCGGCCGAGGATCGCGGCGTCACCGAGTCGGGCGGTGGCGACCATCGGTTCGGGTCGGGATCGGCCGCGGCTCCCCGTCCGCCCGCCTCGATGCGAGCCGGCGGGCGCGGCTCGCACAAAAATGCATGCGCGATCGTTCGTTCTCTGCTAGCATCGGGGTTGGGGTCGGACCATCCGGTTCTTGCCGAAGAGGACCGTTGGGGGATGACCCGCCAGACCGTGGCACGCCCCGGCGTGGAGGAAGGGAGTGGCGTCCGGCACAGCGGCGGACACCGACCGGCGGCATCGTGCCCGCCGGCTTGGCGTCGGAATCGAAGTACGCGTCGTGAGGAGGGCTCGAGGATGAGGACCCGCAGCGTCCTGACGTTGGCCGCGCTGTTCGCGCTGATGATCCCGATCCTGGCCGGTGCCAACCGCGGCGCCCTCGCCCAGGACGCCACCCCGTCCGTGGCGGTCGGCGGCACCCCGGCCGCCGTCGTCGCCGACCCGAGCATCACCGGCGAGATCACCGTCGGCATGGTCGCCAACCCCCAGATGGTGGCCCTCGAAGAGCTGGTCAACGCCGGCGAGTTCGCCAAGGCGTATCCCAATATCACGGTCAATCTGACCGTGCTGCCCGAGAACGAGATCCGCCAGACCATCACCCAGGACATCACCCAGCAGAGCGGCGAGTTCGATCTCGTCACCATCGGCCCCTTCGAGGTTCCCCTCTGGGCCGAGCAGGGCTGGCTCGAAGAGGTGGGCGAGGACGTCGCCGGAGACGCCGCCTACAACGTCGACGACTTCTTCCCCAGCATGACCGCCGGTCTCACCTACGAGGACGGCCTCTACGCGCTGCCGTTCTACGGCGAGAGCGCGATGACCTTCTACCGCACGGACCTGTTCGAGGCCGCCGGGCTGGAGATGCCGGAGCGCCCGACCTGGACCCAGATCGCCGAGTTCGCCGCCCAGTTGCACCAGCCGGACGAGGTCTACGGCCTCTGCCTGCGCGGGCTGCCCGGCTGGGGCGAGCAGGGCGCGCCGCTGACCACCGTGATCAACGCCTTCGGCGGCCGCTGGTTCGACGAAGAGTGGAACGCCCAACTGGACGACGAGGACTCCGCCGCCGCGATCCGGTTCTACATCGACAACCTGCGCGCCTACGGCCCGCCGGGCGTCGAGCAGAACGGCTTCACCGAGACCGAGACCCTCTTCGTGCAGGGCAAGTGCGCGATGTGGTACGACGCCACCTCCGCCGCCGAGCTGATCACCGACCCGGCCGAGAACCCGGACTTCAACGACGTGGTCGGCTTCGCCTACCCGCCGGGCGAGAAGCTGCCGACCGGCAGTTGGCTGTGGAGCTGGAACTTCGCGATGGCCGCCAACTCCGACGCCAAGGACGCCGCCCTGGCGTTCGCCAAGTGGGCCACCTCGCGCCAGTACGTCGACACCGTCGTCGCCGCCACCGGCGGCTTCGGCACCGCGCCGACCGGCGCCCGCCAGTCCCTCTACGAGGACCCGGCGTACCTGGAGCGCGCCGCCGACTTCGCCGACATCGTGCTCGGCGCGATCAACGAGTCCAACCCGAACGAACCCACCGAGGAGCCGGTGCCCTACACCGGCGGCCAGTTCGTCCGCATCCCCGAGTTCCAGGAACTCGGCAACGACGTGACCGACATCTTCGCCGGCGCCCTCGTCGGTTCGACCGAGGTCGACGCCGCGATCGCCGAGGCCAACGAGTTGGCCAACCAGGTCGCGCTGGACAACGGGTACCAGGAGTAGGCCGGGTGCCGGGGACGCGCCGGGCGCGTCCCCGGCGAGCCGTCGCCCCGACCCTTCGGGCCGGGGCGAGGGCTCGCTCCCGGGCAAGGTCCCGCCTCGAACCGCACGCTCGCCGGGAGGGCACCCCAGATGGCCGTCGCCGAGCGCAGTTTCGCCGGGGTGCCACGGCCGGAGGAACGCCCGTCCTTCATGCGGCGGCTCGCCAACCAGCCGGTTGGGCGTTTGTTGATCCTGCCGGCGCTGGTCTACGCGATCCTCGTCACCCAACTCCCGTTCCTGCTGACCATCTGGTACAGCCTCCAGCGCTGGAACCTCAACCGGCCGGAGCGCCGCGCCTTCGTCGGGCTGGACAACTACTGGTTCTTGCTGACCCGCGACCCGACGTTTCGCGAGGCGGCGGTCAACACCGCCGTTTTCATCGTCGCCGCGGTGTTTTTGTCCTTGCTGTTGGGGCTGCTCTACGCGGAATTGGTCAACCACAAGTTCCCCGGGCGGGGCATCGTCCGCACGCTGTTGATCACCCCGTTCCTGATCATGCCGGCGGCGGCGTCGTTGACCTGGAAGTACCAGCTCTTCAACCCGAACTTCGGCGTCATCAACTGGTTCACGCGCTCCGTCCTCCCCGGCGAGGTCTCGCCGAACTGGCTCGGCAACTTCCCGGCCGGGTCGGTGATCACCGTGTTGGTTTGGCGCTGGGCGCCGTTCATGATGCTGATCCTGCTGGCCGGGATGCAGTCCATCTCCGAGGAGGTGCGGGAGGCGGTCCGGGTCGACGGCGCCACCGCCTGGCAGGAGTTCCGCGACATCACCTTTCCCCACCTGTCGCGGTTCCTGCAGCTCGGCGGGCTGCTCGGCACGGTCTTCATCGTCCAGGAGATCGACCCGATCTACATGCTGACCAAGGGCGGCCCGGCCAGCCAGTCGACCACCCTGCCCTACCTGGTCTACGAGAAGGCGCGCGAGAGTTTCGACGTCGGCCGCGGCGCCGCGCTGGGGGTGATCGTGGTCCTGATCTCGATCGTCAGCATCACGCTCTTGCTGCGGCTGCTCGACCGCCTGATCAAGGAGGCGTAGGCGATGGCGATGGCGCTTCCCGGATCGGCCCGGCGGCGGGTCGGGCGCGGCCGGAGCAACGAGTCGGCCTCGACGGCCTGGGCGATCACGGCCTGGATCGTCGGCCTGATCGCGTTCTTTCCGGTGCTCTACATGTTCCTGACCGGCTTCAAGTCCGAGGCGGAGGCGGTCGAGTTGCCGCCGAAGCTGGTCTTTAATCCGACGTTCGAGAACTACGCCGACGTGTTCGGGATCGATTTTTGGCCGTTCTTCCGCAATTCGATCGTCGCCTCGCTGTCCTCGACCGCGCTGGTGATGCTGCTGGCGGTGCCCTGCGCCTACGCCCTGGCCCTGCGGCGGCCGAAGAAGTGGAAGGACGTGCTCTTCTTCTTCATCTCGACCCGGTTCATGCCGCCGGCCGGGGCGATCGTGCCGCTCTACATCCTGTTCAGCGCCAACGGCGACCCCAAGCTCTTCGGCTTCGGCCTCGACCTGCTGAACACGATGCAGGGCCTGGTCATCCTCTACACCGCGATGAACCTGCCGATCGCGGTCTGGATGCTGCGCTCGTTCCTGGAGGAGGTGCCGCGCGACGTGCTGGACGCGGCCCGCGTCGACGGCGCCGGCTTGTTCCGCGAGATGACCCAGATCGTGCTGCCGATGATCACGCCCGGTCTGGTCGCGACGATGTTCATCAGCATCATCTTCGCCTGGAACGAGTTCTTCTTCGCCTTTAACCTGGCCTCGGTCGGGACCTCGACGGTGCCGATCTTCATGGTCCGCTTCGTCACCGGCGAGGGCCTCTTCTGGGCCAAACTGGCCGCCTCCTGCACCATGGGCGTGCTGCCGATCGTCCTCCTCGGCTGGGTGGCGCAGCGGCAACTGGTGCGGGGACTGTCGATGGGGGCGGTAAAGTAGCGTCCGGGGTCTGTGGGACAGGGGACGCCGATCGTCGGGGCGCATGCCGTGTGCCCGGTCCCCGACCCCCGACCAATCGTGGCGAACGCGAAGGTTCGTGGTCCGGAACGGGGCGCATGCCGTGCGCCCCTACAACGTCCCGTCGACGGCGCCGAGAAGGGAGCACCGCCATGAAAGCCGTCCTCGTCACCAAACCCGGCGATGTCCGCGTCACCGACGTGCCGGAACCCCAGTGCGGCCCGAACGACGTGCTGATCCAGGTCGCGGCCTGCGGCATCTGCGGCACGGACCTGCACATCATCGACGGCGAGTTCCCGCCGACGACCTACCCGATCGTGATCGGGCACGAGTTCGGCGGCGAGGTCCTCGGCGTCGGGGACGAGGTCAAGGGGATCGCGGTCGGGGACCGGGTCGGGGTCGACCCGACGCTCAACTGCGGGTTCTGCTACTTCTGCCAGCGGGGCAAGGGCAACCTCTGCGAGAACTGGAACGGGATCGGCGTCGGCCGCACGCAGGGCGGGTTCGCCGAGCGGGTCGCGGTCCCGGCGCGCTGCGTGTACCCGCTGCCGGAGGGGTTGGACTACGCCGCCGCCGCGCTGGTCGAGCCGGTCAGTTGCGTCGTCCACGGCTTCCACCTCCTGCAACCCCAACCCGGCGACAGTTTTCTGATCTACGGCGCCGGCGCGATGGGCCTCCAAAACGCCCAACTGGCGCGGTTCTACGGCGCCAGCAAGGTGGCCCTGATCGACATCAACCCGAGCCGGTTGGAGATCGCCCGCGGCTTCGGCTTCGACCTGGTCGGCGCGTCGCTCGACGAGGTGCGCGTCCACGCCTCGCGCGGCTTCGACAACGTGATCGAGGCCACCGGCGTGACCAAGGTCGCCGAGCGGGCGATCGACGGCGTGATCCGGGGCGGCAAGCTGCTCCTGTTCGGCGTTTGCCCGCCACACCAGACCGCGGCCTACGAGCCGTTCAAGATCTACAACGAGGAGATCACCGTCGTCGGCACCATGGCCGTCCTCCGCTCCTACGGCCAGGCGATCGACGTCCTCGCCGCCGGCGCCGTCGACACGGAGAAAATGGTCACCCACACCCTGCCGCTGGACCGATTCGCCGAGGCGGTGGAGCTGGTCCGCAAGGGCGCGGGGCTGAAGGTGCAGATCGACCCGCGGGCGTAGGCAAGCACGCTTCCCGTTTCCGGCATGCTACGGTGGCTCGGACCGGTAGACGTTGGCGCGACGGCGAGGATGGACGAGTGGAAACGCGGCAGCGCTCGGTCGTTGGGCATCCCACTGCGCAAGCGATCGCCGTCCGGGTGGTGGGAATCGAGGACGGGATCGAACGCGACTTCGTCCTGGACGCTCCGAGTGGCCGTTGCGTGTTGCGAACGCCGCGTCTGGACCTCTTGGCATCCGGCGATGAGGTCGTGGTTGTCACCGACGACTTCTCAAGCGTCTACGGCGCCGGTGACGACCTCGACGCCGCTCTACGGGATTACGCGTCATCGTTGTTCGACCACTTCGCGGATCTCGAAGACCAGGAAGCCATGCTGGCGCCCGCCCTCGCCCACGAACTAGGCACCCTGCGCCGGTACCTCGCGCTCGCCGCGTAGTGGTTTCACTGTCGCGCGCGGACCTCGAGCGGGCATTGAGCGGCAAACTCCGGATGGAGCTCGACGAGCGAGATCACCGCGTCTATCGGCTCTACGTCGAGGGTCGCCTGGTCGTCCGCACGATGGTCTCGACCGGAACCAAGCACCGCACGCTGGGCGATCCCCTCGTCGCCGCGATGGCCAAGCAACTCCGCGTCACCCCGGCAGACCTGCTCGCCATCGTTGAATGCACGATTGACCGCACGGGTTACCTCCAGCGGCTGCGCGATGCCGGAGCGCTCGATGCGGAGGAGCAGTCCCCGACCGAGAACCCGTGAACGTTTGTCGGCCACCGACCTGGATCCCCACACCTTCATCCGTCAACCGGTCCGGCCGGGCGAAGACGAGGCCGCGACCGTCGACCGCGCCCTCCTCCGGGACGCCGGTCGGCACACGTCCTCGGCCGACGAAATGGATCACCTGGGTGTCACTGATGCGATCGTACGCGATCTCCACCTCGATGAGATTCAGGCGCTTCGGGCGTTTCCCGCCAAGTTACGGCGCTCCGTTGATGGCCAATGTGATGCCTACCGCACGACCCGGACCGGCGTAATCAGGTGCCGGTAGCGGTCGGAGCGGCCGCGGACGGTGTCGAAGTAGAGCGCTTGCAACCGGCCGGTGATCGGGCCGGGGCGGCCATCCGCGACGGGGCGACCGTCGATCGAGGCGATCGCGGCGACCTGGACCCCCGTGCCGCAGAAGAACGCCTCCTCGGCCAGGTACAGCTCGGAGCGGTCGATGGTGCGGGTCTCGGTCGGGATTCCCTCGTCGGCGGCGAACTGGAGGATGGTGCGGCGGGTGATCCCTTCCAGGATGTCGCCGGTGATCGGGGCGGTGATCAAGACGCCGTCGCGGACGAGGAAGAGGTTGCAGGCGCTGCCCTCGGCGACCTTGCCGGAGGTGTTGAGCAGGATCGCCTCGTCGGCGCCTTTCTCTTCGGCCTCGTCCTTGGCGAAGGCGGCGTTGACGTAGGCGCCGGAGAGTTTTCCTCGGCCCGGGATCGCGTTGTCCGGCACCCGGACCCAGGAGGAGACGATCGCCTTGACGCCCTTGGACGTGTCCAGGTAATCGCCGAGAGACAGCATGTAGATCGCCAGCTCGTCCTTCAGGTTCTTGAGGCGGGGGGTGAGCTGGACCGACGCCTTGTAGATGAAGGGGCGGACGTAGACGTCGCCGGTCGGGGCGTTGCGCTGGACCAGATCGATCACGGTTTGGGCCAGCGACGCGCGATCGAACGGCAGCTCGGCGCGGAGCAGCTTGGCGGAGTTGAGCAGGCGGCCGGCGTGCTCCGGCAGGCGGGGGATGTTGATCGTCTCGCCGTCGTCGTCCAGATAGCCCCGGATCCCGGCGAAGGCGCCGGTGCCGTACTGCACCGCGTGGGTGCCGACGCTGATCTTGGCCTCCGTGAACGGCACCATCCGGCCCTCGAAAAACGCCCACTCCAGCATCGGCGAGGCGGGACCAGACTCGGCGAGGATCGGGGGGGCGGTTTCTGGCGCGGCGGTGACCACGGGCTGCCTCCGGACGGGATGGGGACTGAGGACTGAGGACTGACGCGCGATTATCGCACAGGGGATCGGGCGGGCAGGACGGGGCACCGAGCCGTGCCGGCCAAAAACCGCCGCGACGCCGTTTCGGGAGGGCCGGTCAGTCCAGCTTGAAGTACTTGAACGCTTCCGCGTACTCCCCGGCGCCCTCGGGCGGGTTGGGGTTGCGGGCGGCGGTTTCCCTGGCCCACTGGCGGACCATCTCTTCCGGGTCCCAGTCGCCGAGCTGGCTGGCGTGGGCGCGGAGGGCGGCCAACTTCTTGTCGAGGTAGGGCGTGGTGTCGATCCAGACGTCCGGCTCTTTGGCCCCGGAAAGGTAGACCTCGGCCACCTTGTGCGGCTCCAAACCCTCGGCCAGGAGTTCGGGGAAGGTCATCCGGTCGCGGGCGGCGGGGTAGATCGCGTCCAGGGTCACCTCGCCGGCGGCGCGGTGATCGGGGTGGTTGAGGTAGTCCTGGCCGACCCAGCGGATCGTCGGATCGCCGCAGACCACCACGTCCGGCTTCAGGCGGCGGATCACCCGCACCACCTCGCGCCGGGTGTCGAGATCGGCCACCAGCATCGCGTCGGAGAAGCCGACGAAGACCACGTCCCGGACGCCCAAAATCTTGCAGGCGGCGCGCTGCTCGGCGGCGCGGGTGGCGACGAGTTGCTCCGGGGTGACGCTGGGGTCGCTGCTGCCCTTGTCGCCGTTGGTCAGCAACACGTAGGTGACGTGGTGCCCTTCGGCGACCCAGCGCGCCACGGTGCCGGCGCAGATGAACTCCGCGTCGTCGGGGTGGGCGAAGACGATCGCGATCCGCTTCGGACCCGGTTCCGGCGGCGATGCCGCGGCCTCGGCTGCGGTCGTCGCCGATTCCGCGTCGACGGCGGCGGACGGCTGGCTGACCGGCTGGGCCGCCGGCGCGGCGGCGCCGCCGGTGCCGGAGGCGGTCTCCGGAAAGGCGTCCGGCGGGGACGGCGCGGTGCTGGTCGCGGTCGGGGCGGCGGGAGCGCTGGCGTCGACGTCGGGCATCGGGGGTTCGGCTCCGATCTGGGCGATCCGTTTGGGCACGACGCGGTCACGGCGGGACCGACGCGCCCCACCGATTCTGCGCCATCCGCCCCGAACCGGCAACCGCCCCGTGGGCGATCCGCTCCTCGCAGGCGGTCCTCGCCCGGCCCGCGGCCCGCTACGGCGCGTGACGACGCGGCCGGGGCCCCGAAAACCGCGGCCTGGCTCGCGCGATCCTGACCGGCCCCCGGATGCGGATCCGGATCGGTCCCGGTCGCCGGTCGGCGCTCCTCCCCGTCGTCTCGCCGCGCGCCGGCGGCGAGGACCACCATGCCCCGCTGCGGCCGGTTCCGGGTCCGCCGCTCGGCGCGAGCGAGCCGCCCGGAGCCAGCAGGGATCACCGACGGCACCGCGGGGTGCGTTAACCGGCCGGCGGTCTCGCGCCGTCCATCGCGGGGCGCATCGGCGCCGCCGGGGCGAACACTCGTCCGGCCGCCCGACGGGAGGAAGGCCGCGGGACGGGCGGGAATGGCGGCGGTCCCGGCGGGCGGGGCGCGGACGCCACGACGGCGCCGGCTGGTCCGAGGACGCCGCATCCCGAACGATGTCGCGCCCCGGGACCCGCCGTGGTCCCGGGTCCGAGAACGAACGGTCTCCCTTGCCGACGAAACGCCAAGGGAATGCTTGGGAATCGTCGAACCACCGTGATGGCGTCGCGGGCGGCCAACCCTTGGTGGTACGAGCCGTGCTTTATGGCAAGCACGGCGCCGCACCCGGTAATCCTTGGCCGTCGGACACGCTCGA
The DNA here is from genome assembly GCA_902806325.1 of uncultured Thermomicrobiales bacterium. Classification (GTDB taxonomy): domain Bacteria; phylum Chloroflexota; class Chloroflexia; order Thermomicrobiales; family UBA6265; genus CADCWE01. Next base: position 853 of record CADCWE010000203.1, on the reverse strand, counting down.
GGGGTCGCCTGCACGGTGGCAACCCTTCACGACGCGACCACAGTCGCGCGCACTTCGGTTCCGGTGTCCCAAGGGCGATCGTGGGACGAGACCAAGGCCTCGTTCAAGACCACCGAGCTGCGGGCATTCGTCGCCGCGGTGACCGGCGTGCTCTGCGCGGCGAACGAGGCGGGCAACGTCGTCGCCGACCAGGCGCGGACCCTGGTCACGGTCCTGACCGGCGGCTACCTGGTCAGCCGCGACGCTAGCGATCACGAGCGCCCCGTCTGCATTGACCACGGACAAGAAGCGAAGGCCGGAAGGGGATTCCTTCCGGCCATTTGCTACCCGCCCCCCAGGGTTGTGGCGGCGTGGAGGAAGCGCGCGATGCGCGAAAACGGTCCGGCGGCGCATTTACCTTTAATGGTACGGGACACCGGGTCGGGACCGCCCCTGCTCCTCCTGCACGGGATCCTGACCACCGGCGACGTGTTCGACCACCTCGCGCCGCGGTTGGCGGGACGCCACCGCCTGCTGGTCCCCGACCTGCGCGGGCACGGCCGCGGCGCCGCGCGGCCCGGCCCCCTGACCGCCGAGGCGGTGGCCGCCGACTTGGCCCCGGCGCTGGACGCGCTCGGGGTGGCGTCGGTCCACGTCCTCGGCCATTCGCACGGCGGGGCGGTCGCCCAGGCGTTCGCGCGCGCCCACCCGGAGCGCGTCCGCTCGCTGATCCTGGTCGCGACCTACGCCGTCCAGCGCCTGACCTGGTGGGAGCGGCTGGCCGGGCGGCTGGCGCCGCCGATCGTGGCGGCCCTGGGGACCGCCCGCCTGGCGCGCCTGGTCCGCCGGTTCCGCCCCGCCGGCGGGGGGCGGC